>JACQVH010000099.1 GCA_016209895.1 Candidatus Hydrogenedentota bacterium | reverse complement strand
GGTATTCGTACGCCCCCATGTCCACGCCCGCCCCCTGCGGCCGCGCCACACCTCGGATATCCACCTCCGGTGCGCCGTCAAGCGTCCCTGCATCAATCGCCGGAGAACCGGCGCGGAGGCGCAAGTCGCCGTTGGAGGAATCAATGAACAACGGATCGGCGTCCAGGTTCCCGATTCCTTCCCAGCCGCCTTCCACCAGTGAGTACTCTACTCGGAGTCGGAATTGCTCGTCCAATGGTGGATTCGGATCAGTGATCTGGTCTGGCACATTGTCCCAGAAAATACAATTGCGAAACATGGCTACTTTCGGAGATCGTGCCGCTCCCCCGCCAAGTTCGCCCGTCGCCACATTAGCCGCAAAAGTACAGTTCGTGAAAACGATCGCTGGCCCGCCACAGTTGCCGTCGTCGTCACACCGTATCGTGCCGACTCCGACTGCACCGGACCGTTCCGCAGTGTTTTGCGAGAACAAACAGTTGATGACCTCGCCGCCCGTTCCGTTCGAAAACAGGACGGCTCCCGCGGTTACCGCGCTGTTATCAAAGAAACTGCAATCACGTATCATTACCAAGGCTTGCCAGAATGCGGCGGCGCCTCCTGATCCTGTGGGGGTATTATTGCCCCTAAAACTACATCCTTCCAGCGTGACCGTACCGGTCGCACCGATCGCGCCGGGCGAATTGCTTGCGAAATTGCACCGTGAGATCTGTGCGGTACCGTAGCTTGAGATAGCTCCTGCGTTATCCTCAAAGGTGCAGTCGGTTACCACGACACCGCCTTCCGGCCGATTCGCTATCGCCCCTCCACCGTAATAGGCCTTGTTTTCGCCAAACTTGCAGTGATTGATCGCGAACGCCGTTGCATTATTATACAGTCCGCCCCCGATCCCGGTCGCCAGCCAGGCCCCCTCGTTGGCGTCACCGCCGACGACGATAAACCCATCCAGAGCCACCTCATTTGCGCCGAGCAGCACATGTAACGCTGCTTTGTCACCCCTGGTACGGGACCCGTCCAGAACCGTAAAGTGTGTCTTCCAGTCTCGCTGTTCCCGTGCCGCTTCTGTCCCCGCGAATCCACCATATAAGTCCACACCCTCGCGCATGACAATTGACCCTGTGTCAACCATCTCACTCGTACCGTCGCGCTCATCGGCGTCAACGAGGGAAACACGCACTTCATCGTATATTCCTTCCGCCACCCAAAGTTCTTGGCGCTCATTTTGAGTTGTATAGACTCCATACGCCGCTTCGATGGCGGGCTGCACCGCGGTAAACGCGGTGAACCACGACTCGCCGTCTTCTAAGCCCAATTCGTTATCTTTGTCTACGTACCAAACTCGGGCCGTGGCCGTCGGAATAGATAGTAGCAACACTGACGCTGCAGCAAGTGTACCAATTAGCGCGGCCCCACCGCGAGCCTCAAAGCCTGGCACCCGATTTAGAACGGTGTAAGGACTGGAAAACATTAAACGGTACTCCTTATCCTACTGCATCTGGCGCGCTTTCTTTCCTGTGTTGAGCTCGCATTCTCTCCCTCGCGACTCGTTCAGTTGCACCCCGGACAAAGAGCGATATAAATGGTCACGGTAGTTTCGCCGAGGAGGTCCCACCAATACGTGAACTCCGCAGGAGAAGGATACTCATCGGCTCCCATGTCGTATGGAAGAACGAGGTTGCCAGGATCTTTGTTGTACGCGTAAAATACACCAGGGATGTCAATGAAAGTCGGCTGATCGTCCACATCCCGATGGTCTCGGTTGTCATTATCGGGCACATCGTCCTCGTCATAATCCCCGACCACCGCACTCCTTGGACCTCTTATATAACCCCGATCAATGCATGGGGAGTGATGGCTGGTGTCCAGATAATATAGATGCAGGAACTCGTGCCAGGGCACACCCTGATTGATGGCGGTCGAAATAAATTGGGGATCGAGATTCGTGTTGCCGTTTACGTCGTCATAGCCGTCGGAGTTGCTGTCGGTAATACTCCAGCCCTGGATGCAGGAATATTCGGGGGCCGTGCTGTTGACGATCTGGTCCGGAGTATTGGCCCAAACGATGTTGCTCCGGATGACCTGATCCGTTCCGGTGCAGGAGTACATGCCACCGCCGGAAGGGGCGGTATTGTGGAAGACCGTGTTGTGTTCGATGTGCCCGCTGCATTGGTAGAGCCCACCGCCGTAGTACAGCGCGCTGTTGAAAAAGATTAGGTTATTTTGAATAGGCAGACTTACGAGGTCCAACCCTCCGCCGTACCCGGACCGATTGCAATAAATCAAATTGCCGGCCACGATCTGGGACGAATAGTACGTTGCCTCGTCACCAGGATCGGGTGGCATGAGTCTCGTATCGTGGCAGTCACGCACCCCTCCCTGGGCGTTATAACGAAGGATGTTATTGATTATCGTTGCGTTGTGGCAGTACGTCAAACCGGCGCCCGAGTTATGCTCAATCACATTCATTTGAATCAATCCCGAGCAATAGGAGACACCATCGGAACCGTTGAACTGCACGATATTGTTCAAGATGGAAGCCTTTGTCTGGTGGCCGTAAATTCCATTCGAGCCGCTGTTCTTCACGGTAACCCCCTTAAGCGCGGCACGCACCGTCTCGGACCCGCCAAACTCAACGACCGACTCACCGTACAACCCTTGACCCGCGATGACCACGGCACGAACCATTTCCCGATTCTCCGGCTCCGGCGACTGAACCACCACTTCGCGCCCGGCGAAGTTGAAGGGATTGTAGAGCGTCTCTAGCGCCTGCCCGCTTGCGTCAAACACCGGGTACACAATAATCACTCGATACTGGACAGGGTTGGTAGAGACGGAATTGATGGCGTCTTGGATGGCTTGACTCCCTTCGTCTTCGTATCGATCTCCGTCTTCGTCCTCCATGGTGAAATCGAATGTCATTCCGGCGTTAGGTGGCCCGACCGTAATCTGGATGTCGGCTTCGAAGGGATCGGGGTCCGTAGCGATAAAAACTCGGCCCGTTAAGTACATGTCGCCGTTGGAATTGATGTAAGCGACGGCCGGGATGTGCGCGTCGTCAATATATTTCTGGATGATAAACTCTGAAGCAGTTGATGACGGGTAAACCCACGTGCTCTTGATTTCGCCCTTGAGATAAAGGACCGGTCGCCCATTGTCATCATCCGGGTCGAGCCGCGCCACCTTCTGTCCCCAACCGCCATCCGCAGTCCCGTGTCGAATGACGAACTCGGGGTTATTGGGCGTGGTCAAGTCCGTGTAATCCAGTTCCGTCGAGGAGGCATGCTCCTTGAGCTTGCAGTCCAGAATGAAGTTGCCGTCTTGATCCCAGGAAGCGATATGTCTGCCGTCCTTATTTGAAATGGCAAACCTCATTTTTTTCGCCAAATCCACCGCCGCTGAGGCGTCAATCCGCCCCCAGCCCGTGTACACGTCTCGGCCCGCCTCGGCGTTCTCCGTCCACGCTCCGGTGCCTGGCGTCTGGTCGTAGGAAATCGTGCCATCACTACCCATCTCCCGGCTATAATTCGCGTCATGTGCCGACCAAGCCATAAACGCCTGAATTTCCGCAGGCGAGAACGCTGGGTCCACCGTCAGAAGCAAGGCTGCCAGTCCAGCCACTTGTGGGAAGCTGGACGACGTGCCTTGGCCGCTGTTCAGGTTGTATTCATTATACTCGATATCGCCATCTCCGGAAGGCACGTCGCCATCGCTCGCGTCGGGGAACGGGTCGTCCACAGAGGACCACGACAAATAGGATTTCGTCGGTGCGGTTACGTCTAGACACGCGCCGAAATTGGCTGCAGTGAAAAAGCCGAGATCATTCCAGCCCCATACGGCCCGCCCATCCGTAGAACCGGTTGCACCGACGGTGATTACTTCCGGATAGACGGCAGGGTAGATGGGGTGAGCATCAAGCGACTGGCCGTTGTTTCCTGCGGGCACGATGATAACACAGCCGTAAGCCCGCGCGGTCTTGATGGCGTCGTAGACGTCCGGATCATAAATACCTCGAGCCATGGTCAATTCGCAGATGTGGGCGCCGGTCTCCGTAGCGTAGAGAAGACCGTCTGCGGCTCGTGCCGCGAACCCAATGTTCTCGCCAAGGGGATGGGGATAATAGGTGTTGACGTGAATCCGCACTGGCATGATCTTCGCGTACCAACACACCCCGGCCAGCCCGATACCGTTGTTTCCGCGTGCGGCCGCGATACTGATGCCGCCCGTCCCATGCCCCCGGTTGCGATTAAGCACACCCTCGGTGATGACATCCGGGAATGGAATTCCGTCACCATCTTTGTGGCCCGCGTCCCAGTAAGGCGATTCGTCTGCCCAAAGATTCGTGTAATTCTTCCCGACGAAGTCCCAGCCAAAGTAATCGTCCACGTAACCGTTGCCATCGTCATCCTGCCAGTCCACACCATTGACTTCTGCCAAGTTGATCCACTGATTCGGATTCAAGTCTTCGTGTCCCGCGTTGGTACCGGTGAAGGATTCCGAGAAAGCTTTGACTGCGAAGTTAGAAATAGTGAACGCCCGGACGTCGCTCCGATCGTAGTCCAACATCACCCCATCATCCATAGCCGCAATGACGATTTCTGGAATCGCGTCCGGCCAGCCGTCCGCGTTAGCGTCCACAAACGGCAGTGGGAACACTCCGTACTGGTCCTCGTAGACTTTTCCCCAAGCGTCCGGGGCATTAATCTTCGCGAGATGCCACTGTCTGTTCTGTGTGTAAAGGGTATCATTCGGATTGACGCTTTGTTCTTCGCTGTACAGCGGCGTGAAGTACGGCGCGGCCTCGGTGGTCAATGGGTGGTCATACAGCCCGTTCGCAATGATCAGGGAATTGAGCGCGTTCTCATAGACGGCTTGCGCGACCCGCAGGCGATAGCCCACCTTACCGATCAAGCTGTAATCTACTTTTTCCATCACTTCCACGCCATTGGCCTGGAACACCGGCTGAACTGTCTCCTCGGGGGTGTCGGCGGGAACGCTCACGTACAGGTAATCAGTCAATAGCTCTTCCATGCCAGGAGCCGACTCGAACACCGGGTGAACCCGATAGACCTCGGCTTGGCTGCGGAGTGCGCGTACCGTGTTGGCCACTTCGCTGCGCGCCAAACCCTGTACTAAGTCTACCACAACCGTGCGGGATTGATTCAGAAACGTGGGATCGAGGACGCTCGCACTGGGACGACCATGAGTGATCGCCTGCACCAGTCCCTGCTTCTGCGCCGCGTTCAATCCTTGCCGAAACGTAATGCCGACTTTCTGTTTCGAGATCGGCAGATAGTCGAATTGCCCTTTCCAACCCCGGTACGCCGCGCCATCGAGGTCCGCGAAGTCGCTCGGCGGGGTAACAGGCACTTGGCCCGCCGCGAGAAACAGCGTAGTGCCGCCCAGTATCAGTACCACCGTGAACCGCACGAAAACGTTTTGCATAATCCCCAATCCCCGTATGCGAAGGCCGTACGCGCTACCTCGCGATCAAACTCTTCACGCTTCCATCAATGTTCCCAATGCTTCTCGTTAGCGACGTCCGGTCAGCAGGCGATCAGTTGCCGAGTTGCAGCACGATGTCGCCATTCGGCTCGACCAGGACCCACGCGTTCTTCTTCCAGGACCATAGCCGCACTCTCTCGGCCGCGTGCGTTTGCCAACGTTCGTTGGCCACACGATTCCCCGCGATGTAGTTGGCTGGGTTACCATTCGGTTCTTGCCCAACACCGAAGCGGATGACGCCACGGGCCCCGTCGTCGCTCGGATCACTACTCTCTCCGTTGTCCGTGTCAAAGTTGAGGGCCGCCGCCTCGGTGGGCGGGTTCGGAAATTCGTGACCGGTCCGCAAGTAGATATAGGTGGCGCGCAGATTGTGGTAATCACCGGGATAGTTAGCGTATACGATACCCACGATGACTCCGATGGCGATTCCAGCCAAAAGGAGTGCCAGAATCTTTTTCTTTTTGTTCATGGCGTGTTCCCCTTTCCCGTTTCTTTGGAGTGAGTCCCCATTCAAATTCGCCGCCCAATGAACTACCTATATCATGTCTCAGACGATTTGTCAAGAGGCACAAAACTCCTGGGGGGGGGGAGTATTAGAGTTAATTGTCCGATTTTGTTCACGCCGGCACAATCGTCCGCCCGTTGCGGGCGAGCGGTAGGCTCGTAGTACTATCCGTCCGATCCGAATATCGTTGTCATTAGAAGAGACTTACACAGCAGCGGCGCGCGGCGTTCTCCCTGTTTCGAGCGTTATCTGCGGCAGAAATACCGATGATTCAACCGCAAGGAACCCAAAGATCGCAACGCAACTAGCGCTGACAACTTACTATTGAACGATTCATTCGTATGACTCGTGTAATTCGTGGTCGATCTTCTTCGGTTGCGGCCTTTGGCCGCGCTGGGTTATTCGTGGTCAATGCTCTTTCGGCCTCCGTCGTCCACATCTCATCATCCGCGATATCCGCGCCATCCACGGTTCATTCCTCTATTGACCGCCGATTGCGCACAGTCACGTCGCCGTAGCTCGGCGCGGCGCATGGGTTACAGCGCGATCCCCACAGTCCCCGTTATAATTTTCGCATTGTTAGCTGTTATAGCACGTGCAGTGCAACGCCCGCGCCTATATATATAGAGGCATATTTGGAATGCGAAATGCGAAATGCGGAATCCACCAGAGGCAGACAAATGCGGATTGAGAAACTCGAACCCGCGACTCGCGGGACCACCACGCCACGCGCCTCCTACAGCCTACCGCCTTCAGCCTACGGTCTTCCGTCCATTTCCTACCAAAATGTATCACGCTTTTGTACCGATTTTGACCGCTTTTGTACGACTTTGTACCGGTTTTCACAAAAAAAGTCCGCTTTTGTACCGATTTTGTACCGCTTTTTCACGCCGAATCCCCAGTCTCGCCCCGCTTCTCCCATTGCACGCCAACAACTTACGCCCCATCGCACCCCCTTCACATGTAGTTCGCCGCGGCGAACGCTGTCAGGCGGTGTCGGGGTGGGGACGGGGGCGGTCGAGGACAGAACGGACTTTATGGGCCAGGGTTTCGGGGGTGAACGGTTTGGCGAGGAAGTCCTCGAGGCCCAATGCGGACGAACCGGAAACGGCGTGCCCCGTGTACCCGGACATGAACAGGACTTTGATGCCGGGCCGTTGCGCGCGAATGCGCTCGGCCACTTCACGGCCGTTCATGTGGGGCAAGATGACGTCGGTCAAGAGCAAGTCAATCGGTTCATCCCTCGCCTGCGACAGTGTCAGCGCATGGTCACCGTCATGTGCTTCGATGACTTTGTAGCCGTGACCGGCGAGGGTCCGGGAAACGATGGCGCGAACGAGCGGTTCATCTTCGACGAGCAGGATCATCTCGTGGCCGTTGGAACGCGGCGCGACGGCGGAGGCCGGTTCCGGGGCGGGGACGCCGGCTACTTGCGGCAGGTAGATTCTGAAGGTGGCGCCCTTTCCGGGCCGGCTCTCGACCGTGATATGTCCCCTGGCCTGCCGGATGATCCCATAGCACGTGGCGAGGCCGAGGCCGGTGCCCTTGGTGGGGTCTTTGGTTGTAAAGAAGGGTTCAAACAGGTGGGATCGAACTTCGTCGGTCATGCCCGTTCCGGTGTCGGTGACTTCCATCTTGATGTAATCGCCGGGTCGCGCGTCGGGGTTGGATTGTGCGTAGTCTTCATGGAAGCGGACGTGGCCGATACTGATGGTCAGGTCGCCGCCCGAGGGCATGGCGTCGCGCGCATTCACGGCCAGATTGAGGATGACCTGCTCGAATTGACCGGGGTCAATGCAGACCACGGCGGGCTTCTGCCACGGCCGCGTGATCAATTTGACGTCTTCACCGATGAGCCGGTGCAGCATCTTCTCGAGATTCAGTGTCAAGGTATTCAAGTCGGTGTTGCGCGGTTCGTTGGGCTGTTTTCGGGCGAAGGCCAGCAACTGGCGGGTGAGGTCGGAGGCGCGTTGCGCCGCCTGTACGATTTGCTCGATGTCTCCGCGGAGTGGGTCGGGCTTGGGTATGAACTCCAACGCGGCGTCACTGTAACCCATAATACAGGTGAGCAAGTTGTTGAAATCGTGGGCGATCCCACCGGCCAAGCGGGCGATTCCTTCCATTTTTTGCGACGAAACCAGTTGCTGCTCCAGTTGCTTCCGCTCGGCCATTTCGCGGATCAGATCGGCGCGCTCGGCCAGTAGCTGTTTTCGGGCGACGGCGGTTTCCAATAGCGCAACATATAGGCTCGCGAACATGATTGTCATTCCGAAGAACATGAGAACCCAACGCGATACGTTGTGTAACTGGCTATCGGCGCCCAGTATCGGGATGGGGTCGAAAACGAGGACTTGGCCCGTAATACTCAGCGACTGCGCAGCAATGATGGACAGCGATCCCAGAATCACCAACCATTTCAAGAAGCGCACGCCCTGCAGGCCCAGGATGAGATAAAGCCCGGGCGACAAAAACAGGAGGACCGCCCCTAAGCCCAGGAAATCGTAGAACGGACGGGATGCGGGCGAAATGAACCTTATGTACCGCGCGGCCGCCACAACCAGGAATGCTGCGATTAAGGCCCCGAATATCGTCATTACCGACACGGACCAACACAATCGGCCGGGCTCACGAGAGACGGCTGGGGTCGCGGGTCCAATCACGTAACGGTCCGGTCTGGAGATGCCACTCATGATTTCTGACTCAAAGGTTCACGACGCGGGGCTGTGATTCGGGATGCAGGTCCACCACTGCATCGAGTTCCCCGAATGCTCCCCAAATAAAATGATCGCCTCTTTCTGAGCTACCGGAGACCACTCTATTACCACGAAACTTATATGAAAATGTAAGATTTGTCAATAAGAAAAACTTGCGCCGCCTATCGAACGGGGGTCTCTGCACCGGTCAAACCACACGGACTCTTCAGTGCCCGCTCACGTTTTGAACCTTCCAAGGT
>JACQVH010000105.1 GCA_016209895.1 Candidatus Hydrogenedentota bacterium | reverse complement strand
GGGCTCAGGACCGCGCCGGCAACGTGACTCAGGACAGCATGTTGCTGGACCCGCTGCATCTGTGGTGGTTGCTCGATGTGCGCACGCGCATCACGCCGAATCGCGAAGGACAAACGGTCGAGTTCCCGCAGTTCACGTGGGATTTGGGCCGCACCTTTGCCCCGCCCGCCACGGGCCAGCCGAAACCTATTTTCACGTATCGGCTGTGGTCGGCGGACAATTACGACGGACCCTATACCCCGCTCGCCACCTTGCCGAATTGGGCGCCTTGGTCGTCACAGAACGTGCTTGGCTACGACTCCTTCTTCGTGGCGCTGAACATCATCAACGATTTCGCCGGCAAATGGCTGCTTCTCGTGGTGGCGGGCGGCGACGAGGCCGGCAACATGGAACCCTGGCCGATCAACGACCTCGCTCTCGGCGCCGGGGACCAGGTGATGGTGAACGCGGGCGCTACGTCCGGCACCAATTGGCAGCGGTTCATGGTGAGTTCGACCCAGGCCCCGGACACCGTGGTGGCACCCATGTTCTGGCACAACAATCTGGGTGCGCCCGTAGGCGACACGACGCCGAATCCCGATGAGTTTATCGAAGATATTGCTCCGACGAATTTCGGCGAACTGCGGTTCGGGGCAGCGAAGATCATTCCATTGCCGCCGCTGGCGCTGAATCAGCGGGTTGAAGCGCAATTCCAAATTGATCTGCTGGGCAATTTCACAGGCACCGCTCAGGTCCATTGGGAATTGCTACGCGACGGCAGCCGCATCTTGGAAGGTATCACGGGGCCGGCGGTCGGGACCGTCTCGCTCACACTGCCCGGCCAAGCAAACTTCTTGTTCGGCGATGAACCGGCCCGCCGCGTCGCCGTAAATTACGTGTTCCGCGCATGGACTGAGGTGGATACGGACAACGATTCGATCTTTGAGGCCCGTGATCCCACGCCGGCGAATGTGTATTTCACCGTGGTGCCGGACACGGATGCGGGCAAGTATATCAACCCGAAAAACACGCTGGACGCGCAGCCAGTGAAAACGAAGGAAGAACTGTAGCAATGCCGAATGCCGAATGAACCGACAGTGTGCAATGAGTCCGGCACGGCCCGGGAAGCAATGAGCAAGTTCCGAGCAACGGGAAACCGGAAACCAGGAACCACGGACCAGGAACCAGCAACTACGATTTGGTCGTAGGTAGGCGATGCAGTTATATTTAATCACAGAGCGAACAGGCCGCTTAAATGTGGCGCGGAGCGGGGCGCGTCGTTTCCGCGTGGATATCCGCGCGCCGAAGGATGAGTACGAGCCGCAAAGGACGATTGGAGTCTATGAGGACGCTCCCGGCGTGGCGTGCGCTTGGTTGGACGCTCGGCGTGTGCGGAGTGCTGCTGGGAAGCTGCACCAATACCGTTCAACATACGGCGTCCACAAAACTAATCGTGGAGACCACACCGGAGGCTGGAGCGGAGATCATGATTGGCGGGGAAATCTATGGTGTAACGCCCCAAACCATTGAGGGGCTGCGTCCCGGTCCGTACATCGTCCAGGTGACGAAGGAAGGGTACAAGCGGAATTGGGACATGGTAACCGTGCCGGAGACGGGTGAGGCGCGCCTCGTGATCGCGATGGCGCCGATCGCGGGCTATCTCTCGATCGAGACCAAGCCCGGTCTGGCGGAGGTGTATTTTGACGGCGTGCTTCTGGGAAACACGCCGCTGGTGGAGAGAGTGGTGCCGATCGGGCAGCATACCTTCGAGATTCGCCTCGAGCCGTATGAGCCGATTCGGCAGACCCTCGTGATCCTGGAGGATTATCGCTATCCGTTTACGTTCGAGCTCACGTACAAGCCTGCCGTGCTCGAAATATTCTCGAGCCCGACCGGCGCGCAGATTTGGCTGAACAACCAGACGCAAGGAAAGACCACCCCGGTACGCCTGGAACTACCGCCCGGTCTTTATACGGTCACGCTTTCCGCCAAGGGTTACGTGATGGCCGATCAAAAGGTGCAGCTTGACGCCGCCCAGATGCGTACCGTGGAAATAAAGCTCCAGGAGGGTGAAACGCCGCCGGGCATGGTGTTGGTACCGGCCGGCGAGTTCATTTTCGGCGTGGAGAAGGCCTCGCCCGACGAACGGCCCCAGTCCAAGGTTTTTGTAGACGCGTTCTACGTGGACAAGTATGAAGTCACCAACCGCCAGTTCAAGGAAATCTACCCGACTCACACCTGTGAAAAGGGCGAGGAGGATAAACCGGTTACCAATCTCACCTTTAGACAGGCGGAGGCCTTTGCGCAAGCCGTTGGGAAAAGGCTACTTACGGAGATGGAGTGGGAGAAGGCGGCCCGCGGGACCGACGGACGGGAATACCCCTGGGGAAACGAGTTCCGGGCGGATCTATGTGTCTCGAAGGAAAGTTCGGATGCCGCCTTGCAGGAGATTGGCTCGATCCCGGCCGGAGCGTCTCCTTTTGGTTGTATGGACATGGCTGGAAACGCCTATGAGTGGACCTCGAGTTGGTATCGCGCCTACCCCGGCAACAAGGACATCATTAAGGACTATGGCGGGGACTTTCGCGTTCTTCGAAGCGGTTCATACATGACCGGCAAGTTCGACGTGCGCTGTGCCCGGAGGCATTATAATCGCATGGACGTCTCGCGGGCGGACTACGGTTTGCGTTGTGCGAAAGACGTGGCGGCTCCCCCCGAGCCGCTCACCAGCGCCAGTTCGCCCACGGCCGTCGAGGAGCAGCAAAAATGAGCGCCTTGATGCCCTTCGGAAGGGAACGGGAAACAGTTGTCAACGCCTATTTTACTCTTGACACTTTCTCCTCACTATATTACAATTCTTTTCAATGGTTTATAACGCCGAGGGAGGGGAAGCGGGTCTCAGATTTCGCCGTGAGGCAAGGCAATTTTCTTTTTTTTCTTACGCAATGATTGGTCAGGTATAGAGCCACGAAATCGCCCGCCGATTGCGGGCGAGCAAAAAGGAAGCTATCCATGGCGAAATTAAAACACTCCCGAGCGAAGCGGTTGATACTCGACATCGGCAACAGCGCGATACGCCTGTGTGAATTGTCGCCGACGAAGACCGGTTATCAACTCACCAAGTACTACCAGCGGGAGACGAGCATCGATCCCGCCTCGGACGAAGAAGCCAAACGGGAAATCCGCCGCGAAACCTTGAAGAGTTTGCTCAAGGACGCGAAAGTTCGCACTAAGAGAAGTCTATTTGCCGTGCCGGGCCAATCGGTGTTCACTCGCACTCGCGCGCTACCGCCGGTGCCCGAATACAAGGTAACCCAAATCGTCCGCTACGAAATCCAGCAACAGATTCCGTTCAGTCTGGACCAAATCGCCTTGGATTATCAGGTGCTGAACCGCACGGAGGCGGGGGGCTACGAAGTGCTGATGGCCGCGATTAAGGTGGACGTGGTCGAGAAGCGGCTCGAAACCTTGCGCGATGTGAAGCGGCACATTGATACGGTAGATGTAGCGCCCCTCGCAGCGTACAACTGGCTGAAGCACACCGGTGAATTCGGCGACCAGGGCGAATGCGTCGCGATGATTGACCTGGGCGCCAGCACCACGGACCTCGTCATCGAGCGCGAGAAGCAATTCCGGTTCACGCGTAGTTTGAATCTCGGCGGCAACGATGTCACGTCGGCGCTGGCCGGCGCGTTCGGTCTCAGCTTCGCCGACGCCGAGAAACTCAAGCGAGAAAAGGGATTCGCCCCGAGCGGCGATCCCCAACGGGACGGCAAGGGTGGAGATATCGTCGGTCAAGTGCTCGCTCGCCTGGTGGGGGAAATCTCCCGCTCGTTTGCTTACTTTCGGTCTCAGCCGGGCGGCGGCACCGTGTCCCGCGTCATCGTGACGGGCGGCGGCGCGTGCCTGCGCAATATCATTCCCTATTTGCAGCGGCAGTTGGGCGTCGAGGTCCGAATCGCACAACCCCTTGCCGGGCTGGCGATCGGTCCGGCTGCGCAGGAGGTCAACGAACGACCCGAGCAAGCGACGGTCGTGTTGGGCCTGGCGTTGCGCACGTGTGAAAGCGTACCGATCGAAATCAACCTCATTCCGCCGCGGATACAACAAGCGGCTCTCCGCAAAGAGCAAGCGTTCTATTGGGCGTTATCGTTCGCCACGTTGGCGTTGATCTTCGCCTCCATTATTCCGGTGAGTGCGAACAAGAACAAGAACGTCCGGAATCAGATCGCGTTGGTTACGCAGACGATTGCCATGTATGACCCCAAGCTCCAACCCGATCCGACCCGGCCCTCGGAACTGGAGAGTCGCTTGAGAGCCGCCAAGGGCCTTATCGAGAACTATCAGAAAGAGGCGGGTCATCTCGACGACACCTTGAAAGCACGGCAATTCTGGCTGGATAAGCTCCTCGTAATAAACGATGCGCGCCCGGCCGGGGAGGGAATCTGGTTCAGTTCCATCGAGACCGGTCACATCGGTGGAGCGGGGCCGGGTGCCGCTCGCAGCGGTGCGCTTGCGCCCGTGGGTACGTTCGGCCCGGCCGGACCTTCCGGCGGCGCCCAGAGCGGCGGCGAAAAGCTTTTCCAGAGCCTGCAGGGAAGTGGTATCGGCGCATCACCGATGCTTGGTGGTGTGGCAGGTAAACCGAAGAACGTTGTGGACGTTAAAGGGTTTCCGGGTCTGACGCCGTTGGTTGAGAAACAGGCAAAGCCGGCGCCCGGCGCGAAGCCTGAACCGCCCCGCTCATTGCCGCCCGAAGAGCAGAATGCGTTGTCCATTCGTGGATACGCTCTCAAAGCCGACACCATCCAACAGTTCGTCCAGAATCTGAAAAAGAGCAAGGAATTCATCGAAGGTGGCGTGTATTTCAGCGACGCGTTTGCGAATCCGGTGCCGATCACGGACTTGGATCATGCTACCGGCCTTGCTACCCCGAACCCGGCCGCGTCCCAAACCATCGCCGACGAAGACGAACGTGACGCGAAAAGGGACCGTGGCGGCCTCGGCAGTGGGTCAGGCGGATTCACGCTGACCCGGCCAGGGGGGTCGGCCGGCCCCGTTTCCGGAGGCGCGAATGTGCCTACGGTAGTTGCATTCCGGGTAGATGTCCAGTTATCGGGAACACCCGTCCAACTCGAGGAGATTACGACCGTCGGCAGCGCCGCTGCCGGGGCGGCGGGTCGCGGCGGCGCCGGCGGAGTGTCGGCCATGCGCAGCCAACGTAAGCTCCAGGAAGAGGAAGAAGCGGCCGCGGCCGACGCGCCGGGCGATCCCGAGGAATTGTATTAGGTAGCGAAAGGCAGCCGGTATGGTAACGCGGCAACAGATCATAGCATTCGTGGTCCTATTGCTAGTGGTTTCGGCGTTTGGCGGCGTTTACCAGTTTTATTTCAAGCAGCGCTTGGAGGAGTACAGTAAGGATCAAGCCTACTTGGACCAGCTCAAGGGCAAACTTGTGGCATTAGAGAAGACGTTTTTCAAGACGCGGCCGGACATCGTCGTAGACCAGTGGCGCGGCGCCGTGCAACCGTGGGTGGTAGCGGTAGAAGGCCGCTCGCGGTATTTCTCGCCGGCCAACATGTACGAGTTTGAGCCCGTGCCCGAGGGTAAGATTCCCAAATTCCATTACCAGGAGCAACTACCGCGCATGTTGGAACAACTCCAACGGGACGCGAACGTGCGCGGATGCATCATCCCTTACACCACGTTCGGAATGCCGACCGGCGAGTCGCTGGGCGGTCACAGCGTTCTCAAGGCTGACGTCGAGACTTGGCTCCGCAGCGTGAGCCTGGGTTGTTACATGACCCGATTGCTGATCGATGCCAAGGCGACGCGCGTCAACCAAGTGGAAATCTGGCCGACGCGGGTGCAGTTCGACGTCCTGGAAATGCAGACGATCGGTTTCTCCTTTGAAATGAGTCTGGAAAACTTTGTGAGCCTCGCCGAAAAAATGCGGCGGGATAGCCACTACTACACATTCGAAGCGCTACGTGTCGAGAATCCGTACTTACGGTACCCCTACGCCGGCGGCCCGCCGCTGCAAATCAACATGTTGCTGACGACGGCGAAGTTTTTGCCCGACAAATCCGTGCTGAGCACCCAGCCGGTGGGCGGTCAGGAAATCGTGACGGCAGCGGCCACCGGGCCTGCGGGCGCCGGTGCCCGTGGCCAGATGTCGTCCTCGGCCGCGGACCAGTTGATGAAGACATTGGCGGGGCCGAGCGCGCCCGCGCCGGCCGCGAAGGCCCCGGAGCCCCCATCCGGATTCTGGAAAAACTTCAGGCGGTAGTATTTGTTTTTCTAAGGAGAACGAGAGAGCAAGAGGCGTGTATGGTTCGGCAAGGTGGAATAACCCGTCGCGATGGATAAAGTGCTCAAAATAGGCAATTGGATTTGGCTGAACAAGGAGCGCATGGTGTTGGGGATCATGGTCGTGATCCTTGGTTGGCAGGTCTACATTGTGGTGAATCCGCCGAAAGACGAGAACGACAATTTTGTTGCCAGCCCGCCTGGGAACGTGTCCCCGCCCGCGGACCAAGGACCACCCTCGCCGAGCAACCCTCCCCCTCCGCCTGCGGCCGGGGAATGGAGTTCGCTGGTTCGAAGCAACCCGTGGTGGGTTTACGCGCAGCCGCTGACCGGAGAGGGCGGTGGAAAACAAGATGACCAAAATCCCGGCGTAATCCTGCTGGATATTCAGCAGATGTCGAACGGGGAACACCGGGCGCGGTTGCAGACTGTACGCCCGAGATGGTATCGCGAAGGCGAATCTTTTGAGAGTTTTCGGCTCGAACGGATAAATGCCGAGGAGCAAACCGTCGTGGTCTATTCGGAGAAGCATGGTCGCCGCTTGACCATACCCATGCAGAGAAGACGGTAGGAGCAGTTTTTGGGAATTTGAGTGTATATCTGCGATCCAGGTATATTGAGCAGTAAACGCGGGAGGAAGAAGAGATAATGTTTAGCAGGTTGGCAAGACCGATTGCCGCAGCCCTGGGGATGGGGTGCTTGCTGGCAGCTTTGTGGGCTGGGAGTGTCCAAGTCTCGTTTGCTCAGCAAACCGAGGCAACGAGCCCCGAGCCGGCGCCAGCCGCAGCTCCACCGGCGAGCGCCGAGGCCGCCGTTCCGGCCGCCCAAGGTGAACTCACCGACGCCCAAGAGCATTTTCGCGAGGGGGTAAACCTATACAACCGCAATCAGTTCCGCGAGGCGCTGAACGAGTTTAATCGTGCTCTGGCGCTCCAGCCCGACTACGAAGATGCCAAGATTATGCAGGCCAAGTGTGAAGGCAAGCTCCAGATTGCCGCGGCCGGGCAAGACCCGAGCGCGACTCCGAGCTTTGAGACTTTCGATCCGGAATCGCTCGAAGCGCAAGCGGGCGCGCCTGCGCCGCAGCTTTCCGTCGAGGAAGTCAAGCGCCAACGGGTGCGGGAACTGCTCGACCTCGGCGAGACCTACTTAGAGAATCGCCGGTACCGTCAAGCCGTGAAGTACTTCGAGGAACTGCTCCTGATCGCGCCGGACAACAAGCGCGCGCAGCGCCTGCTCCATGAAGCAACCCTCGGCGTGGCGGAGGAAGATCTTCGTGACACGGAAAACCAGACGAAGGAAGATCGTTCCCTCGTCCGAAAATATACGGAAGATTCAAAGCATCTGCCGGAAGGCGCTGACGCCACGGGGATCAAGCCTTACCGAATCAAAGTGGACGTGGCCGAAGAGCGCTACGTCGAACCGGAAGAAGAAACGCAGATCGAGAAAGCTTTGAATTCCCCGGTCACGCTCTCCTTCGACAAGATACATATCAACGAAATCATTGATTTTCTCTCCGAAGACCTCCAGATCAATATCGTGACGGATGCCCGTGTGATCGCTCCTCCCGTAGAGGCGGCGCCGCCACCGGTTCCAGGAGCGGTGGGCGCATTCCCGCAGGCCGGCGGCATTCCCGGAGCAGCGCCGAGTCCTTTCGGTGCGCCGGCCCTGCCGACGGGTAGGCCGCGGGGGCGTTTGGCAGAAGGGGAGGAAGACTTAACTGGCGGCGGTCTTGCGTTCGGTGGCGGTTTTGGCGGTCCGGCCGCTGCTCAAGCCCCGGCACAGGAGTACATTACCGATGGCATCGTCCCCTACATCAACCTCAAGAAGATGCCCTTGCGAGACGCCTTGCGCGCGTTACTCCGCCCGTTGAATCTGGATTTCTCTCTACAGCCCGGATTCATCTGGATTAGCACCCCGGATCGTATTCGCCAAGAGTCATTTGAAGAGTTAGAAACTAAGTACTACACCTTGCGCAACGCCGGAGCAGAAACTTTGTTTAAGATCGTGCTTCGTAACCCCGGTGGTTTCGGCGGAGGTGGCTTAGGCGCTTCCGGTGGATTTGGTGGTGGCGTTGGCGGCGGCGGCCTTGGCGGCGGTGGCTTGGGCGGCGGCGGCTTTGGCGGTGGCGGCTTGGGTGGCGGTGGTTTGGGCGGCGGCGGCTTGGGTGGCGGTGGCCTGGGTGGCGGTGGCCTGGGCGGTGGCTTGGGCGGCGGCGGTTTTGGCGGCGGCGGCCTAGGTGGCGGTGGCCTAGGTGGCGGTGGCCTGGGCGGCGGCGGCCAGGGTGGCTTTGGCGGCGGTGGCCTGGGTGGCGGCTTGGGCGGTGGTATCACCTTCTCCAATATTGCAGAACTGTTCACTAGCATCAGCGACTTGCAGGTCGGTGAACCTCCGGCGGTGATCGGGTTGACCAGTGCCGGCACCGGCTTCGGCGCCACACAAGGTGGGGGTGCGCTCGGCGGGTTTCAAGGAAGTCGCGCGTTCGAGCAAGAGTTCGGTGGCGGTGGCTTGGGCGGCGGCGGTCTCGGCGGCGGCCTAGGTGGTGGCTTGGGCGGAGGCGCCTTCGGTGCGGGTGGTGCCGCGGGCGCTCTAGGCGCTGGTGGCGGCTTGGGGGGTCTCGGCGGCGGTGGCGCGGCTGGACTCGGTTTCGGCGGCGAGCCCGCCATTATTACGATTCTTCGGAATATCATTCCGGACGTCGTGGAACCGTATACCAATACGATTCTTTCCTACATGGCTTACAATCCGGCCACGGACACGTTGATCGTCCACAATACTCCGACGCACATCAAGGAGTTGGAGGCGCAACTCGAGGAATTGGACGTTATGCCGAAGCAAGTGAGCATCGAGGCCAAATTCATTACGATTCAGGTGGATGACCTCGATAAGACTGGCTTCACATGGGATATCACAAGTTCCGACTTAGGCGGGCGGGCGCGCACAATTTCGGACGTGGCAACCGATACGTACCTGTTCGATATCAATGGCGACGGCAACGACGAGGAGATTCCTTTCTACACTCGACCCGACGGCACTAACGTCATCAATAACACGATTACGCAAGGGATTCTGAAAGGCTTGGCCAATCCGGGCCCCGCGGGCACGTTCAGCCTTTCCGGAATCATTACCGACAACACGGACGGCGACAAGCTGAGCGTTGTGATGGATTATCTGAACAGCATGAAGGAGACCGAGCTTCTGAGTGCGCCGCGCGTGACCACCATGAATCGCAAGCCGGCGGTGATCGCCGACCTGCTGAGCCAGACTTTCAACACCGGCGTCTTTAACAATTTGCAGACGACGCAGGGCGGCACCCTGGCCGGTGGCGCAACGGTGAGTCTGACGCAAAACCTCTCATTTACGCCGTTTAACTTCGGGATTACCCTGTCCGTGACGCCGCAGATCAGTAGCGGTGACAACGTCCGAATGTGGCTGAATCCGCAGGTGACGACCTTGGTCGGCACCGATGAGTTCCAGACGACCTCGCGCGTAGACGAAGACGAAGTTACGTCCACCATACGTTTCCCGCGGACTTCCGTACAGGCCGTGTGGACGAACGTCATCGTGCACGACGGCGACACGCTCGTCCTGGGTGGATTGATTACGGACCGTACCACCAAGGGTCAAGAGAAACTGCCGTATCTTGCCGACATACCGGTGATCGGTTACTTCTTCCGCGGCAAATCCCGCGAGGTTCGGCAGTCCAGTCTGTTAATCTTCGTCACACCGGACATCATTGATACCACGGGTGCACGCTTCTTTGAAGCCGGCGCCCAGTCATAGGTCCGGCGACGGATTTCAGGGCGGTCTTCCTTGCCGAGGTGGCCGCCCTTTCTTTTTTCTGTCGCGATGAACCTTCTGTGGTATGACTTGCTCGCCTCGGTGCTGGCGCCGTTCGGCGCAGCATGGCTCGCCGTCTCGCCTCGACATCGTTGTCTGTTAGCTCGGTTCCACCCACCTGTTCCAACATTTTCGGGACCGGTCCTTTGGGTCCAGGCGTGTAGTGTCGGAGAGATTTCCGTAGCCCGGCCGTTCCTGCAAGCGCTGCGGTCGCGGTGGCCCGACCTTTCTCTCTTACTGACCGTGTCCACCGTAAGTGGCTATCGTCTTGCTTCCACCGCGTGCGAGGGCATCCCCGTCACTTGGTTTCCGTTTGACCACCGCGTCGTGGTTGAGCGCTTCGTTCGACGCGCGCGACCGCGGGCCCTCGTCCTGATCGAGACGGAACTGTGGCCCAACGTAATTCGCGCGGCCATACGGCGCCGAATTCCTGTACTGCTCGTCAATGGGCGAATGAGTGACAAGCATCACAAGCGCTATCTTCAAATGCGGGGTTTCTATCGCGCGATGTGTCAACAACTGTCCGCCGCGGGCATGCAAAGCGACGCCTATGCCGAACGCTTGCTCGAGCTCGGCGCCAAGCCTACGGTGGTGCACGTGACCGGCAACATTAAGTTTGACGGGGTCGCGACCACCGTGCCGGAGGAACGCCGCGTACATTTGCGCGCCGAGCACGGATTCAGCCCCGACCAACCTATCCTGATTTTTGGCAGCACCCGGCCTGGGGACGAAGCCTTGGCCGCGCGCTGCTTTACATCGCTCTGCGGTGCCTTTCCAGACCTGAGGCTTGTCATCGCTCTCCGCCATCCGGAACGCGCGTCTGAGGTGCTTGCGTTGTTTGGCGAGCCGGTGCTGAAACGAAGCGACGTGATCGCAGGACGACGTCCTCAAGGCGAGCGCATCCATTTGGTGGACACCCTCGGCGAATTGGTTTGTCTCTATTCGATCGGAACCGTGGCGGTCATCGGCGGCAGTTTTTCGCCGGAGGTGCAGGGACATAATCCGTTGGAATCCGCCGCGCTCGCGGTGCCAACCGTGTTTGGTCCGTGTATGGGGAACTTTGCCGACCCCGCCCGCGTGCTCATCGAGGCGAGCGGCGCACGGCAGGTGGCCACCGCCGAAGAACTCTTGCCCGCACTGAAAGTCTTACTGCAGAATCCTGACGAGCGCGCCGCAATGGCGGCTCGTGGCCGCGCGGCGATTCTCGGGCAGCAGGGCGCGATTTCACGTACGCTCGATCTCTTGGAACAGACGGTTCCGGGTTTAATCGAAAATCCAAAATCTAAAATGACCTCGAGCCTCGATGGTGGGCGGAACTTCATGGCTGGAATCTTATCCCGTGAGATTGGTAGATACACTTCTCGAAAAGGTGGACGAGGTCCTCGAGCGGACCCGGTCGCGCGCGGTTCGTGACGGCGCCATCGCGGCGGTACTGCTCGCGCCATCGTTGGCAGTGTTGGGCGTTTTTGGGATCACGCCGATTCTCGGCGCCGTATACTTGAGCCTCTTTGACACGCATTTCGGCGCGGGTCCGTTCGTTGGCGTCGGCAACTACGCCAAGGCGTTAACCGAGGAGGATTTCTGGAAAAGCTTCCTCGTCACTTTCTACTATTCAGTAGGAACGATCCCCGTCGGGCTGGTCCTTAGCTTCGCCGTCGCCCTCGCACTCTTCCGCATCCTCCGAGCACGCGGCCTGTTTCGGACCATGTACTTTCTCCCCTACGTCACTTCGGCAGTGGCGGCGGCCACCGTGTGGCGCGTGCTGCTCCACCCGCAGATCGGTCTTACGAATCTTGTTCTCCAATGGCTGGGGGCGGACCCGATGCAGTGGCTGCTGGAACCACGCGGGGTACTGTACTTCCTCACCGACGGGCGAATTCCGCCGACCATCGGGCCGAGTCTCTCGTTGTGCTGCGTCATGCTCTTCGATATCTGGCACGCCAGCGGCTTCATGATCGTTATTTTTCTCGCCGGACTCACCGCTTTACCGCGTCAACTCGAGGAGGCCGCGCGCATTGACGGCGCCGGCGGCGCTCAAGTCGTTTGGAACGTGACGCTTCCGCTGTTGTCTCCCACCATTTTCTTCCTCACTGTCGTCAGTGCGATTCGGTCGTTCCAGGCGTTCAACAGTTTCTTTGCGTTGACCGGCGACGGCCGCGGTCCCCTAAACACAACCCGGAATCTGACGGTATACATCTATTCAAGTTTCTATCAATTCGGATACGAGGGATATGGCGCGGCGTTGGCGGCGCTATCGAGCCTGGCCATCGTTACCATGACCATCGTCCAATGGCGTTTCGCGGGTCGGCGGGTGTTCTACGAATGATTCGGAAGACGGTACTGTACCTCCTGTTGGCGAGCGGCGCCGTATTGACCACCTTTCCATTTCTCTGGATGGTGACCACCGCGTTCAAGACGCTTCCGGAAGCAATGTCCCCGTCTATCTCACTCTTACCGCAACAATGGCAATGGTACAATTTCGTCGAAACGTTCCACGCCGCCCCATTCGCGCGCTATTTCTATAATTCATTCCTAGTTGCCGCGGTGGTCACCACCTGCGTGATATTGTCTTCGTTGATGGCCGGTTACACCTTTGCCCGGCTTGATTTTCCCGGCAAAGGAGTGCTTTTCGGCGTGATACTGGCGACGATGATGGTGCCGTTTGAAATTACGCTCATCCCGAATTTCGTGATCATCAAGAAGTTGGGTTGGTACAATACCTATGCCGCCCTTATTGTCCCATGGTGCGCCAACGCGTTCTCGATATTCCTCATGCGCCAGGGATTTCTCGGCGTGCCGGGCGACTACTTCGATGCCGCGAAAGTAGACGGTTGCGGACATCTGCGGTTTCTCGCCTGGATCGCCGCCCCGCTCGTGAAGCCTACGATCATTACCGTCGGCCTATTCGCCTTCCTCGGCAGTTACAATGCGCTCGTGTGGCCGTTGGTAATAACGTCCGAGGACGAGATGCGCGTCGTGCAAGTCGGTCTGACGTTCTTCTGGGGCGCGGAGGGTGTTCGAGTTAATCTCCTCATGTGCGCCGCCACGATTGTCATCTTGCCGACCGTGGCGCTATACTCCATCGCGCAGCGCCACTTCCTCGAAGGATCGCTGGGCGCCGGCATCAAGGGGTAGACAAATGAAACTGAAATCGGCCTGCGGGCTGATCCTGTGCTTTCTGGCGGCCCTCACCGGATGCGCGGGCCCCATCGAAGAAACCGTCACGGGTGGCACGCCCGCCGCACTGCGAACGTTCCAACCGATCAACCCGGATGCCGCGGTTTTCTGGGATCGACAAACCACGGAAACGCGCCAGTTATTGCTGCAACTTGCGGACGAATTCAACCGACTCCACCCGGACCTGCCCATCAAAGTGGAGCATAGCGGCGGCTATACTGAGATTAACCGGAAAGTCGCCGCCAGCATTCAGGCCGGCGCTCTGCCCAGCATGGCCGTAGCATACGAGAGCATGACCGCCGAATACGTGCAGGCCGGCGCGGTGGCCGCGCTTGACGAATTCACCCGCGATCCACAACGCGGACTCAGCGCGGCCGACCTAGCTGACTTCTTCCCGGCGGTGCTCGAGACCAACCGCTACAGTGAGTTTGAGGGCAAGATGTATTCGTTTCCGTTCTGCAAAAGCGCGCTCATGATGTACTTCAACAAGCGCGTACTGGCCGACGCCGGCTTTTCTCAGCCCCCGAATACCTGGGACGAATTCCTCGAACAGTGCCGGCAGGTCAAGGAAAAAACCGGCAAGTTCGCCTGCGCCTTGAACGTGGACTGCTCCACCGTTGACGGCATGATCTACAGCATGGGCGGCGAGCTCGTGAAGGATCACGCCACACTATTTGACTCCCTGGAAGCGATGCGCGTCTTTGAATTGATTGAAACGCTAGTCCGGGAGAAACTCGCCTATCAGATTACTCGAGATTCCTACGACGACGAGAGCGCCTTGGCACAGGACCAAATTGCGTTCCTTTTCCGGTCGAGTTCCGGCCGGACCAGCATCGCGCGTCTGATGCAAGGCGATATGCAACGCTGGGGAATGACACGCATCCCGCAGGCCGACCCGGCGGACCCGCGAACGGTGCTCTACGGTCCCAACATCGTGATTTTCAACACCACCCCCGACCAACAACGCGCGGCTTGGGAATTCGTCAAGTTCTTCACGTCACCGGAAATCGGAGTGCGGTGGGCGCTGGGTACAGGTTACATCCCCATTCGCCGGTCGGCGGCTCAGCACCCCGACGTGCAGGCGTTCTGGAACGAGTGGGAGTACAATCGCGCCGCTTTCGATTGTCTGGCGTTCGCGCGGTCCGAACCTAATTTTGCGGGTTGGCAGGAAGTACGCGAATTGGTCCACGACGCTGAGACGGCGATACTGACCGGGATGAAGAACGCCCGAGCGGCGGCCACCGAGTTGAAACAGGCCGCCGATCAAGTCCTCAGCGCGCGGCACGCCCGCTCCACGCGCTAGCCGACGGTATCGGACCTGCTCCTACGAGGATTGCGGTCGAGTGGGATGCTCCGCCGCGAAATCGTCCAAGGCTTCCCGGATCATGACCTGGTGGTCTTTTTCCAGAAGTTCCCGATCCGCTTTTCGCCGGAAAAAACTCCGGCGTTCATGTTGGTGCAACGCCGAACCCAAATTTCGACGGTCCGGAGTTTGCCGGCGATCCGGTTGCCAATTGCCGGACTCGTCTTGATAGTATCCTGGGCATTGTTCTTCACTCACGGCTGAACTCCCAAATTCTCGGGTGGCAATCCGACTTCCTTCTCGACTGGCGCGCAGTATAAGCACCTCACGGTATCCGGTCAACGGTGACGTTCGACTATGTACGCCCGACCACCGCATCCAGCCATTGAAGAATTTGCTCGATTGCGTTCGTTGAAACGTCAAGAATGTCGGTCCCATGAGCGGCGCCCGGATACTCGCGTAGTTCGGAGAATCCCGGCGCCTTGGCTTTCAATCGGGTACATGTTGACGCCGAGTAGCTGTCGCCTTCGGTCGTTAGCAGCAACAGCGGTCGTTTTCCGTAATCCGCAAGGGCCGGCTCGGCCCGAATCCCCTTGTACTCGAGGCCCGGAGACAAGAGCACCAACGCCTGAACGTCCTCATGAGTTGCCGCGTAACGAAGGGCCAAATTCGCGCCAAGACTCGCGCCAACCAGGGAAAAGCTCCGCGCGTCCGCGCCCCGTTGAATCAGATAGGACTTTCCCGCGTCGAGGTCGTTTACCGCTACGGCCCAGTCCCCGGCGCTGAATTGCTCGAATACCAGCGAAGCCCCATCTTTGCGCGTACTTCCACCGTGCCCGCGCAGATCGATCGCGAGGGACATGTACCCGCGCTGCTGCAATCGCGCTGCAAACAAGTCCCAGGAATGGTGATCGGCGCCCAGTGCATGAACCAAGAGGACTCCCCCCGGCCGCGATCGTTCCGGAACCCGCAAGGTTGCCGCAATGCGCACTCCGTCTTCGGTTACAAAGAACACTTCTTCCTGGCTGGAGATAACCGACGTTCCCGCGTCCGAACCACAAGCGGCAACGATGAGCGTCAAGGCCGTGCTTAACAAGAAGAAGGACGTCGGGCTCCGTGTTCCGTGTTCCGCACTCCGCGTTCCACGCGGTGAAACGCCCGCCGCAACAACAAAAGGGACGGCAATGTGCCGTCCCTCAACCGTCGGTGTGTACGAACCGCTCACTTCACCTGTAAAACGCTCTGTAGCTTCATCGCGAGCGTCATGTCACCCTTGATCTTGAGCTTTCCGGTAAGAAACGCGGTCTGCCCGTTCAACTTGCCGCTCACAATGTCCAGCCAATCGGCAACGGACGACGTCAGCGTAATACTTGGGGCGTCCGCAGTCCCCTTGCTGACCGTTGCCTGACCATTTGCAATGGCTACATTCCATTCACCGCCGCCATCGCCTGTGACCACGAATTGATACGTGGCGTTCATGCCCTGGAGCCGGCTCGGATCGATCTTGCCGCCAAGTTCTGAAAAGAAACCTTCCACCGTTTGCGCCATGGTGCTTTTTCTCCTCCAAGTCCCAAGATGCCTATGTTGCGCTTGCCGATTCCTCAGATACGCATCGCACACTAACTGTAACAAAGGTGGCCGGGCCAATCAAAGCCTCCACGCGGCATTGCATCAGTGCGCGTCGAGAACGTTGATCGGACTTTAGTTTGGCACGTGGGGCAGACTTTCCAGTCTGTCCTTCACGACGGTTCCGTGGTACCAATCCCCCAAAAACCGGACCATGAAATACCGATCTCGCCGGTGCTCGGCGTCAACAAAAAAGAAGAAAGCGAAAAAAAGTTCTTGCATTTTTCTCCGTTGTTTGATACTCACTTAGTAGGTGAACGACGAACGATGGCAAGATTCGATCATGGAAAAGCGCGACTCGGTACTTCAACGATTACACCATGTGCGCGCGCGCCGCGCCGCATGACTCCTTTTCATAAGCATCTAATCCTCGCCGATTCATCCGCAGGCCCTGCGGATTTGTATCGCTTCAGTTCAGCCCTAGTAAACGCGGTCTTGGGAGGCGAGCCTCGGTAGTGGCTGTAAGACGTAGGGAGCGCCTCGGAGTGATTAAGGACCTGAGATAAGGGGTCACTCATCCGAGACCGGCCGTTGCGCAACGTATAGGGAACAAGAAAAGGAGGAACAGAATGGCGACGAAGAAGAAAGCCGCCAAGAAGCCCGCGAAGAAGAAAGCGGCAAAGAAAAAAGGCAAGAAGTAGTTTAGTAACGGGCAACCCTTGTTAGGGCAAAGGCCCCGCACCGGAGGCGGCAGCTTCCCCAAGTTTGGAAAGCCTGTACCGTCTGCGGTGCGGGGCCAACGTATTTTGCGTCGTTTCATAGACTCTCCGCAGGCGGGGGCTTCCTGTGGAGCACTTCGAGACGCTATCCTAAGTCGTGTTCGCCCCAACGTCCGTGAACGGATACTTCCGAGGAGTGTCGTCGTTGGACCGTGAAACCCTGTGCGAGGCCCTCAAGCGCGCGGTACGCGAGAACAATGCACCGGGCGCCGTTGCCTACGTTGGCCGCGGCGACGAGACGTTGTTGTTCGAAGCGGTCGGGTATCGCTCCCTGAAGCCGACCCGGGAAGCCGCGAAGAAGGAGACTATCTACGATCTCGCGTCACTAACCAAGGTACTGGCGACTACTACCGCCATACTGATGCTGCGCGATGTCGGGGCACTGGAACTGGATCAATCGGCCGGCTCTATTGTGCACATTCCCGCCTTTGACGCGCTTACCGTGAGACATCTACTCACGCATACCGCCGGCCTCGTGGCAGTCAAGCCGTATTACCAGGACTGCTCGAGTCTGGACGAAATGTTGCTGCGCTACGCGACGCTTGGTCTCTCGTGGCCGCCCGGAAGTCGCTGGCGATACTCGGACGTCGGTTTTATGATTCTCGGAAAGATCGTAGAGCTTACGGCGCGCGATTCCCTTGACGCATTTTGTCAAAAACGCATTTTCGGCCCGCTGCAGATGAAGCATACGGCGTTCAAACCGCCCGCCGACTGGATTTCGCGCTGTGCGCCGACCGAGCAGTGTCCCTGGCGAAAGAAACTGATCCATGGCGAGGTGCATGATGAAAACGCATACGCGGTTGGTGGAGTCGCGGGCCACGCCGGCCTGTTCTCCACCGCCGAAGACCTAGCACGTTTCGCTCGCGCGTTATTGGCGGGGAGCGTACTCCAAGAGAGCACCGTCGGCGAGATGATCCGTCTTGGCCAAGCGGCCTGTTTCCCATGGCAGGGGCTCGGTTGGCGGCTCGACCCGTGGTCCACCGACCACCACGGTTTTCTGCCATCCCGACAGGCGTTCGGTCATAGCGGCTGGACCGGCACCAGCCTCTGGATGGACCGAAACACTGGGCTGTTCTCGATCCTACTTAGCAATACTTGCCACCCCACACGAGACCGACGCCACAACGGCGAACTGCGCCGTGTGTTTTGCACCCGCGTCGCGCGCGAATGCTACACACAGACGGCCAACGTACACACGGGTCTCGACCGATTGCTCCTCGAGGGATTCGAGCCGCTGCGCGGGAAGCGCGTCGCGCTGCTGACCAATCAGGCGGCCGTAGACCAACTCGGCCGACATATTCTTGACGTCTTCAAACTCTGCGGAAACGTCGAAGTCCGGCGGCTGTACAGTCCGGAACATGGGTTGTGGGGGCAGGCCGAAGCCGGCGCCGAGGTCAAGTCGCAAACCGGCATCATTCCGACGATTAGCCTTTACGGTGACCGAACTCGGCCGACTACTGAGGAATTGGAAGACATAGACCAGTTCGTCGTAGACCTTCAGGACGTGGGTGCGCGTTATTACACCTTTCTGGCGACGCTCAAAGAGTGTATGACCGCATGTGCCGACGCGGGTAAGCCGATGCTTATCCTCGACCGGCCCAACCCGCTCGGTGGAGAGATTCTCGAAGGCCCCATCGCCTCACGGTCCGATGTGGCGGTCTGTTGTGCGCCAATCCCCGTGCGCCATGGGATGACCTTCGGTGAATTGGCGCTGTTCCTTCAGAAGACGTTCCTTGCCAAGCGCCGGCTCCAAGTCGGTGTGACGACGCTCGACAACTGGGAACGGCGCCATTTCTTCCACCAGTGCGCGCTGCCGTGGGTGCCGCCATCCCCGAACATGCCTACGCCGGAGACCGCCTTGCTCTACGCGGGCACCTGCCTCTTCGAGGGCACGAACTTGAATGAAGGGCGCGGCACGGATTCGCCTTTTGCTTTGCTGGGCGCGCCTTGGCTCGATTCCGACGCGGTGCTGAAGCGTATTGATGAAGAGGAGCGAGTGGGATGCACCCTCGAACCGGTGACCTACACACCGCGTGCTATGCCGGGCAAGGCCACTCATCCTACCTACTTGGACCGCGAATGCCAGGGTATCCGTGTGCGCGTTCAGGATTCGAGCGCCGTGCGCGCTCTCACGCTCACACTCGCGTTGTTGGCCGCCATCCACCGTGTACATCCCCGGAAAATCGAATGGAAGAAGAACTTCGACGTCCTCGCCGGCTCGCCTGAACTGCGAATCGCGATCGAGCACGAACTTTCCCCGAGAGACATCGTGGCCGCGTGGGCTCCAGCGTTGAAAGAATTCGACAAAACCCGCCCCCGCCGCTACTAGACTCAGTTTCCAGTTTCTAGTTTCCAGTTATTCGTTACTCGTCTCGCGTCACTCGGAACTCGGTACTAAAGTCCACCGCCCCTCCTGCCGATAACTTCTATTGACGCACGATATGCGGCAACAGAACGCCGATGCATGGACGCAAAGGTAACCCATATCACGGAGGAATAAACCATGGGACTTCGGATTAACACCAATATTGCCGCGCTGAACACCGGCCGCATTCTCCGCCGGTCCACCTTGGCCCTGAACCGCTCCCTCGAACGCCTATCGAGCGGTCTTCGTATCAATCGCGCCGCGGACGACGCCGCCGGTCTTGCGATTGCTGAAGGTTTTCGTTCGGTGGTGCTCGGTTCGGCGGTGGCTCAGCGCAATTCGCAGGATGGCATCAGCCTAGTTCAAACGGCGGAAGGCGCTCTCAGCGAGACGACCAACATCCTGCAGCGCATTCGCGAACTGGCGGTACAAGCCGCGAACGGCACTCAGAGCGACCAGAATCGGGCGGCCCTGAATTCCGAAGTACAACTATTGCTCGAGCAGATTGACGACATTGCACTCGACACCGAGTTCAATGGCGTCCGCGTGTTGAGCGCTGCGCAAACCATCACGCTCCAAGCCGGACCGCAGGCCGGGCAAACATTGTTGGTGTCCGTCAGCGGCGCCACCACGGCCGACTTGCTGTTAACCACCGTGCAGGTATCCTCCGTAGGCGGCGCGGTTTCCGCGATACTGACCGTGGACTCGGCCATCCGCAGCGTCACGTCGTTGCGGAGTAACCTGGGTGCTTTCCAGAACCGCCTCGAGTTTACCATCAATACCCTCGCCATCCAGGAAGAGAACTCGGCCGCATCGGAAAGCGTGATTCGTGACGCGGACATTGCCCGCGAAACCATCGCGTTCACCCGCAACCAAATCCTGGTCAGCGCCGGCACGTCAGTCCTGGCCCAGGCCAATATCATTCCGCAGACGGCGCTCCAGCTTCTCGGGCGGTAAAACTTAGCCCTGAGTTAACTCACTTGGAACTGAGGCGGCTCGCGGGGCCGCCTCTCCAGTTTTGTCTTGTGGGGCAGACTTTCGAGTCTGCCTCTTTTCATTCGCGCCCCACACCTCTTATTTCATAAGCGCAGCCTTTGGGCTTCTGCGGACTCCCCACTTGCATTGACTGATAATGCCAGGACGTTCCGACCAATCGGAAACTCGAAACCCGAGACCCGAAACTTCCGCTAAAGTTTCTACTAAAGTTGCCGATAATAACGACAGACAGGCCGGAAAATGCCTGTTCACACTCGAAAGGAGGTGGGAGGCGAAAACGGCCGAGACAACGCTCGGACCGTCGAGAAATGCCACGTTAGGAAGTAGTCTATGGGGAATTGTGGGGTAGGGATGCCCCGCAGAATATTCAAGGAGGTAAGACATGGGATTACGAATCAACACCAATATCCCGGCGCTGAATGCAGGCCGAATATTGAACCGATCAACCCTCGCGTTGAATCGGACGCTGGAGCGCCTATCCAGCGGTCTTCGTATCAACCGTGCCGCGGACGATGCCGCGGGACTGGCAATCGCGGAGGCGTTCCGCTCGGTAGTGCGTGGGACGCAAGTCGCCCAACGCAACGCTCAAGACGGCGTCAGCATGGTGCAGACGGCAGAAGGCGCGCTCAGTGAGACCACCAACATCCTGCAGCGTATTCGCGAACTGTCGGTTCAGGCCGCCAACGGGACCCAAAGCGACACGAACCGTTTGGCGCTGAACAACGAAGTGCAGCAATTGCTGGCGCAGATTGACACCATCGCCAGCGACACGGAATTCAACGGCATCCACGTGCTGAGCGCGGCTCAGACCGTGACGTTGCAGTCCGGTGCACAGGCGGGACAGACCCTCCTGGTGACCGTCGCAGGAGCAAAGACCAGTGACCTCAGCGTCAACGGACTGACCATTTCCAGTATTGCTACGGCGAGTTCGGCCATCAGCACCATAGACATCGCCATTCGTAGTGTCACCTCACTGCGCAGCAATCTGGGGGCGTTCCAGAACCGTCTGGAGTTCACGATCAATACCCTGGCCATCCAGGAAGAGAACTCGGCCGCGGCCGAAAGCGCCATCCGCGATGCCAACATCGCTCGTGAAACCATCGAATTCACGCGGGCGCAGATTCTGGTCAGCGCCGGTACGTCGGTGTTGGCACAGGCCAACTTGGTACCGCAGACCGCGCTGACGTTGCTCGGGTAGGCGGAACGACAAATGAGTCATGGGAACGGGGTAGGGATGCCCCGAAGCGACATTCGACATGGAGGATAGATCATGGGATTACGAATTAACACCAATATTCCGGCCTTGAACGCCGGCCGCATACTGAACCGCTCCACGCTCGCCTTGAATCGGACGTTGGAACGGCTCTCGAGCGGACTTCGCATCAACCGTGCCGCCGACGATGCCGCAGGCTTGGCCATCGCCGAGGCGTTCCGATCGGTGGTACGGGGCACGCAGGTCGCGCAGCGCAACGCCCAAGACGGCGTCAGTCTGGTACAGACGGCGGAAGGGGCGTTGAGCGAGACGACCAACATCTTGCAGCGTATCCGCGAATTAGCGGTCCAGGCCGCGAACGGTACGCAGAGCGACACCAACCGCGCCGCGCTCAACGACGAAGTGCAACAGTTGCTGACGCAGATTGACACCATCGCCAGCGACACCGAGTTCAACGGCATCCACGTGCTGAGCGCGGCTCAGACCGTGACATTGCAGTCCGGCGCGCAGGCGGGCCAGAACCTCCTGGTGACGATCGCCGGCGCCAAGACCACCGACCTGTTGTTGACGACGGTTCAAGTGTCGTCCATCACGGGCGCGGTCTCGGCGATCACGACCGTGGACTCGGCGATTCGCAGCGTTACCAGCCTGCGCAGCACGTTGGGCGCATTCCAGAATCGGCTGGAATTCACCATCAACACGTTGGCCATTCAGGAAGAGAACTCGGCCGCAGCCGAAAGCGCGATTCGTGACGCAAATATCGCTCGCGAAACCATCGAGTTTACGCGGAACCAGATTCTGGTCAGCGCGGGCACATCGGTTCTCGCCCAGGCCAACCTGGTGCCGCAGACCGCGCTGCAGTTGCTACGCTGATTCTTCCGTAACACAAGCAGTCTGGGAGTAACGCTATGGGAGTTCGTAGCTTAAACGGACAGGAGCTACGCGATCTCCCGCAGTCGTTGCAGGTTCGAGACGCTTCTGCTCGGGGCGTGATGGGAATCCGGCCGGCGGATGGCACACCGCGCGTCCATTCCCGTGTAGAAGGGAACGAACCTGAAACACAAGGGACTTCGCCGCCGGCAATCGAGGAACGCGCATCGTCGCGGGCTGGCACTCGATTGCGCATTGATGACAACACCCGGCGTATTGTCGCGCAGATTCTAAACGGCGACAACCAGGTGATCAAGCAGATTCCACCCGAGGATTTGCTGAGGATCATCGCCCGTATCGCCGAGATCGAAGGGCTCTTGTTCGATCACAACGCCTGAAGTGACATCCAATCGGCGCTCCGCTCCGTTGGTTAGGTGAGCGGAGCGCCTTCCAGTTCCAGCGCTTTAGGGCGTGGAGGGGATTTTCAGCCTCTGCCCGGCGCGGAGTCGTCGGGGATTCTCGATGTCGTTGAGCTCCATCAGTTTCTTCTGAGAGACGCCGAGCGCGCCCGCAATCGAACCCAACGTATCGCCCGCGTGCACCGTGTAGAAGTCGGCTTTCGGTCCCGGCGCCGCCGGTTCTTCCGCAATCGGCAGGTAGATCGTGAGCGATTTCCCTTCCGGTAATGTCGCGTCCGACAATGCGTTCCAGGCCAGGATATCCGACTCCGCCACCCCATATTCCGCGCTGATGTCCGCCAGGGCTTGACCGGCGACCACGACGTGTTCTTTCTTCACCGTACCGGGAGGCTGCGCTGGGGCCGGCACCACACTCGTGTCGCCGACATCGGCAGGAGACGGCTCCTCAGGAGCGGGTACCGCAGGTGCGGGCTCGCTTGCCGCTACGGCGGGTGGTGTATCCACATTCACTGCCTCCGGGGTCGGTGGCGCTGGCGGGACGACCGGCGGGGCGAGCGCTGGTGGTTCTTCGGCCACGTAAATCTTGAGTTTGCGGCCGAACTTGATATTCTCGTCGGCTAGATTGTTCCAGACTATCACGTCGGCCTGTTTCACCCCGTACTTACGGGCAATCTTGGCAAGTGCTTCCCCCGGTTGGATCGCGTGTTCGACCAGGCGGGTGTTGGGAGGAGGCCCCGGTGCCTCAATGGCAGACTCCGCCGCCGCGGTCGTGGCCGGGAGGTTCTCCACCACAGGACGCTCCGTAGGCGGCGCTTCCTCGTTGGGTTCGGCGGGTGCCGGCGGCGGTGCTGACGCAACTTGCGTCGGAGTCCGTTCGGGCAACGCCGGCAACGGACCCTTCATCCGAGTGGGCTTTCGCAGCCAAGCCTGCCAGGTCTCCAGTCGCTTCCGGCTCGCATCCAATTGGTCCGCGGCCAGTCTTCCTTCCTTTTGCGCGCCTGCAATCGCAGTACAAACTGCGCGTATCCGACCCGGGTCGGGGTTACTTAGGATCAGCGCGTCGCACCCGGCCGATAGCGCCGCGACGGACGTTTCCTCCGCGGGTTGGTCCGCTAGCGCGTCCGATTCCAAATCATCACATACGATCACGCCGCCATACTTCCAGCGCTCCCGCAAGAGTTGACGTACCAGCACGGGCGACATTGATGCGGGACGGTCCGGGTAGGTCATCTCCAGCGCCGGCACCGCCGTATGGCCGACCATCATTCCCGGCGCTTCCTGGCTTACTGCCTCGGAGAACGGATACATCACTCGGGCCAGCGCCTGGGTATCCTTCTTCAAAACGGCGGGGCCGACTTTCGCGCCATCTGGGGGCGTGCCTTGACCCGGATAATGCTTCAGCACGGGAATGACACCGCCTTCCATGACGCCATCGGCGAAAGCCAGCCCCAGCGCTGCCACGTGCACCGGATCAGTTCCGAATGATAACGCTGCCGCCGTCGCTTCGGCGTCCGGTTCGCTTGCCTCGAGTGCGGGCGCCAGCAGAACGCCGATGCCCCGGGCCGCGCAGGCCTCGGCCACACTACGACCCGCCGCGCGGGAAAACTCCAAATCGTTCCGACTACCCAGTTCGCCCGCGCTGGGTGCTTCCTTCAAACGCAATCGGTTCCGTTGGCCTCCCTCGTGTTCCACCGCGATTAGCGGCCAATCGTCAATACGCGAACCCATTCCGACTGCACTTTTGATCTCTATTATCAGCGCGATGGTTTGGTCGCGGTTCTCAATATTCTCCTCGCGCAACAGTACGCCGCCCGGTTTGATCTCTCCCAACAATGACTTGGTCGCATCGTTCAGCGTCGCACCCGGAATCGCAATGATCAGGTGGCGCCCTGCGGAGACCCCGGCCGCGATCGGAGCCGGCGCCGTGCCGGGTTCTACCGCCGCTGGTGTAGCCGGCGTTTCGGTCGGGGCAGGTTCTTCCGGTGGTGGCGCCACTGTGACATCCAGCGCTGGGCTCTCACTCGTGGTCGCCGCAGTGACTGCTGGGGTCATCGGAGTCAGGGAGGCGGTTTCTGCAGGCGTAGGAGGTGCGGCTTCCGTCGTCGTCACCAGGTTTTCCCGGGCCGACGAAGTGGAAGGGTTCTCTTCAGGCGGCTTAGCCGCGGTCACATCGGTATTCAGTGTGGTCAGGGGTGTCGAAGGATTCGTCTCCCGCGTTCCCCACCACGAATATCCGAGCGCTAAACCGATGCCCAGCCCCAGCACAAAGGTGATGAGCAGATTGCCTAAAGAAGCACGTCGCGCCCGCCGTATGTAGATGTCCATCGCCATCCGTCCTCGCCCGTGTCACCCACCCCCGATACCCGTATTCAGACGACGCCGCAACAGATTCTAGCACACTTCATTCAGCAATGAGCAACGAGCAATTAGTACCGAGTAACCGACAATGGCAAACACCGATTGCCAAATGCCAAACTGCGTTCCGATTGACCATTGGTCACTAGTCACTGGCCACTAGCTACCAGCAACTAGCAACTAACCCTTCGCCCGCGGCTTGACGTCTATGATGCGGCCCTTGAAGACATCCACCACTTTCGCCACGTGGGGGTCCTGCATGGCGGCGCTCGCCGCTTCTGGGGTCTCACTACTCGCGGCTGCGCGCCGGTCCGAATCCATTGAACTTCGGGAGGTCTCGTCCGTGAATTCGCAACGGAAGGTCCGAATATTGCCGGTGATTTTCGTCAACGCCTCTTCCAACGTCTGGCGATTCTCCGGTTTCTCGACAATATTCCGCGCCGCAGTTTGCCCGGAGTTGAATTGCAACACCAGGCAATCTCCATCCACGGCCTTGGGCCGGGCGTGCCCGAGCCAGACTTTCAACGCTACTCTTCCGCCGGTCGCTTCATGCTCGATGCGTGGCCAGAGCTCGCCCATATTGGCCTCGCGGAGTGGAGTCGGCCCCGCCGAGGCCGAACCGTCCGCCTCCGAAACGGGGCTACTTCGTTCCAGGTGTGGTGCTGGCCCTCGTGCCGACGTCGAGCGTGTCATCGCCGGAGCCGCGCCCCGTTCCAATGCCAGTAATTTTTCGAGCACGGAATCCACCGACACCTCCACCGACACCTTCGAAACGCGGATCAGCAACGCCTCGAGCGCGATCCGTTGCGCCAACAGCGAGTCGAAGTCCTTGGACAATTCGGCGAACTGTTCCACCAGTCGGATCAATTGGGTCAGCGAGAAGCGCGCCGCGCGCCGGTTCAGCTCCCCGATCGCTTCCTCCGGCAGGCCCAACAACGACGTCGAATCGTCCGTCTTGCTCACCAGCAGATTGCGGAAGTAATGGAGGATGTCTTGAACGAATTGCGAGAGGTCTTTTCCGGTGTTGACCAGTTCCTCGACGATGGCGAGTTGCGACGCAATGTCCTTCTCGAGCATTGCGTCACATAACCGGTTCAGTACCCGCCAATCCACGAGGCCCAATACGTCGAATACGTCCTGAAACGTGATCTCGTCGCCCCCATAGGAAATGAGTTGTTCAAGGATGCTTTCCGCGTCCCGTATCCCCCCCTCGGCTGCGCGCGCGATAGCCTGGAGCGCGTCTTCGCCGCAGTGCACGCGCTCGGCCTCGACGATCCGCCGCAGCAACGCGCACAGCGGCTCCATGCCCACGCGCCGGAATTCATAGCGCTGGCATCGCGACACGATCGTCGCGGGGACTTTGTGGACGTCCGTGGTAGCCAGGATGAACACCCCGTGTTGCGGAGGCTCTTCCAGAGTTTTCAGCAATGCGTTGAATGCGCCCGACGAAAGCTGGTGAACTTCGTCTATGACATATATTTTGTAACGCGATCCGGATGGCACCAGGCGGATATGTTCGCGGATGTCGCGGACGTTATCCACGCCGTTGTTTGACGCGCCGTCAATCTCGATGACGTCAATATTGTTGCCGGCCGCAATGGTCTGGCAATTGTCGCACTGCCCACACGGCGTCGGTGTGGGGCCCTCCACCGCCCGACAATTGAGCGCCATTGCCAGGATGCGCGCTGTCGTCGTCTTGCCGATCCCCCGCGAGCCCACAAACAGGAACGCGTGGCCGATCCGCTTGGTCGCGATGGCGTTCTGCAGCGACCGTGTGATGTGCTCCTGACCAATGACGTCGTCAAACGCCTGTGGCCGCCACTTCCGGGC
>JACQVH010000101.1 GCA_016209895.1 Candidatus Hydrogenedentota bacterium | reverse complement strand
GTCGTGTAGGGTCCACTCCGAATGATTGGCAATGGTCGCCATCAGCACGTCATTCTCCTTCTTCAAAGTCAAATCCACCGGACCGGGCCCGGGAACCGTCCGGCTCGCCCCGTAAATGCGGCGCGTCCAAATCGGGATGCGCTGCACGATGGAAAGGTCGTCCCCGTTCATCCGCAAGCGCTGGGACATATCGTATTCGGCGCTGACGTGCCGTAGGAATCCCTCGTTAGTATCACGCACTTCGTAGTCGTTGCCTTCCGGCGCGAAAAGACTCGTGAGGTCGTAATAAATGGTCAACTCCGGCTGCGGGAAACAGACCACGCGCTGCACGTTCAGTGTCGAGAGTTCGCCGCCGACCCATTCCTTCGCGCCGATGTACGCCCCGATCGTGAACGCCGCCACCATGCCCGGAAACGTCAGCCAAGTGAGTTTCGGCCGGCGTATCCTGCGCACGAAGAAGAAATCGCCCGGACCCACTGCGAGCGCGTAAATTGCCGTAAGGAAAAGCACCAAGCCAAGCCGGAGCGGCGTGCTGGGCGCGTTGGTCACCAACTCCGCCAGACCCTGGTAGACCTCGTTGGCGACGTACCCGAATCCCGTATAACGACGGTAGTCGTCATCGGCCGGCTCTTGTCCGAGTCGCAGGCCGGAAAAGAGCTCATTCCAAAGGGCTTCGCGACCCGGCCACTCGACGAAGAAAGCGGCTGACGGGTCTATCGCGAAGCAGGTAACGGACCCCAATCCATAACTTCCCCGCACGGCCAGCGGATGGCCGTCGGATTCGAAAAGGGCCTTTCCAAAGGCGACATTACCCGACGCGAAAGGGACCTCGCGTTGAAAGACCTGCAGTGCCGCCTGTTGCGTCCCGACTGGCGCCAGCGGCAGCATCAGCGCGAAGACTTCGTCACGGAGTGAGTCGGCGCGCGCCGAAACGTCTACGATCAACGTTCCACCCCGCAGCACCCAGTCGCGAATGGCCAAGACCTGCGCGCGGTCGAGCGGCGCGAACGGCGCGGGCGCAACGATGAGCGCGTCGTACATCTCGAGTCCTTCGGGACGGTCGGGAATCTGTTCCGGCTGGAGCATGAGCAACTTGTATTGGTCTTTTTCCCCTTGGCGCAATGCCGGCAGACCGGGCGGCGCCGTTCCCAAAGCGCACACGATGGGCAGGTCCCCGCCCGAGGTTATTACGCGCTCTTCGAGTTCGGCGATCTTGTTCCCGCCGCGCGTTTCGTAGCGCACGAGGATTCGGTCGGGATTCGCATATCCTTCCGGCGTGGGGAGATACAGAAAGACCCGCTTGGTGGAATGCGGCGGCAACGGAACCGAACGCGTGGCCGAAACCATGGACGGGGCATACGGCATCCGGTACACGGCGGTTACACGCCCGTCCCGGTCGGTCTCGTCGTTTTCCAGAATTACCTGCACCGGGCTCAAGCTCCCAGCGCGGATATTCCCGCCCGCCCCAGCCAGGATGGTGATTTTCACGTCCCCATCGGCGGTGAACGCCAAAACCGCGCCTAGCAGCACTATCAGGCAGCGTCTCATGCGCAACCTCCCCAATACGGTGCCATGCTAACTGATGTCGGAAGTTGAAGCAAGACTTTGTATAGCAACGAGCAATGCACAACCCGTAATGAGTTCTTAGTGCCGTGTGCCGCATGACGAGTGCCGAGGAACGGCAAATACTCGGAGTCCGGCTACTGGCAACCAGCAACCAGCCTCTGATCACTGCCGGGAATTCGTCAGCGCCGATGCCGGCACCTGGTAGCTGTAAACGTGCGATTCGCTGCCGAAGTAGATGCGGCCATCGAGGTAGTCGCCGCCGGGGCCGATTGGGACCGGAGATTCGGCCAGCATCGTGATCGTATGGGTGGTTAGGTTTACTTGGGCGATGCCCTTCACGAACAGCATGTAGAGGTTGCCCTCGGGGCTGGGGACGAACACGCGCGGACCTTGGTGGGAAATCGTCGGCCCGAACTTCGCTTCAGTGTCCTCTTCGTGAATGACCTCCCGTTTGGCGGCATCAAATACAAAGAAGCGTTTACGGTCCGCGACGCCGTAAACCCGACCGTTCATTGCGCGACACAGATCGGTGTAAGCCTGTACACCGGGAAAGACGACCTGGTGCCAGTCGAGCTTTTTCGTGGCCATGTCGAGGATGTATAGTTCGGCCTCGGTGGCCTTTTTCTCGCCGCCGGTGCCGGGGCTCGTCGTCGAACCGCCGAGGAGCTTGCCGTCGGGCAGGGCCGCCAGACTGAACGTCGAATGTTGCGGCAAGAGGTCCGTGTGTTCGAGCAGGGTTCGGGTCTTGGTTTCCCGGTCCCAGAAAAGCAGCCCGCCACCGGTGTACCCGTACCCCGGCGTGCCCGCCAGGATTAGCGTTTTTCCGTCCGGATGTGCCAGAAGTTCGTGCGGGCGGTTGATGGTCGGCTCGCACTCCGTTAGGAACTGCGGATTGCAGCCCGGAATGTCCTTCTCGGTCTCGACCCACAGTTTCGCGGGGTCCCATTCAAGCAGGAATCCGGCGCCATACCCGCCGACGAAGAAGCGGTCGCCTTGCCGGGCCACGGTGTTCCATTGTCCATAACTCGCGCGATTGATCCACAAATCGGTCTTCGGATTGTAGGTAAAGAAACGCATGGGGAAGGCCGTTCCACCAGAAACGCTTCCATCGGGCGCCGTAGCGATCCCCATGATGTGCGCGCCTTCGCTGGTATAGTCGAACTTGAGTTCCTTGACCTCACCGGTCTTCGGATTCTCGACCACCATGACTCGGTCCACCAGGTCGCATTTCTTAAGCCGCTTCCCGTCCGGGAACTCGGTGTGAAACAGACTTTGGCTCGAGGTGATGTGCAGTTTCTTCTCGAACTTTGGGACCTCGCCCAGTTTCTTTCCTTCGCCTTTGTAGAATTCGTACCATCCGCCCGGTCCGTCGTCGCCGCCGTGGCCGTAGACCTTCCCGTTCGTGGCGCGGCAAACGTAGCCGCTGGTAATTTCGCGTTCAGCCTCGGGGAGCATGGATTTGGCCGTGGCCGCGGTCGGGTCAAATGCGATGACCTGGCTGGCGGTGTTGCCGACGCCGAAATAAATCCAGCCGGCTTCGTCAGCGGCCACATAGCGCTGATATTGCGCCCAGTTCTCTTGATGAACGGGGCCGTAGTCCTTGAATTCGCCTGTCGTCGGGTTAAAGGACACCACGCCGCTGTTGGGGTAGGTCACCGACCAGATGATGCCCGTATCGTCCTCGGTCATACCCATGGCCATCTGCGGCGCAGTCTTCGCGGTGAACGTAAAGGCGCGCTTCACGGGATCGAATTCGGTGAAGTAGCTGTTGAAATGTGTATAGAACTTGTTCCGGCTTGATAGAATGGAGGAATAGGGGCAGTCGCCGCCCGGTGGGAACGGCACCGCATACTGTCCGCTCTTTCCCGTCTCGGCGTCAATCATCAGGAGCGCGTACCCGCCCCGGTGGTCGAACAACCACACCAAGACGACACCGCGTCCCTCGTCGTCTACCGTCGCCACGGTACCACGATGATTGCTCACGGGCGTCGCGACCCCGTGGTGGAAGAAACCGTTTCCGAGGTCTTGTGTTTCCGCGTAGGCTACTGCGGCCGTGACCATGAACAATCCCGCACCGAAAAAGATTGCCGGACTCGTGTATCGCATTGTTTCGCCCCTCTCTTCATCCCAGACTTCGACCGACTGACTCATTGATCATTTCCGTTGACATTCGTGTAAGATTACTGCAAAATAAGGCTTCAAAGGTACTCTCGGATTGAGGTTTGGCTTTCTTGGACCGGTTGTTTCGCGGGAGGATGGCGGTGCGTTTAAGGGGAACGATGGGCGTTGCGCTTATCGAGGTGGTCATCGCGCTCACGATACTGGTCGTCACGCTCACCCTGATTATCGGCGGTCTCAACAGCATCACCCGGCTTGCCTCCGTTTCCGAACAGCGGGAGCTGGCCGCTATTCGCTTGGGCAGTGTCTTGGAAGAACTTCGCCAGTGGAATCGCCAAGAATTACTGACGGCCAGTCCGGGCTCGTTGCCTGTAGCCGAAGGCAACGAGACTATCCAAGTGGAGTGCCAGGACGGAACCGGGCAGTTCGTTTCGTTACCCCTTGATACGTCAGGACTTTCATCCGCCCCCAACCCCTTGACGGTCCGCGTCACGTTGACGCGGAGTGATGTCCGGGGAACCAAGCTTCGAGTCATGTCGGGTTTTCTGTGTTTACGATGAATAGCGTAAATAAGCGGGGCTTTACCCTGATAGAATTGATGATTGCCTGTGCCCTTTTCGTCATCGTTACGGGAATACTTGTGGAACTCTACTTCAATATGGACAAGAGCACCAGTTACCTGGACCGCAAGACGGTGGCTCGAGAGGAGGCGCGTCGGGGCATTCAAATCATTAGCCGGGAGTTGCGGCAGGCGGCCGGCGCGAGCATCTCGGCCCTTCCTGGCGAGAAACTGAGTTTTCGTATCGCGGTGGATGCCGATGGCAACGGCTTGGCGGTGGACAAGTCCGCAAAGCTCGAGCTGAGCGAGGAACACGTTATCGGCCGGGACTATGACGATGCCAACCAAGACGGCCTTGGGGAGCAACAGTTAGTGCTATTAGTAGGGGGCCGTGCTCGGGTGCTGGCCAATGCCTTGGCCGCCAACGAAGATTTGAACGGGAACGGCGTCTTAGACCCGGGCGAGGACGGCAACGGGAATCAACGCCTGGAGCGGGGAATCTGGTTTGAAACCGGCAACAAAGGCGTCGTGGTGACCTTGGAGACCGCGAAGGGTTTGAAACCCGACCTCAGCGCCACGGCCCGGATGACGGCTTTGGTGGTCCCGAGGAATTGACGATGTCGAGGGAAGAAACCAGGCGCAACGACGGCGCGGCATTGATGATGGCCATCGTTTTTGTCGTGATCACGAGTCTCGTGGTCGGTGTGTTGGCCAGCCGGCTCGGTGCAGACTCGCTGCACGTGGACTATTTTTCCGACGGGGAACTATGCTTACAAGGGGCGGAGTTTGCCCTTGCGCAAAGCCGTCATGAACTGGCCGGCGGGGGCGATGGCTCCATCGGCTTAGAAGGTTGGCAGCTACCGGCGGACTGCGGCGGACCCCCGGCGAGGTGTTTACCGACGATGGATGCAGCGGGAGTGACACCGGTCACGGACTCGGCGCTCCCCGGAGTTCGGTGGTACACGTTGGCCGTGAATTGGGCCAACGATACGCGGGACAACAACGGCGATGGTACCGTGGACGGCCCGGACGAGGCCGGGACGCATAGCATTTATGCGGTGGCTCAGTGTCGCCGGAACCTGTGTCGGATCGAGGTAATTCTACACGACGCGCGCGGGACGGCGGGTACAATCGCGGGAAGCCCTGACGAGTTGGTTCAGCTTTCGTGGCGCGAGTTGTGATCTTGGCTCTTGTTACCGAGGCCAAGGCCGCCGTGACCGCTCCCGCGCGTGCCGACCGAGTGAGTACTAGGGAATAAAACTGAGGGAAAAGAGATGCCGGAATTCACATACGATGCGATTGACCCAGACGGTAAACCGTGCTCCGGAAAGATCGAGGGGGAATCGCCGTACAACGCGGCGCTCTCTCTTAGTGAGCGGGGATTTCGCGTAAACTCGATCAAGCAACTGGGCAAACGCGACGTGCTGAGCGCCAAGCCCTCGCGGCTGGGCTGGCAGGACCTCTCGGTGCTTACCGAACAATTGCAGGTCTTTACGCAGCGACACCTACCCCTGCCCAGCGCCTTGGGCTTCATGGCGAAGGAAGCGCAGTCGGGAAAACTTCGGTCGGTCCTGGAAGATGTCCAAAAGCATGTTGAAATGGGGGAATCCTTGGAACAGGCGATGGGGCGTCATTCCGATGCCTTTCCACCGGTATTTCTCAGTCTCATTCGAGCGGGGGAACAGACCGGGAACCTTCCGGCCGTGCTCAATCATCTGGCCACGTATTCGAATCGAATGACCGACGTGCGGAACGCGCTGCGCGAGATGCTCGCCTATCCCGCGTTTCTGTTGGTGGCCGCCCTCGCCATGCTGGGTTTCCTTAGCAGTGTGGTCATGCCGCAGTTTGAGGGAATCTATCAGGAGTTCGGCAAGGAATTGCCGAAGTCTACCCAGATCGCCCTATCGGTCCACTACACTTTACAATTCCTGATGAGCGGCGGCGCCCTGGTGGTGGCCGGCAAGCTGCTGCTCTTGGTCGCAGTCGTAACTGCGATCGTATTGGCGCCCAGGTTTATTCGGCACTGGTTTGGTGAAAATAACGTGCTGAACATGATCTTAGAGAAGATTAAGATCAGTTTTCCGGTTCTGGGTCCGGTGTATACGACGACCTTGGTCGGACGTTTCTGTCGCACGCTGGGTCTGCTCTTGAGCAGCCGGGCGCAGACCACCGAAAGTCTAATCCTGGCGGGAACGACCGCGGGCAGCGGTCTGTTCCGCCAAGCGGGTCTTGACGCCGCCATGATGGTTTCCAAGGGGGAGACCATGACCAATGCGCTGTCCCATACGCGACTCTTCCGGCCCAGCTTTCTCTGGCTGTTGGGGCAAGCCGAGCAGCACGGGGAAGTGGGCGAGGCGTTGGTGAATTTGGCCGAAGTCTGTGAGCGGGAGGTCTCGCATTGGGCCCGACTGGCTACCGTGCTGGTCGGTCCCTTGTTTGTGGCCGTGATCGGACTGTTAGTGTTATTCACTCTGCTGGCGGTCTTTCTTCCCGTGATTAATCTGTCGTCTGTTGTTTCACATTGAGCGGAAGAAGGCGAGGTAGGAAATGGCAACAATGCTTTCCGGTGGCGGCGTCTCGGAACTGAGCGCGCGCTGGTTCGGGTCGCATTATCTTTCGGACTCCCGGCGGCAGCAGGCGCTTATCTTAGTTACTCGACAATTGTCGCGACTGGTCAAAGCGCGCGCGTCGCTGGTGGATGGCCTCTTGGTAGTAGCGCTCGATTCGCCAAGCCCGCGTATGCGCGACACGTTGCTGGCCATTCGGCAAGACTTGGCCACGGGTGACCCGCTGCACAAGGCCATGGAGAAACGGAAGAACTTTTTCCCCAAATACTACGTGGATTTGATTCGCAGCGGGGAGGAAACGGGGCGCGTTTACGAGTGCTTGTGCGAATTGGAAGAGGAGTTGATTTCCGCCGCGAGGTTCCAATCACATTTGGTGGGGCATTTTCTCTACATCGGCGCTTTGTTCGGTTTTGGATTCTGTGTGGCCGGCTTTTTATGGCTTTTTGTCGTGCCTACGGTGGCACGTCTGCTCGCCGAGTTCAACGTCGCCCCACCGCTTCCGTTGCGAATAGCCATCTTGTACGGAGACTGGTTCGAAGCCCCGTTGCTCATACTGGCGGTTGGGATCGTGGTAACGGCGGTTTACGTCCGATTCAAGGGCCGGGACGCGTTCGGTGGGCGGCTGGCTACGACCTTAGGGTGGCTTGCGCTGCGCGTGCCCGGGATACGCGGCATCTTCGTCCGCCGAAATCTTGCGCACGCTGCGACCATCCTGTTTCGCCTCCTGGGCGGGGGGGTCCCAACGGATCAGGCGCTCGAATCCGTCGCCGGTTCGGGGGTCAGTCCGGTTTTTCAGGCGCTCTTTGAACGAGTTCGGCAGCGCGTGCAAGAAGGGGAGTCGCTGAAGAAGGCCATGGCGACCGAGCCGCTCCTTCCCAAGTCGTTTCGTGAACAGGTCGCCCTCGGGGAAGGCAGCGGATATCTCGCGGATACGCTGGGACGTATCGCGCGCACGTACCGGCGCGAGGCGGTGCGCGCGTCTCGCGTGCTGGTGGATGTGTGCACCCCGTTCTTGCTGCTTATTATTGCCACCTTCATCGGGCTCATCTACGGCAGCATGTTTCAGGCCTTTTCCAGCCTGTCGGTGTTGCCCCAGCAGGACGAGAAAGGCGACGCGCACCCGCCGTCGGAGACCGCACCGCCAGCCGCACCGGGGTCCGCGGTGGTCGAGGGACGGGACACGGAGGCAGGCGGAGAAGGTTAGTTCTTTTCTATTGGCAGGACGCGCTGCACTTCTTCCAAAGTAGTCTCGCCAATCTGGGCGACGGAAAAGGCGTCTTGCTGCAACGGAATCATCCCCTCGCTGATGGCCACTTGGTGAATGTCCCCCGTCCGTTTGCGTCCGAGCACGGCTTGTGCGACTTTTTCCGAGAGCGGGAGTAGTTCGCCCACGGCGCGCCGGCTCCGATATCCGATGCCGTAGCAGGAGGCGCAGCCGACGCCGTGCTTGAATGCCGAGGAATCGGGATTCGGGTCGTACTGCTTCCGCAAGGTTTCCGGGGGGTCGTAGGGTGCGGTGCAGTCGGGGCAGTTCTTGCGCAGGAGCCGTTGGGCGAGTACGCCGGTCAGGCACGACGTGATCATGTACGGCTCAATGCCCATCTCAATGAGGCGGGTAGATACCCCGGCGGCGGTGCCGGCGTGGATGGTGCTGATTACGAAGTGCCCGGTCAGGCCGGCTTGAATCACGGCGCGCGCGGTGTCGGTATCGCGCACCTCGCCGAGCATGATGACCTCGGGGTCCTGGCGCAACACCGCGCGTAGCGCGGCATCGAACGTGAAGCCCAGGTGCGGATTGATCTCCGTCTGGGTGGCAAAATCGAGCCGGTACTCGACCGGGTCCTCGATGGTCACGATGTTTACCGTAGAACCGCGGACCCGGTGCAGTTCATCCAGAAGCGCGTAGATGGAGGTGGTCTTGCCGCTCGAGGCGGGGCCGGTCAGGAGGAACACGCCTTGGGGCCGCGCGATCACCCGCCGCAGACCCGCTACGATCTCCGGCCGGAAACCCAGCGCATCCAACGAGAACAAGGTCGGGTCCTTGTCCAACACACGGATCACGATCTTCTCGCCATATACCGTCGGATACGTGGACACGCGCATGGGCTTGGCAAACGGCACGCTCTCGCCGTCAATGCGTCCGTCCTGGGGAAGGTCTTTCTGGTAGGTCACGATGCGGGACAGGACTTTGATCCGCCCGACCACTTTGGGATGATGTTCCGCCGGAAGCTGGGCGACGGGATGTAGAAGACCGTCAATTCGGTACCGGAGGATAGCCTTCCGTTCGCGCGGTTCGAGGTGCACGTCGCTGGCGCGATACGCCAAGGCCTGCGCCAACACCGCGTCCACCATCTGAATGGCACCCGTGCTGCCGCTATTCAGTAATTCTATGAAGTGCTGTTCCAACTCGGAAAAGGGCATCGGCCGCGAATCGCCGCCACCCGCCGTCTCTACCTCGGCCACTTCTTTTCGCTTGTTAACCACCGCCATACCCAATTACTCCCGCCGCAGTCCCTCGTTGCGCTCGCTGGTGAGTAAGCTTAGTGGTTTACGGACGGCAAGTCAATCGTTTGGGTGATCGGGCCCGCAGTCGGCCAACTGGAAACGAGAGCACTACACCGCCACTCAGGTGAGCAGCTTCCCATATTCGGCGTGTGCGCCGATCCAGAACCACACGATGCCTTCCGGCTTCTCCCTCCGCAACGCCCGGTAATGAGGACCCAGACGGACCGACCACAGTTGTTGCCTTACTCCGACCTTCTTGAAGTGCAAGGATGGATGAACAGGATTGATTTTGAGCAACTCGAAGTTCTTATCCGCGAGCTTTCGTATGTCCTTGGGCAATCTCTGGTAGTGTTGCCAGAAGCGGGGCAGAACCAAATGCCTCATATGGGCTGCCCGAAACCGTCCTCGTATTCCTTGTCCACTTTCGCCAAGAGCGTGTCGAGACGGCCTGAATCCAGGTCTTCCTCGATCTGCTTGTCCCACGTCTCCGCGTGGTAATTCTCGAGCCAAGCCACTAACTCCGCCAAGTCTGTGGTGGAGAGTCGAGTAATGGCGGTTTCTATTTCCTTGACGCTCATCCTATGGTTCCTAGACATTGCACTTTCCATAATCGAGTATATCACGTGTTGATCGAACGGGCGAAATGGGTGTGCTGTAAGGCCGGTGGGTGATTGTTTCCATTCGGCGACAGTGTGCTACACTTTGGACAGAAGCGTGGGCGCCGGGCATTATCATGGCTACCGTGAAAATACTTGGAACTGAGTGCCCCGCGTTCCTCAGCGCAGATAGCTCGTTCTAATTTGGTTCACCGGCATTTTTCGGGAGCACGTGAAATGAACGTCCCTACGACTTCGGTATTCGATCTTAGTCCCTCGGAGAAGCTCCAACTCGTGGAAGACTTGTGGGATGACCTCGCAGCGACCCCTGAGGCCGTGCCCATTCACGATTGGCAGAAAAACGAGTTAGCGCGGCGGAAAGCGAATCTAGTGCAGAACCCCGCTTCGGGTCTCACGTGGGAAGAGGTCAAGCGGCGGGTTCGCAGGCGGTATGCCCGCTAAACTAATCCTCGCGTCCGAAGCCGACCGGGCGTCGCGGAAACTTATGCGTGGTACGAAAGCCGGCGGATCGGGTTGGGGGAACAATTCCTCAGTTGTCTTGACGCTTGTATCGAAGCACTCTGAGGTATGCCAGAGATGCATCCGGTAGTCCACGAGAATTACTATCGGACCTTGGTCCGTCGTTTTCCCTGCGCGGTGTTCTACGAGCACGCGGCAGGTGTGGTGACGGTCTACTGCGTGTTCCATACGTCCCGCGACCCAGCCAAATGGGTCGAACGCTTGCCATAAGTTTCGGAGCGTACCCTGTTGTGTATGCCATCATTCCATCATCCCCATCAAGCAATGTCCTTCGGCGCTATTCAGAAAGTGTTCAAATTTGCCTCTACTCGCACAACTGGCCGTACTTGTGATGAGGCACGGGCAAATCTTGTGATCAGTGTAAGTGCGCACTCGCTCTTGCACTCTTTTCGCGTGACCATAATCGGGATTGACCACAATGACATGCGGGGAGTGTGAATTGTTGTGCATGCCTTCGCGCACTAGTCGACCGAAGGTTGCATCTCCCTCGTCAGTCATCGGACAGGAGAAGCCGATAATAAATACTTGCGTTGCAGTTCGAAGGGATTCTATCGCTGAAATCATTATTTTCTGTAAACGCTCATCCGAAGGCCTCTTCGCTGTTGTGGGTGGGACAATCAGATAATCAAGCAAGCTGTTGTCGCGGTGGCATACATGGCAGTGATCGTCGTTGACGTGGGCTGACGTGTTATTGAATACGTCCGTGTGGACATGCATGCCTTCGCACTCGTCACGGCCACAAATCATCCAGTTGGCCGAGCCGTGTACTTTGAGCAGTCTTCGCGCTGGCCGATCAGAACACCATGGGCCATTGACATGATGTATAGGATCTGCCGATAGCACGTAATCAGGTCTGAGTCCAACCGAAACGAGACCTCTGTCCACGAGCAGGTCGTAATTAAACGAGATCACCGTGTCCTGAGGGCGAAGAGTTGCCGCAAACGCGGCGTAAATGGTAGCGGATTCACGTCTGCCGCGAAGTATGGCCAAAGGTAAGGAATTGCGGCCATTAAACTCTGCGATCTCGAAAATACGGACAATGGTGTATCGAAGATAGCGCCGAAGCTGAACAAGGGTTTTTCGGCCGTCTGTAGGCACCGAATTCGAACTTATCTCTGAGTCCAGCACACTGTAGACGTGCTCGATGTTCAGTGGATTCCAGTTTTTCTCGTAGAACGTTCCAGCATGGCTGGCCACATAGCTGAATATTTCCTGGAGCGCAGTGTTCTCATACACGCCGCCGATATCCTGTGAACCGAGACCACTTCCGCTGTTCTCCAAGAACTGTTTCGCCATCACGAAAAAGTCGTCCATAAGAGGTAGCCCTGCGGCTCGGGACACGCCAGCGCCCAGAATGTAGACGTTGCTCGTCATCTTATGATCTATACCCGTGTCATTTCCGCAGGTCCTACCGAAAGCGTAATTACAACGGGGCGAAGCAAACCATACATGCAGAGCAAAGGCTGGTTGATCTGAATCAGTCGACTCCTCACGGGGACGGCAATTCGAGGCTTCTGACCTTGGCCAGCGCCGCCCCGGCGAACTCCCGCAGATCGCCATACATGTCGCGGAAGTGGTTGATGAATTCCAGAATATGTCGTTCGCGTTCTTCCCAACGTTTCTGGATCGTTCGCTTCTCCGCTTCAAGGGCAGCCTTCATTTCGCGTACCGTGTCGGCTACCGCCTCAATCCGCTGCCTGAACTGGCTGCCGGTTATGTAAGTGTACAGAAGCTCCAACCTTTCCACTTTCTCGTCTTTGCTTCGAGCGGCCAACGCAATTCTGGCCACTTCTATCAGAGTCGTCCGCAGTGACATCGCTAGACCAATTGCCGAAGGAAAGTCGGTAACCCACACTCCGTCAACCTGTCCCAAGTGCGACAACCCTTTAGGAAGCGCGGTTGATACGATCGCGCCCAGTTCGGCACGTATTCTTCTTTGGTCTCTCTTTAACTTGCCGATCCAGCCCTTTTGCCATAACTTGGTATTCTTACTCTCCCAAATTATCGTGCCGCATTCCTGCCCTCCGGCGTTCCGTACTCGCTGCAATACGTCGGCGCCCCTTGCGCCTTGTGGAACGGAGCTGATCTCGTCGGTAGGGAATGCGGATTTCAAGAGCTTCTCGAGCGCC
>JACQVH010000098.1 GCA_016209895.1 Candidatus Hydrogenedentota bacterium | reverse complement strand
GTTCAGAACGTCGTGAGACAGTTCGGTCCCTATCCGTCGTGGGCGTAGGAAATTTGAGGGAAGCTGCCTCTAGTACGAGAGGACCGAGGTGGACGAACCTCTGGTGATCCGGTTGTCACGCCAGTGGCACCGCCGGGTAGCTATGTTCGGAAGGGATAAGCGCTGAAAGCATCTAAGCACGAAGCCCCTCCCAAGATAAGATTTCCCCGGACCCTCGTGGTCCCTAAAGAGCCCTGGAAGACTACCAGGCAATAGGCTGGAGGTGTACGCCGCAGCAATGCGTTCAGCCGACCAGTACTAATCGCTCGTGCGGCTTGGCCTTTTAATCTTCCACTCATAAGTGGATGGACTAATTAGGTAGGCACGGGCTTCGAACGCCGTCGCGCTGTCTACCCTTGCATTCACTGCAAACGATATTTGCCTTCCCCAGCACGGGGAGGGCGCAAGTTTGCCGGTGACTATAGCGGCGGGGCCACACCCGTTCCCATTCCGAACACGGAAGTTAAGCCCGCCAGCGCCCATGGTACTGCCCGGGGAACTGGGTGGGAGAGTCGGTCGTTGCCGGCGATATCTTGAGAAGGCCCTTCGGGCCCGATGGCCCGAAGGGCCTTGACTTTTGGTACTGTCGCGGCGGTTACCGGTTCAAGTCATTTCTTCGTCGGCGCGGGCTTTCCAACGGTGGTAGTTGGGAGAAAGGCGAATCGCTTCGCCGGTCGTGGGAACGAGGCGGCCGCCCTGGCCTCGGGGGTCACCGCGCTGCTCATTGATTCCGGCCAGGCGTTTGCGCCAGAGGCGAAGGCGGGATTGCGCCGCGGTTTTTTTGGAAAGGTCGCGGCATTCCAGGGGGTCCTTCTCGAGATCGAAGAAGAGTTCCCGATTCGTATAGTGGAACCAGATGTATTTCTCGCGTCCGTCAGTAACGAACTGGGACGCCATTTCCTTGGTGTAGCTTTCCGTGTGTTCGCCGTGGATAAACTTCCGCCAGTCGGCGGCCTCACCACGCGCAAGTTTGAGGAGACTGTACCCATTCACGGATTCGGGGATGGGCACTTCGGCGGCATCAAGGAGCGTGGGCATCACGTCGCGCAATTCGATGGTCTGGTCGAAGACTACGTTTCGCGCTAGCGACCACGTCTCAGGGAAGCGGACGAGGAACGGAATCCGCGCCGACCCTTCGTAGCCATACGTCTTACGCCAGTGATAATGGTCGCCCATCATGTCGCCGTGATCCGACGCAAACAGGACCAAGGTGTTTCGCCATACTTCCGGTTGGTGCCGCCGCAATTCGTAGAGCATTCGCCCGATTTGATGGTCAATGAAGGTGATATTGCCGTAATACCCGGCACGGGCCCTGCGAACTTCCTCGTCGCTACGATGCGTATGCGCGGCGTTCACGTCGGCAATCTTCTGATCATACTCGCCGCACCAATCGCCGATGGCCGGCTTGGGAATGCGGTCGCTCTCCGCGTACAGGTCGAAATACGGTTGCGGCGCATCGTACGGCGAATGCGGCCGCGCGAAGGATAGCCACAGGAAGAACGGTTTCGTGGGGTCGCGCTGCCGGAGGAACCAGATGGCCTGCTCGACCGTCCAGTACGTGGGATGCAGATGCTCCGGCAGGTGGCTCGGCCGCGCCATCCAACTGTTCCAGTCAATGCTGTGGTCGCGATACCCGTACGCGCCTTCCTTGTGTTCCTCGAACCAGCGCTGGTAGTCGCTCTGAAAGAATTGGTCGTCGGCCCGTCCGCTCTCGTCGAGGATCATGTGATGGAAGCCGTAGAGACGGCGTTGCGGCGCGAAGTGCATCTTACCGATGGCTTGGGTGTGATAACCGGCCTTGGCCAACTCACCGGGCAGCGTGGCCGGATAAGACAGAGCGTCTCGACCGGTCATGGTGAGCCGGCCGTGGTTCCACTGGTCCATCCCGGTAAGCATGGCCGCGCGCGCCGGCGTACACGATGGCACGGACGTGTAAGCGTGCGTGAAGCGGACGCCTTCTTCGGCCAACTCATCGAGGTACGGGGTCTCGACGGCGGGATGCCCCAGGCATCCGAGGCAATCGCCCCGCTGCTGGTCCGTGGTAATGAAGATCAGATTCGGCCGCTTCGCCATCGCGCTCTCCCTCCGCTACCAACACGCAGGATACTATCGCTGGAATCCGCATTCAAACGATCGCATAAAGACCGCAAGGAACGCACCAGGGTGTGACGCTCAACAATATGGAGTGCGATGAAGGTTATCGGTTCGCTTGCGCTCATCGTAAGACGCCCGTATCTATCGAATGGTCCGCCGTATGCTTCGGTTAAGCGGCGATTGCGGTTGGTTGCGTTTGCTTGCTATACTTTGGGTTTGGTGTAGCGTGATTTATCAGGCCTGTGGCGCGAGCCGTGCGGAGTTAGAGTGTTATGTCCGGTCATTCGAAATGGAGCCAGATTAAGCGCAAGAAGGGCGCGGCCGATCAAAAGCGCGGCCAGATGTTCTCCAAATTCGCGAAGGAAATCACGGTCGCGACGCGCCTCGGAGGAGGCGACCCGAACGGCAATCCCCGGCTGCGGGCGGTGCTGATCGCGGCGCGGGCGCAGAACATGCCCAGCGAAAACGTGGAGCGGGCCATCAAACGCGGACTGGGCGAGCTGCCCGGCCAGTCGTTCGAGGAAAGCCGCTACGAAGGTTACGGTCCGGGCGGCGTGGCGCTGTTGATTGACTGTCTTACGGACAACAAAAAGCGGACCGTGGGTGAAATCCGCCATATCCTCGACCGTAACGGGGGCAGTATGGCCGAATCCAATGCGGTGGCGTGGAACTTCGAGCGCAAGGGGTCCATCAAAGTTTCGCGCGCGAGTTGCAGTTCCGATGACATGTTCGAGAAGGCCATCGAAGCCGGCGCGGAAGACGTGGACACGGATGCCGACCCGTACGAGGTGATCACCGCGCCGCAGGATTTGCAGACGGTGGCGGAGGCCGTGCAGGGCATGGGATTGAAAATTGAGGCGGCGGAAGTGGTGATGACGCCCAAGACTACGGTGAAGGTCGAGGGCAAACATTCCGCGACGCTACTCAAGTTGATCGAAGCGCTCGAGGACCATGATGACGTCCAACACGTATACACTAACTTTGACATGTCCGAAGAGGAGATGGCCGCGGCGGCCGCGGCGAGCGGCTGATGCTGGTCCTCGGGTTTGACCCCGGTACGGCCACCACCGGCTACGGCGTCGTCGAGGGCCGTGGCACGCGTCTGCGCCACGTCGTGCACGGAATCATCTCGACGCCGGCAGGGCAGCCCTTCTCCGAACGACTCGCAACTATCTTCCGTGAATCCCGAGGACTCCTTTCCCGGTATCAGCCGGACGCGATCGCCCTCGAAAAGGTCTATTTTGCGCGCAACGTGACGACCGCCATCTCGGTCATCCAGGCGCGGGGCGTCATCGCGTTGGCGGCGGCGTTGGCGTCGCGACCGATTGGCGAATTCAGCCCGCTCGAAATGAAGAACGCCGTCGTCGGTTACGGCAAGGCTACCAAACGGCAGATTCAGGAAATGGTCAAAATCCTTCTCAACATGGACCAGGTGCCGAAACCCGACGACGCCGCCGATGCCCTCGCCCTTGCCATCTGCCAGATTCACGCCGGGAGATACGCAAGCGTCACCGAAACTCAAAGCCTCAGGAACTCCCGATAGGTGCAGCGACTGCTCAACCTGCCGGAGGAGAATGGCTGGTCCAACCGCTGGGGCGGCACCGTGTTGGCGTGTAAGTCGTTGACGGGCAATGATTTTGTTGGGCGCAAACGGGTGATTTCGTGCGAAAAAGTGTGTATAAAACGTGTATAAAGCGTACATTTTTTCGTATTTTTTGTGCATTATTGTGCATAAAGCGTGTATAAAGCGTGCATAAAACGTGCACTTTTTTCGAGAGGCCCGGTCGGTTCACACTACGCATAATGTGAATCCTCCACAAGTCACGGGTTGTCGTCCGGACGGTTTCTTCGCATATTCGTGTTCAGGCCGGTCCACCCTATTCGCAGGTCTCGGCCCGCGGCTCGGTGTCCGCTCTGATCCGTTACGGTTCAAGCTATTAGCCTTTCCTGTTTCCGGTCCCACTTTCGGACTTGGACCGGCGAGTCTGAGTACGGCGCCGCAAATATCCCTCTATATATATAGCCCCGGGCGTTGCACTCTCCGTGTTAAAAAGGCTAAAGCAACGAAATGAGAAAAGGGCGGAGAGCAGGCCGTAGACTGTAAGCCGTAGACTGTAGGATGTAGGATGCGGGCGTTCGGCGTACGGCGCGCGGACAGTCGTTCTTTGCCGTCTTTGCGTTCCCTGTGGTTCGAGATGCCTTGATTTAACCGCAAGGAACGCAAAGAGCGCAAAGAGTGCAGAGCACTCCATCGGACCGCGGATGGCGTGGTGAAGCAACGCATGGTCAAGGAGGCTTGACCGCGAGAATGCCTGACGGCATCACTACAAACGAGGCGATCGGGGAAAGTCCTGGTTCGTAGTGTGCTCGTCAGAGCATGATTGCGCCAATGCATCCAGATTCGGGCCAACGAGCACTGACCACCGATTTCAGCTTGACAAATACCTAATTCGGCGATATAAAAGAATCCATTATGGGGAGTCGGGGTAGTACACAGAACATCCACTCAGACCACTCCGAAGCGAACGCCGCGAACGGCCCGGCG
>JACQVH010000096.1 GCA_016209895.1 Candidatus Hydrogenedentota bacterium | reverse complement strand
GTATTCATCACCTCGCGAAGGATGTCTTCGTCGGTCAACTTCTCGACATCGCGGTCGGGAAACCGCAGACGATATTCGTTTTTGAATTCGCTGATTTCGACAGCGGCGGCCTTCTTGAATTCGTCGCTCATGGCCTCGCCGGATTCCAATTGTTCGGAATCAATGAGGACGGTGTTGGGCCGGTCGAGCCAAGCGCCGCGTCCGTCGTCGTTGCGGAAGATTTGTAATGCTCCGGCCTGCACTCGCGTTTGGTCATCCACGACCTTTTCCCAACCCGCGACGTAGTCGTAGACCAGTTTGGAGACATTGGTGTTGTTGCACACGACAATGAACACGGGCGGCGTGGCCGAGCCATTGGTGGCTTGGGAGTTCTCCCATTCCTGGTAGTACTTGTAATAATTGTCGTAGAGGCTATGGAGGGCAGCCTGCAGTTCGACCGGTAGTTTCGGTTCGCCCGAGACGGCGGCCGTTTTTCGGCCTTTCTTGGGCAGGTCCTCGCGAATTCGAATCCATAGGTCGCGGTAAGTCGGTTGGTCCCCACTCATCGAGTCGTCCGCGATTGGCACGCGGGGAACTTTCACAATTCCGCTTTCGATAGCGTCAATCAGCGAGAAATCGGATACAACCCAGGGAAAGAGCGTGCCTTCAGGATATCCGGACCCGCGCAAGAAGAAGGGCGTAGCCGAGAGGTCGTAGATAACCTTGACGCCCAGTTTGGCCTTGACCGCTTCCACACCGGAAATCCATACACGGGCCGCCTCTTCGCGTTTTTCGGCTTGGACGCGATCTTCGCCACTTAGTTTATCTTCGTCCCCGTCGGGCTTGTGACGATAGCAGTGATGAGCCTCGTCATTGAGCACCACGAGTCCTTTCTTGTTGCCCAAGTCCCGGCAGACCCGTCGCACCATTTCCTCGGGGGTTTCCTGGAAAGGACTTCGGTCGCCGTTGGGGCGGAGAATTTGCTTGGTCAACCGGTTGGAGGGGATTTTCTCGCGCAATAGAAAGGCGTGGTAGTTGGTAATGAGAAGCTTGGCCTTGTGAAGCTCTTCCAGCAGATGAGGTGCAAGAATATCGCGTTGTTGGTAATAGTTCTCCGGGTCGTTGGGCAGGAGAACGCGCAGCCGGTCCCGGATGGTGATTCCGGGCGTAACCACGAGGAACGTGTCGGAAAATCGAGCATCCTGCCGATCGTTGAGTTTGTTTAAGGCCTGCCACGCGATGAGCATAGCCATGACGACCGTCTTGCCGCTACCGGTGGCCATCTTGAAGGCAATGCGGTAGAGGAGCGGATTCGAACTTTCGTTGGCCTCGCGGAGTTGTTGCTCAATCCAACCATCGCCGGACCGGCCCGCGACCTCGGCTAAGTAGATCGCCGTTTCCACCGCTTCTATCTGGCAAAAGAAGAGTTTGTTCTCTCGTTCCGGGTTGGTCCAATATTCAAGAAGACGAGCCGTCGTTTTGGTCACGCCGTAGTAGCGGCCCTCTCGCCAGGCGGCGACGCGTCGCCGAACCTGGTTGATGAACTCGTTTTCCTGGAGGCGGTCCTCAGTCCATTCCGTTTCCAGCGTAAGTTGTCTACTGCGTTTTCTGGGGCGGGGAATGGGTACGAAATAGGAGCTAACGCGGCGCTTGCCTTCAATGATTTCGTTGGTGATCCCGTCGTCAGTGAATTTGAAATGGCGGGTGGGTTCCGAATAAGGACTGTTGATTACCGGTTTCTCGATGACCACCTGTGCCATACATGACCCTTCCCGCCGACCCCGAACTACAGGTCAGACGTGGACTCTACAACAAGAGACAATCTCTGGCAACTTCGAGCGTGAGGGCAATCGCATCAAATTACCGGGGAAATCCAGTCGGGCTTACAGCTCAAACGACCACTACCCCAACCCTCCCCGCAAGCGGTGAGGGAGCAACGCAGCTAACTTTACCAAGACATTCCGATCAGGGCTTCCCCCCGCATGCGGGGGACGGGGGGGAATCGGTTTTGAATACGAGAGTTTAGATGCAATTGCCCTGTCCCGTCTACGGGGTCTTTTGACATGCGCTCGCGCCTCGTGTTACAGTCCACTTCCCGCAGTTTTGGCTGCATCTTTCCGGAAGTGTGAATTCATTCGAGGGAGGCCCTCTTATGTTTATTGGAACCAAGGCTACCAGCACGGTCTTCGACGTCTTCCGCACCGGCATCACCGAGATTTCCCGTATGACCGGCCTGCCGGAGGAGACTCAGTTCAAGACCCCGGGTTGTGAGATGGTCACTCGCGCAGGCGACATCCTGAAGCGCGTGGACCACCTGCGCATCACGTTCAATCTTAAACCGGGGACCGATCCCAATCAGCTTCGCGGCGCGCTGGAAGCCACGCGCATTGGCGCAAACTTGCAACTGGCCGACGGCGCCTGCTCCGTTACGCTCCCGGCGTTTGAATGGCGTCACCTGCCCCTCCTGCTGCCGATTGATCAAATGATCGAGTCTTTTGTGGGGAAATCGTTGCGCTCGCAGACCTGGGAAGTTAACGTCACCCGCTACAAGAAACACGAAGTCAACATCAATCGGCTCGTCGAGGAGATGAAGGCGCAGCGCGCCTCGGACCTGCACCTGCGCGCCGGCACCCCTCCCTATATCCGCGTGGACAACGATCTGCACCCGCTGGACGCGCCGGCGCTCACGGCGGCCGATCTGCAGGAACTGGTCTTCCAACTCGGGAGCCAGGCGGAGGTGGACCGGATCGAGGCGGAGAAGGAAGTGAGTTTTCAATTCCACTCCGCGGGTATCGGCTACCTGCGCGTGAGCGGCTACTTCAAGCAAGGCGCGATGGCGTTGGCCATGCGACTGATCCCGGAAGAACCGCTGCCGTTCGAAGACCTCAATATTCCACCCGTGGTGCAGAACATTGCCGACAGCCACCGGGGACTGTTCCTGGTCTGCGGCGTCACCGGCAGCGGCAAGTCCACTACGCTGGCGGCCATGGCGGACTACATCAACACCACCCGCCATTCCCACATCATCACCATTGAAGACCCCATCGAATACGTCTACAAAGACAAGAAAAGCATCATCTCGCAGCGCCAGGTGGGACGGGATACCTTCTCGTTCGCGAACGCGTTGCGCGGCGCTTTGCGCGAAGACCCGGATGTTATCCTCGTCGGCGAAATGCGCGACATGGAGACGATCCGCGCCGCCGTCAGCGCCGCCGAGACCGGCCATTTGGTGTTCAGCACCCTCCATACCATGACCGCCGTGGACACCATCAACCGCGTGATCAGCTTCTTTCCCGCGCAAGAACGCGACCTGATTCGACAGGAGCTGGCGTACTGTTTGCGCGGCGTGGTGTGTCAGCGCTTGCTCCGACGGAAGGGCGGCGGCCGCATTCCGTGCCTGGAAATCCTGCTGGGCGGCAAACCCATCGTGCGCGACGCCATCCTCGAAGGCGAGATCAGCCGCCTCCACGACATTATCGAGGTGGACAGCGACATGTCCACCTTCGACCAGTACGCCGTAGACCTCTACAAAAAGGGACTCGTCGAGAAAGACGAAGCCGTCTCCGCCTGCAGCAACGACGAAGCCTTCGAACGCATCATCGCCGGCATCAAATCGTCGGAAGGCCGGAAACTTCTGAAGTAACCACGGCGGACCGTTGAGCCGATGTGGCCGATTCCTCTACAATCCCGCCCATGACCGACCAAGCCGTTGAAGACGCGAAGGGGGAACAACCCTTAACTCTCGACGAGGGCGCCACGTGGACCTCTCCGCTCGACCCGCTCGATGCGGCCGAGAGACGCCGGCCCGTAGACTCGGACTTGCACGAGGCACAACCGACCTCGAAATGGTGGTACATAGGTCTGATTCTTGTCATAGCCGGGGCAGTGCTGGTACGCCTCTATGGGATTGATAATGAATCAATCTGGTACGACGAGACGTACAGCCTGAGTTATCTGACGAAACCGAGCCTCATCGAGTGTCTCCAGCAGGTGCGTCGTGACGAACCCAGCATGCCGCTATATTTCATTCTCGAATATCTGTGGGCGCGCTGCTTCGGTCATTCGGTAACTACCATGCGGCTCCTGTCAGTCCTATTCAGTGTCTTGACGGTACCCCTCATCTACGGAATTGGTCGCGACCTGTACGGGCGCAGGGCCGGCCTTATCGCGGCGCTTTTTGTGGCGGGGGCGCCTTTGCATCTCCGATACGGTCTGGAAATCCGGATGTACGCATTGAGTTGGCTGTTGGCCCTATGTTCCGTGTACACCTTGCTCCGCGTAGCATCCGACCGTCGTCCCGCATTACTCTGGTGGGTGGCGCACGGGCTCGTCAGCTTGGCCTTGATCTGGACCCATCCGTTCAATGCGCTGTTGCTGGTCGCGGAAGGGGTCGTACTGACCATTTTCTTCCTGCGTAGGGGCCGGACTCGCGATTGGTTCATCTGGATGTTCCTCCATGCGACCGTGGCGCAAACAATCATCCCTTGGATTCTCCTTCGGGACAACTCTCGCATGAGTATGATTACCAGTTGGATTCGGGTGCCGGACGGAGAGTTTGTCTACCACGCGTTCCTGCGATACGTGGGCGCGGCCTATTTTGTCGTGCCGGGACATTGTCCGAAATGGATTTTAGAGTGGAATTATTGGTTGACAAAAGGACTCGCCGTTACGCCATTTCTGGCCGCCTTGATACTTGCGGGTGTTGTCGTCTTCAAATGGCGGACCGTGATCACGCCGGTGGCATGGTCGGCGGGCGAACGCTTGTCTCTGCTCCTTGCATGGGCGGTGCTGCCGCCGCTTATTCTCATCGCTATCTCGGTGGTAGTGCGGCCCTGTTTCGTGCATCGCTACACGGGCTATAGTTCCTATGCGTTATTCCTTCTGGTGGGTGCCGCGCTTCAAAGCATCTCTTGGCGGCCGGGCGCCTGGTTCGCTTCCACCGTGGTAGCCGGACTGTTGGCGGTTCAAACCTGTATCCACGTCTGTTCGCTGCCTTATCGTCCCGAATGGAAGGGGGTGGCGGAACGGGTTGCTACGCTCGCACCCAAACGACCCATTTACGTCAACCATATTCACGCCGCCCATTGTCTCGAGTTCTATCTGAAACGAGACCGCCGCCTAATCCCCAGATTCAGGACGTTGGAAGAACTCTGTCGTCACCTGCCACTGGATGATGCGCAACGCCGCGTCAGTTGGGTTATTCTGACTGCGAATGCCAACAATTACTCGGATGCATTCGAACAGTTGCTGAAGCGTCAGAAGATTCGTTACACAAAGAAGGTGTTTCCCGGAGGAAATGCGCGGCTTCTCGTATTCTTCATTTCCGATAAAAATATGTCCGAGAAAGATCGTGGGGCCTCCGGCTAACGTCGCACCATGCGCCGAATAATGTAGCTCGGCTCCTTCTGCGACGAGATGAAAGCTCGGATCGTGAATTCCCCGATTAGACACAAGGCCCCGACCGTGATCAAGAAGGTGATTACCAGGACATTAAGTAGCAGGCCGCTGGAAACCGCAGGCAAAATCCGGAACGGCGTGAGATAATCCACCGCGATGCGCACCCCGAACAGGACCGCAAACACTACGCTGATGAGCGCAAGGCTCTGGAACGGCCGTTCGAACAGACGAACGATATTCTCCATGTTGAAGTCCCAGAGTTTGGCAAACGTCCAACCGGATTGACCGAAGCGCCGCGGATGGTGCGTGACGGGGACTTCCGCGCAGTGTTGCGCCTTGGAGATGACGGCTGCCGTATTAAACAGCTTGTGCGGGCCAAACGCGAACGCGCGAATCAGCTTCGCGTTGTAGAGTTTGAACGTGCAGCCGAAATCCTTGAATTGCGTCCGTGACACGCGGCGCATGATCACGTTGGCGAGTTTAGACGGAATCACGCGCGTCGAGGAGTCTTTCCGATCTCGCCGGCAACCACTGACGACGTCCCGACCCAAGTCATATTCCGCCACCAGCAAGGGGAGTTCTTCCGGATCCAATTGCAGATCGCTGTCCATGAAGAGAAAGACGGCGCCCCGCGCGTGAGTAAGGCCCGCCGTCATGGCTGCCAACTGCCCGGAGTTCTTGAACAAATCTATTACCGTGTATACGTGCGAGTCTTGCTCAAGAATCCCGACCATCACGTCGAAGGTTTTATCCAGGCTACCGTCGTTGACAAAAATAATTTCATAAGTTCGGCCGAGCGATTCCAGGGCCGAGCTCAGTCGCCGATAGAATTCGGGAAGGGAATTCTCCTCGAAATAGGAGGTGATGATTGCCGAAAATTCAGGTGTTTGATCGACCACCTCGCTGCGGGCCGTGGCCTCGTTTATTGTTTCCTGTGGCATAAGCCGCGTTACTCCGTGTTCACATCCATAACTCCGCCGGGAGGTTCCGGACCATGCGCGCGGGAACTCCCGCATTGACTGTGTTTGCCTGGACGTCGCGCGTGACTACCGCTCCGGCCCCTACCACGGCGCCCCGGCCGATTCGCTTCCGAGGAAGAACCACACTGTTCGCGCCGAGTTCAGCCCCGTATTCCACGCATACGCCGCCCGTAACCTGGACCCCGGGCGCGAGGGTTACGAAATCCTCGAGCACGGCGTCATGGCTGACCGTCGCGTTGGCATTAATAATGACATGATTCCCAATGGATACCTGTGTGGTCACTACGGCATTTGCACTGATCACGCCGCCGACCCCCAGTGTTACATATTCGGATATCTGCGCGGACGGATGAAGCAACGCGACGAACGCAACCCCTTTTCCCTCGAGCTGCTGCACGATCTTACGGCGAGCCCGCGGATCGCCGATCGCGCAGACCGCCGCGATACCCTCCCGTCCCTCCACCCAATCTTCGGCCCCCAACACCGGGATTCCGCACACTGGCGACCCGTGCAATTCCTTTTCGCACGTCAGGAATCCGCAAATTTCAAAAGCCTGGTCGGGGCGAGCCGCGTTGTGGGCCTGGGCAATCCACAGCGTCTCCCGACCCATGCCCCCAGTCCCGATGATGACTATCTTCGACGGCCTGTCCATTTCCGGTAAGGCCTAGCCCTATCTACCGCCGCCGGAATCCGTACGCCCCAAGCGGCCGAGTTGGCGAATAGTCTCGCAAATCGCCAGTACGGTTTCCCGATCCAGTTCGCCATAGATGGGCAAGCACAGCACCTGCCCCGCCACGCGTTCCGCCGTCGGAAGACGTTTGGGGTCCGCTGACGGAAGCGCGGAATAACAAGGAAAATGCGAGCACAACGGATGGAAGTACTTGCGCGCAAAGATGTTGAATTCTCGCAGCGAATCACAGAGTTCATCGCGACACATTCCGAACTTCTCAGGTTCCACCAGAATGGGCAGGTACCCATAGTTGTGGCTTACGCCGGGCCGATCACCGCGGATGATAATTCCCGGCACATCCGTCAATTGCTCGCGATACAAGTCGGTCAGCCTCTGGCGATTTGCAATCTCCACGTCCACCGTTTCCAGTTGCAATAAACCGAATGCGGCCTGAAGTTCATTGAGTTTGCCGTTGATTCCGGGGCCGATCACCGTGTCTTCATCCGCGATACCGAAGTTCTTGAGGAAATTCACCCGCCGGAATTGCTCCGGTGTTTTCGACACCAGGGCGCCCCCCTCGACGGTCGTAAACAGCTTGGTCGCGTGGAAACTTAAGACCGACGCGTCCCCGTAAGATAACAATGATCTTCCATGGTATTCCACGCCAAACGCGTGCGCCGCGTCGTAGAGCACACGAAGTCCGTGCCGGTCGGCAATCGCTTGAATTGCGTCCACGTCGCACGGCGTCCCATAGACGTGGACCGGCAGGATTGCCTGAGTTTCCGCGCTGATGAGCGGCTCGATCTGACGCGGATCCAGGTTGAACGTCTCCGCGTCTATATCGCAAAACACCGGGCGAATACCATTCCAAAAGAGCACGTGCGCCGTGGCGGGAAAGGTAAAAGGGGTCGTAATGACTTCGCCCCCATGGGTGCGCAACGCCTGCAAGGCGACCATCAACGCGATCGTGCCGTTGCAGAACAGACTTACGTATTCGAGGCCGAGGCGCTCGCGGAGCCGCCCTTCGAGTTCGCGATGCAATTCGCCCTCGTTGGTGAGCCAACGGCGACGCCAAACCCCTTCCAGTTTCTCCGAATAACGGGCTAGGGACGGCATGGTCGGGCGGGTCACATACACGGGCTCGGCCAGACGATACCTCCTCACGAGGCCATCCAAAGTTAGCGGTTGCAGCGCCGTCGTTCTAGTTGTCGGTTCCGTAAGTACGCCCTTCCACGCCGGTCACCTGAATCTTGCGCCACGCGCCACGGTACTCCCGTACTCGAAGTTCCCTCGATCACGATTCGCCAATGGTAATGGCCTCCGACTTTCAATTCAACGTGCGTCCACCCGCAAACCACCCGTGCTTAAAGCCCATTTTCGTGAAGAGTAGCGTCCCGCTCTCCGCGGCGGGCGCAAGCGTGTCCGTCTGTGCCCTCAGTCACGCTGCGACAATCTGTTCGCGCAGCCTCTTGAGATATTGCGCCTCGGTTTGGGCGACTTCCCACGGATCGCGCCTCCCGTCGTAATTCGCGTGCTCGATCGACACGTAGCCCCGGAAACCGTCCTGGATAAGGCGCGAGAGAATGGAATGATAATCCAGCACGCCCTCACCGAGCGGTCGCTGCTCCCCGCCAACGAGCGCCGTGTAATTATGCGCGTGCATGTGCCATGTAGGCCGTCCCAAATGCTCCAGGCTCACCTCGACCGGCTCGTGACCGCTCTTCAACGGTAGCTGCAGATTGACCCCAAGGTTGGAGCGTTCCACGCCTTGCAGCAGTCGCAATGTACTCGGCGAATCTTCCATCAAGCTGCCCGTATGACATTCCAGCGCCAGCCGCAGACCATCCGCCGCCGCCATATCACAGATACGCTGCAAACCACGGACCGCCGCGTCCCACTGCCCGGGCGTACCCTCCGCCGGACCGACGCGCCCGCCGGTAAAAACGCGAATCAGCGGCTTGCCCAATTGCACGGACCACCGACAACACTCGTCCGCAATGCGCATAGACTCGTCCCACGCCTCTTGTCCGTGCACGAAATCAAAGTACGGACAAATCTGCGCGCAAGCAATACCGATTTCCGCCAGCAGACCCGCCAGTCGCGAAACCTCCACCTGCTTCAATGTGTGATCCCAAAACTCGACCCCCTCATACCCCAACCCCTTCAGCCGCGAAAGCTGGTCGCGCATTTCGCGCGCCTCCCAATCCATCAGATAACAAAAACCAATTTTGAACACGCGTCACCCCAAGATCGGCAGATTATACCCGGAAGTCCAAACGAGTTCGCACACTTTCAACACGACGGAGAATCTGTCCGCGTCCCCGTTTACTCGTCAAGCCAATGTCCCTTTGGTCCTTTGAGTCTCTTAGGTCCCTTCCGCCCGTTCACCCGTCCCGCCGATACTCTCACCGCCGCGACGGCGGGGGAAGGATCTCGCACACCGAAGACTCGGATACCACAGATGCTTTCCCGCGCGGCGAGGGACTCCGCATGACCAGAAAGGTCGAGTTCTTCGAACCGAACTCACGACGTCACCCGCGGCACTGCTTACAAAACCTATGCCACTCCCAAAACCGCATTGATCACGAGTTGGACGTCAACCGCATTCACCTGCGCATCGTCGTTGACATCCGAATTCATTCCATCGAGCCCGATTCCCAATGCGCCTGCGATCACTCGTTGCACGTCCACCGCGTCAAACGCCCCGTTGACGTCAATATCATCGCGCGGATACAGAAGCAAATCCAACGACGTGTTCGAAGCCGGCCCGACTTGCAGCGTCGTAACAGGACAGGGAAGGTAGCGCGCGGCGTTGGCGTGCACTTCGTAATCCCCGGGCGCAAGTCCGGAAAACGAATACGCGCCTTCTCCATCCGTTTCCATGCAAACTTCTGGCAAAAGGCACACCTCCGCCCCCACAATCGGAATCGCTCGAAGCTCATCTCTCACGACGCCCGATACCGACCCCGAATAGTCCTCCTCGTTGTCGGGAATGCCATTATCATCGGTATCAGCATCAATCGGACTGGTTCCGTATCCGTATTCAACCCCGTTCGTTAATCCATCTCGATCCGCATCGTCGGCAGAATCATCGGCACGCGGGTCCAATCCAAAAGTCCGCTCCCAACCATCCGGCATGCCGTCCTCATCCGTGTCGGCACTATAAGGATTGGGACCATTCACCGCCTCCTCCGCATCATCCAGACCATCCCCGTCGCTGTCCGTATCGAGGTGATTGGGCATGCCATCCCCATCCAAGTCTTCGGTTCCTTCCCACCCGTCCGGAATGGTATCGCCATCGGAGTCGGGCGAATCACTCGGATATTCATAGGCGCCCATGTCCGGTCGTCCGCCCTGTTGTCGCGAGGTACCGAGAATATCTTCGGTGGGCGCTTCGATGTTGGTTCCGGCATTGATGCAGGGAGAACCCATCCCGATCCTGAAATCCCAGTAAAAAAGCGGGTCCCGATTCATGCTGTTCGTGCCCAGAAGGACTCCTCCGCCTGGAATCTCCACGTCGCTAAAAGTCACGACCGGGAACGCCGATTCGTTGTGGATTTCGTCTGGGCTATCGCCCCAGAAGATGCTGTTGGTAATCGTAGGTGGGATGGCGTTATTGCTGTATATCCCGCCGCCGCTCGTCGCGAGGTTAACGCTGAAGGTAGTATTGAAAATAGTCAGGAAGTTCCATTCGTAAGGATCTTCACTGAAGATTCCTCCCCCCAGGTCGGCCGCATTTTCCACAAACGAGCAGTTGACAACCTCGGATTTATTGTATCCGTTGTTGGCGATCCCTCCTCCGCGACCCGCAGTGTTCCGGCGAAAGATACACGCGTTGACCTCACAGTAGGCGGTCTCGTTGTACATTCCACCGCCATCTTCGGTGCCAATGTTGTCGTTGAAGATGCAGTTACTGACGGTTTGGCCAGACCCGACCTTTGCCATACCTCCGCCATGCACGGCCAAGTTTTCACTGAACGTGCAGTCCGTGAGATCCAGCCAGTATCCGTTGTAGATTCCGCCGCCGTCAGCGGCTGAATTGCGGTTGAAGCTACAGTCGGCGATGGTACCGTAAGCATAGTAGTAATTCGCCAAGGCGCCGCCCTCTTCCGCGGAATTGTCAATAAAGGAACAATTCGAAACCGAAAATCTGGCACTATCTGAACTGTACATACCCCCGCCCCGCACCGCGGAATTCCCGGTGAATACACAATTGATGATTGCGGGTGATGCCGATGGGCACGCAATGCCGCCTCCGTCTCGTGCAGTGTTTCGAGTAAAAGTGCAGTTTGACACGACGGGTGCGAAGAATCTGATATACATCCCGCCGCCCGAGCCGCTGTCAACATCACTTCCCGTTGCGGCACCTCCTGTAATTGTGAATCCGTCTAGGATGGTCGTACGGGACGCTACCACCACGTGGTAAGCAGGTTCGCCGTCTCTCGCTTTTGACCCATCAATCACGGTGACGTGCTGTCGCCAGTCTCGCTGATCGCGGGCGGTTTCCATTCCGCTGAAGCCTCCATAGACCGGGATATCTCGCCTCATGACCAGCGAGCCGGCGTTTAAGGCTGGATCGTCTACGAAAGAAACGCGCGGCTCATCGTAGATCCCTTCTGCTACCCAGACCGCATCGTTTCCAGTTGCGTCGGCTGCGTCTATGGCGGGTTGAATGGCGGCAAACGCCGTCGCCCAGCTACTCCCGTCCTGTATCTTCGAAAGATTGCGTCGGTCCACGTACCACACTTTGAGCATCCGGTAGGGGTTGCGTTCGCCGAAAGCTTCTTCCGTATCGCCGACTCCGTCGCCATCGCTGTCCACGTCCTCTGTGTTTGGTGTGCCATCGGCGTCAAGATCGTTCTCACCTTCCCAAGAGTCCGGCAAGAAATCAGCATCTGCATCCAGAGAATCACTTGGAAACTCGTAAGCCCCCATATCCACGCCGGCACCTTGAGGGCGTGGCGTTCCCAGTACGTCGTACTGTGGGGCGCCAGCCTCCGTTCCTACGTCAATGCATGGTGATGTGCCGGCAATGCGCAGGTCCCAGAGAAACACTGGGTCTGCATTAATATTGCCCGTACCCGGATACACCGAATCGTCTCTCATCTGGACGTTGCTATGGGTCACAACCGACGCGCCATCTCCGTTGTGTACCTCAGTGAGCCCATTGCCCCACATGATACAATTGGCAAGTCGTGTCGTGGCGTTGGCATTCGTGACGCAGCCACCCAACCCGCCCCAACCAGCGGAGTTGTGAGAGAAGGTACAGTTGGTGATAGTGACCGATGAAGACACGTTATACATGGCACTGCCGCTACTGGCCGTGGCGTTGCCGAGGAAAATAGAGTTGACAACTGTGGCCGAAGACCACACGTTGTACATTGCCCCGCCTTGATATTCTGACCAGTTGTCGCGAAAGGTACAGTTGACAATGGTGGGCGAATTGAAATAGCTATTGACCATCCCAGCGCCACGTGAGCTCCCGTCCCAATCTTCCCCACGCGCCACTCCGCCAGTAATGGTAAACCCATCGAGGACGGCATAACTGGCTCCGACGACCACATGGTAGGCGGGCTGGCCTCCTCGGGCCTTGGAGCCATCAAGCACGGTCACGCGTTTAGCCCAGTCACGCTGAGTACGTGCAATCTCGGTTCCAGCGAAGCCACCATAGAGGTGAACACCTTCTTTCATCAGTAAAGAACCCGTATTGACCGGTGGGTCGTGCATTACCGACGTTCGCTCATCGTCGTACACGCCTTCTGCTACCCAGACTTCGTCTTCACCGAGTGGCAGAGCCGCGTCAATTGCCGCTTGGACCGTCGTGAATGCGGTTTCCCAGGTTCGCCCGTCCTCAACACCTGAATTACTATCGCGGTCTACATACCAGATGTCCGGCGCGTGGTACGGATTGCCTTCCGCCGATATTTCACTCTCGTCATCGAGGCCGTCGCCGTCACTGTCCAAATCATCCAGGTTGGCTGTCCCATCACCATCTACATCCGCGTTGCCTTCCCAGACGTCCGGAATTCCATCCGCGTCCGTATCGGCAGAGTCAGACGGGAACTCATAGGCTCCCATGTCCACGCCCGGCCCTTGTGGGCGCGTGACCCCAAGCATATCAAAGGCGGGCGCACCGTTACCCGTGCCTACGTTGAGGCAAGGCGAGTCCCGTCGCAGCCGGAGATCGCCGAAGGACGCATACAGAAAAAGAGGATCGGCATTGATGTTTCCTATACCGAAATATCTCGATCCTTCAGCCATCTGAACATCGCAGTAATTGACGGTTAGATACGGTCCTCCCTCGACGAAGATCTCTTGGGAAACGTCCTCCCAAAGAATGCAATTTGTGAGAGCAACGCGGGCCCAATACTCGACGTAGATGCCGCCACCCCGTTGGGCGGAGTTGCGGCTCAGCGTGCAGTTCGTCATCCGCGATGTAGGTTCGGCGACCTTAGGCACGACTCCGTCCGCCAAGTTAGTACTGCCAGACAAGGCGGCGTCGTCACGAGGAAGCATCACGTCCCAGTTCAGGAATCGCTCAGGATGCGCGACCTTATTGCGAACATCGCCTTTGTCATCGCCAATGTAAAGCTCGTAGTACAAAGCGCCACCTGCCCAACCGGCCGAGTTCCCCCTAAAGACACAGTTGCCGATAGTTGACAGGCAGTTGTAGCTATACACACCGGCCCCTCGCGAGGCCGAATTTCCAGTGAAAATGCAGTCAGAGACCCTTAATGCGTACCCCGTGTTGTATATCCCCCCGCCTTCGTTTGCCGAGTTACGTTCAAAGACACAGCGAGAAACAATTGGATTCGAACTGAGGCCGTAACCGTCATCAAAACCATTGCTGTATATGCCGGCGCCTTGAGCGGCTGAATTCCCGACGAATTTGCAGTCCATCAGTTGGGGCAAAGACCGATTGTTATTGATGCCTCCGCCCTCCGTATCAGCCGAGTTCTGTCGGAACGTACAATTCGCGACTTCGGCCGCGGATCTCAAGTTTTCCATTCCGCCGCCGGAACCATCGGCAGAGTTTCCGATTAGAATACAGTTTCTGACGATTGGGGAGCAGGCCTCGTTGTACATGCCGCCACCGTTGGCCGACTCCGGCGGCAGGTTCCCTAGTGCGTCACCACCGGTGATGGTGAACCCATCGAGCGTTGCCTTATGCGCGCCAACGATCACATGGTATGCTGCCTCGCCCACGCGTGAGATCGATCCATCAATGACAGTTACGTTTGTACTCCAATCGCGTTGATTTCGCTCGGTTTCCGTCCCGGCAAAGCCGCCGTAAAGAGATACGCGCTCATGCATTACCACTGACGCCGTGTTCACCGGCGGGTCGTGCATCACGGAAGTCCGCAACTCATCATATATTCCGTGTGCCACCCAGACTTCTCCTTCCCCGCTGGCGGCAGCAGCGTCAATACCTGACTGTATCGTCGTTAAAGCTGTAGGCCAACTCTGCCCGTCCTCAATACCCGAAGTGTTCTTTTTGTCTACCAAACAAATTCTATAGGGCCGGTACGCATCGCGGCCTACGGACGCTTCGTCGTCGTCATTTGTGCCGTCACCGTCGCTGTCCAAGTCATCCGAGTTCGGTCTTCCGTCTTGATCGAGATCGCTATCTCCTTCCCAAGTATCCGGTAACAGGTCACCATCCGTGTCGGAAAAGCCGGTGGGAAATTCGTAGGCTCCCATGTCTACGCCTGCCCCCTGAGGTCGCGCTTCGCCCAAGATGTCCGTAGTCGGAGCGTCGCTGGCCGTACCCGCGTCTACACATGGAGAGCCCGCCCAAAGCCGATAGTCGCCAAACGTTCTCGACAAAAACTTTGGATCGGCGTTCATGTTTCCGGCTCCGGGATAGACAGTACCTTCCGGCATTTGTACGTTGCTGAAGCTCACCGAGGCAGAGCTCGAATAGCTGAATACGGCGCGGGGCAAGTTATCCCAGAAAATGCAGTTAGTGACTGTGGTTTTCGAGTAATAGCCTATATACATACCGGCTTCCAGGTTTCTTACAAAGGTACAGTTTCTGACAACAGTCTCGGAAACCTCGGAAGAACCGACAATAAACCCCCACGCGCGGTTGCCAACAAATACACAATTAGAAGCAGCAATGGTCGAATCGTTGCTGAATAACCCTCCTCCCGAGTTATGTCTGAACATGCAATTGCTAACGGTGGCCGCGGCGGAAGAGCAAAGGAGACCGCCCCCAATCCTTATGCTCGAGTTATCCTCCAGCACGCAGTTGCTAACGACCAGCGAGCCACCCTTGGCGTACATGCCGCCACCGTCAGTCCGGGCATCATTGGCAAGGAATGTGCACCCGCTCAGCTTCGAAAGGGAATTCCCACTGCCAAAGCCGCCACCGTCGGCGGCCGAATTATTCCTGAAGACGCAATTGGCAATGACGGATGAGGAACTATTTCCATTGTACATTCCGCCGCCAACCGATTCTGCTTCATTATGTTCGAAGGTACAGTTTGCGATCGTGGGGGATGACGACCAGTTGTGCATTCCACCACCACTGCCAGCTAACCATTGTCCCGTCATGGGATTGCCAATGGCTGCTCCGCCCGTCACGGTGAAACCATCCAGCGTCGCGTCATTGGCCCCGACTACTACGTGGTAAGCCGGTTGGCCATCGCGAGCTTTTGAACCGTCCAGCACGGCCGGATAGGCGGCCCAATCGCGTTCGGTGCGCGTGATTTCGTCTCCGAGGAATCCCCCGTAAAGATGGACCCCCGCCTTCATCACAATCGAACCGGTATCTACCGGCGGCTCGTGCATCATCGAGGTGCGCGGTTCGCCGTAGACACCTTGGGCGACCCAGACTTCGCCGCCGCCGCTTGCCGCGGCATCAATCGCGGCTTGAACCGTGTTGAAGGCCGTTGTCCAAGAAGTCCCGTCCTGCATTTGCGACGCGTTGTCCTTGTTTACGTACCAGACCGCCGCAAACGCCGGGCAACTGAGGAGAATAGCCACGCACGCGCAAAGATGACGTACCGTAATCCGCTGACAAAGTAGGCCACCATGAATTTTGCACGCGTTTGTCATTTGGGTGCGCACACGATTCCACCCGCTGGTGAATGGCCCCCTTCTTGGACGCTCCCAGGACCGCATAATTACATCCCCAACGCCACTATACCCCTTTTCTGAATTATATGATCGAAGGGCCAATTCTGCAAGACCATAATTAACTCTAAGAACGGCGATGGGCAGTTAGTGGCCTCGGCATCTTGCCGATGAATCGCGGGCGCGATGCCCGCGATCCTTTTCGCCCACAGGGTGAGTCCCTTACCTCCTTTGAGTTGCTTGAGGGTAAACCGGGGACGTTCCCCAGATTTTGATCCTCAATACTCGGCGGAGCGCACGCCGCCCAACACGCGAGCGTAGCCGTCATAGCCGGTCAATCCGTTGATCCACGTTGAAGTCTGTCCCGGGTTAACTCCTCCACGGCCCGCACGTAATCATCCCCCGTCCGATTGAGTTCTTTGGGCTCTTTGCGCTTGCCCGCCGAAGCTCCAGCGAAGGCGGGTTCCTTCTGGTTAGAAAAAACGAATAACCCAAAGAGCACAAACGACCGCTGCTTCGCGGTAACTCACTCCGCAATCCGCAATCGGTATCATTCCGCAATCTGCAATCCTGTGGTCCTCTTTATAATTTTCGTATCTTTGGCCTCTATAGCACGCCGAGTGCAACGGCCGGGGCTATATATATAGAGGGAGATTTGCAACACGGACATTCCCGCCTCGGCGCGGGCCGCCCACGAAAGGAGAACCATGTGCTTACCCATACTTGCCAACCCGCGATGACCGTGCCGGTACGTTTCGCGCGGCCATACCTTAAGCTCGTCACCGCTCACAACTCCTCATTCCGCAATCCGCAATCCGCACTTGTCCGCCTCAGGCGGATTCCGCACTCGGCCATATCCTACAAAAATGTATCCCGTTTTTGTACCGATTTGGTTCGCTTTTGTTCGCTCTTGCACCGCTTTTCACCAAAAATGTCCGTTTTTGTACCGATTTTGTACCGTTTTTTCGCGCCAAATCCCCACCTTGCCTCCGCTTCTCCCGTTGCAGGACAAGCACTTACGCACCCCTACCCCGGTTTCATCCCCGAAATCCCCCATCCCGGTTCCTCGTTTCCTGTCGCTCGGAGTTCCGCACTCGGCGCTCGGTACTCCGTACTCGGTACTCATTGGTCTTTACTGGTTTATGGCAAGCGTTTATCGGCATCTGATACACTCCCGTACATGCCCAACTGCCGCCAATTCCAATTGCTGATCAAGCCGGTCGGCGCCGACTGCAATCTGCATTGCGATTACTGCTTCTATCTGCGGGCCGGCGAGTTGTACGAGACCAAGGGTCGGCACATCATGCCGGACGACGTGCTCGAGCGCGTGATCTCCGGGCTTCTGCAATTGCGCTTTCCACAAACCGTCTTCGCGTGGCAGGGCGGCGAGCCGACGCTGGCGGGCCTGGACTTCTTTCGCACGGTCATCGAGTTGGAAAAGAAGCACGGCGCGCCAGGCCAGGGAGTGGGCAATGCCATCCAGACCAACGGCGTGTTGCTCAATGAAGATTGGTGCGCCCTGTTCCGCGACTACAAGTTCCTCGTCGGGCTCAGCATTGACGGCCCCCCCGAAATTCACAATCGCCGCCGGCACGACCACGCCCGCCGCGGCAACTGGGACAAGGCCATGGCCGCCGCCCGCCTCATGGACCGCTACCAAGTTCCGTATAATATCCTCTGCGTCGTGAACTCAGACAACGTGTATCTGGGCGCAGAGTTGCTGCGCTGGTTCACGGACCAAGGCTTTAACTATCTGCAATTCATTCCGTGCCTCGAACCCGGCATGCCCTACAACGTCCCCGTCGGGGCTTACGGCGATTTCCTCTGCGATACCTTCGACTACTGGGCCGGTGACGGCTTCGGACGCGTCTCGATCCGCGACTTCGATTCCCTACTCGCGACCCGTCTGGGTGAGCCGAGCGGACTATGCACGTATGGCCGGGTCTGCAATCACTACATCGTCATCGAACACAACGGCGACGTATATCCCTGCGACTTCTTCGTGTTTCGGGATTGGAAACTCGGCAACGTCATGGAAGCGCCCCTCGAATCCTTCCTCGAAACCGAGAAGTATCGTCAATTCGCCTACCAAAAAGACAAGGTGCCCGAATGCCGCGGTTGCCGTTGGCGCTCGCTCTGTCACGGCGGCTGTCAGAAAGACCGGGTCTCGAGCGGCTCACTCACCGAACCGACCGCCTTTTGTGAAGCCTACAAAAAGTTCTTCGCCCACGCCGTGCCCCGTTTGAACGCTTTGGCAAAGCGAACCCAGGGGGCGAGAGTATGAGCAAGATTGACACGTGCCGGCGATGAAACTGATAATTCGAATGCATGATGAAGGGCAAATCTGGAACTCAGGAACGCAGGAATTGAAAAATGACTAACAGAGTTGCCGACCTCACCAAGGAGGAATTGAAGGAACTAATTTCAGCCTCTGTTCGGGAAGCCCTTGAAGATTTCGCAGAGGACTTGACCGCCCTGAGCAGCCAAAACTACTTAGCCTCCATCGCTGAAGCCAGAAAAGACTATGAAAGGGGCAACATAACCAGGCTGATGCAAACCCGATCTCCGGCAAGCAAGGAAGCCTCATAGATGATCCTAGTTACAGGTGGTGCGGGATATATCGGCGCGGTGACCGTGCGCGAACTCCTGGACAAGGGGTTAGCGGTTCGCGTTCTGGACAAGTTTCTCTACGGTCAATCCTCGCTCGAGGCCTTTGGGAACAAGGTCGAAATTGTCGAGGCGGATATCTGTACCTTCGACGACGAGGTTCTTGACGACATTCGCGGAGTAATACATCTCGCCGGGTTGAGCAACGACCCCACGGCCGAATTCAATCCGGAAGCCAATCGCAAAGTCAATACCGAGGCGACTGCGCGCCTGGCCGAGGCCTGCAAAGACCGAGGCATCCGGCGGTTCATCCTCGCGTCGAGTTGTTCCATCTATGATCGCGGCCTGATGGCCGAGGACGTGATCCAAGACGAAACCGCCGACGTCGAACCGCACGCCGCCTACGCGACCAGCAAGTTCGAAGCGGAAAAAGCGGTCTTGGCCCTCGCCGACGATACCTTCCAACCCGTTATTCTGCGCCAGGGAACGGTCTACGGTTGGAGCCCGCGCATGCGCTACGACCTCGTGGTAAACACCTTCGTGAAATGCGCCTTCGAATCGGGACGCCTCGCCGTGCACTGCGGCGGTGAGATGTGGCGGCCCCTGGTGGACGTGACCGACGTGGCCCGATGCTACCTGGCGTGTCTAGCCGCGGACCCCAAAGACGTGGCCGGCCAAATCTTCAACCTATCGTACAAGAACTTCCGCATCCTCGAACTCGCCCATTGGGTGAAGAAGGCCGTGCAAGGCATCGTGGACGCGGACATCGAAGTCGAGTACGACAGCAAGGTCGCACGAAGTTATCGGATCAGTACGCGCAAGATTGAGAAAGTGCTCGGCTTCCGGCCCAGTGTTTCGGTCGAGGATTCGGCCCGCGACATGGCCCAGAGAATTCGCGAAGGCATCGCCGCGGACTTCCATAATCCGAAGTACTACAACATCCGCTGGCTCGAATTGCTCGTCGAAGCCCAAAACTACCTCGAACGCATGGGCAGCATCTTTTGATTTCGAGGCCGCCGTGAAGATTGTGGTAATCGGCGGTGACGGCCAGTTGGGCGTGGAAATCTGCCGCGTCTATACCGCCGCGGGCCACGACGTGCGCGGGCTGACCCAGGAGGACCTCGAGGTCCGACACGCCACACGGGTCTGGCAGCGGATCACCGGCGAACTGACCCCTGACCTCGTCATCAATACGGCCGCGGCCCATGATCTGCCCGAATGCGAGCGCCGGCCGGACTGGGCGTTTTCCGTAAATGCCAACGGTGCCCGCAATGTCGCGCTGGCCTGCCAGGCGCGCGGGGTTCCGCTCGTGCACCTCAGCACCGACTACGTGTTCGGAGGCGACCACGACCGCCCCTACGCGGAAACCGACTTGCCCAGGCCGCTGAGCGTATACGGGGCCAGCAAACTCGCGGGCGAACACTTAGTGGCCGCGGAATGCGAGCGGCATTTCATTGTGCGTACCGCCGCCCTCTACGGCCCGACCCCGTGCAAAGGTAAGAACAGCCCGAACTTCGTGCAACTGATGCTGCGCCTCGCGCGCACCCAGCCCGAAGTCCGCGTGGTCACCGACGAGGTCACTACCCCCACCTACACGGTCGCCCTGGCCCAGCAAATCAAACTGCTCGCCGAAAAAAGCCGCCCCGGCCTGTACCACGCCACCTGCCAGGGTCAGTGCTCCTGGTACGAATTCGCCCAAACCATCTTCGAAGAAACCAAGACGCATACGACGCTGGTGCAAACCACCTCGAAAACTTTCCAGTCCACCGTAAAGCGCCCCAACTACTCCGTCCTCGACAACTACAACCTCCGCAACCAAGAACTCGACATCATGCCCACCTGGCAGGAGGCACTGAAGGAGTATTTGCGGCTACCGGCGCGCCAGTAAATGCGGGCTGACGACGCGACTGTTTTCGCGTGTCATTCTGAACTTTCCCCTTGTCATTCTGAACGAAGTGAAGAATCTCATCCTATGACGTATCTGATAGCGCATGCTCGCGCCACTTGCGGATGCGCTCCTCTCGCAGTTCGGGGGCCGGCCAATCATGGCAGCGACCGGAATGAAAAAAGTTCTTGATAGTGGGGGAGGGGAGCTATGCTACGATGTAACTTGCATCCGGGGGTTTTAGTGATATGAAGACTGCCAAACGTGGGAGGCCAGGCGCCCGAACGACCGCTCGGGTTATTCTTGTTGGCGCCGCTTCGCTCGGCGTCGCAATTCTAGTGGCGATACTGCTCGTGAGTCGCGACCTGCCACGTGTTCGACCTCAAGAACTTGCCAACCAAACGACAGCGCCGGCCTCGTTCCCCACGCCGATCCAAAAGGCGAATATCAATCCCCACCAAGTTACCCCGGCAACTCACAGCCGCGCCCCGAAGCAAGCGGCACCTGTCACCGCCGCCGATATCGATCAGATGAACTTGGAGGCGCAGATGGTCCGAGATATGTTGCTCCTTGCCCACGCACGGCGGTTGAAAAAGGCCAGAGAGGAAGAGATCAAGAACGAACCGGTTGAACAGACCATCGCCAAACTTATGGAGGACCCGTTGGCCAATATCACGGCGAGTACGGATGCGGCCTACCTACGCCAAGTCTTAAATGAACCACGCGTGAGGAAACTACTGGGGCTCGCTCGTGATGGCAACGACGCCGAGCGGAAGTGGCTTGCTGAGCGAGTTATTGATGAACTGACTTCTGCGCTACATGGAATGCCTTCATATACGGCGTACGGAGAACGATGGCAGCCGTGTCTGATCGCTCCCGGTGGAACGTTAGCGTTGGTACTGGTGGTTTCCGAAGTGGAACCCCCGCCTCGTTCGCTCGAAATCGTACTCGATGCGCATCGCCTAGTACAGGGAGGGTGGGCAGAATATGCAGAGCGCTACTGGAATGAGAATAACTACACGGTTGCGCCAGCGAAGCAAGGCGTCCTAACGAAATCCGGGATGATTCTGGCTTACGCCTGTGACCGGATTCTCTCGTGTTGGGCGGTCGAGAGTCAAACACCGAATGTACCGGGCCCGGGTGTGCCGTCGAACTTGTTGACTGCCTACAGCGGAGCTCGCGGAAAGTGGGTAGATGATACTCAAGATTACTTCGACTACCAGACGGAAATTCTGGACTGGGGAGATCGAGTGTTAAGCAAGGGAAACAATGTGGTGGATTTACGCGAATAACTCGGAAGGAGAATCGAAAATGGACAAGAAATACAGTTCGCCATTTAACCGAATTCTCGTGCTGTCGGCCGTGGCCTGCACGGTCTCGTTGTGGGCTGCCGCCAATGGCGAGGAAGTTGGTGATGTGTTTGACGCGAAGGCGCCCGACGGGACAACGTACTTGATCGTCAAACGATACCTTAACTTTGCCACACCGCCAATCCCCGGCGATCCCGCGTACGATGGCTGGCAGGTAAAGACCTGCTGGGGGACATGCGTGGGCTACAGGGTGCTTTTTGACGCAGACTTTAGCCAACAAGAGCAAGAGGACATAAACAGACTCATCGAAACCGATCCGTCAGGGCCGCCGTACCAGTATCGAATCAGCGCGCCAAGTGCGCGGTACAATTGCTACGCTTACATGGTCGGACGGACCGATGTCTGGTTGTATGACCCGGAGCCTTTTGTTATGCAATGCTACGACGCGGCCCAGCTATATCCATTCGAGCCGGACATCGCCGGCCATGGTCGCAAGAGAGTCTGGAATTTCGATTACCAGCATGGGTCGCGATGTGAAATTGAGTCGTATTTTGTTTGGCTGGTCGGGAAATGGGGGGGCGCTGGGGTTTACAAGACACCCGAGAACTATCCGGCAGACATGTACGGCTACTCGGATACTGAATTCTATGACCGATGCCCGTGATACGGAAGATCCGATAGGCTTCATCGTCCGACTGGTCCCGTTAACCCTTTCTGCGGCTGGCGAACGACCTAAGCGTTTAGGCCGCGTTACGCCCGGCACGAAGGCCGGGCGCTACGGACGACTCGATCCGTTGGCGAACGCATGGAACAATGCAGTAAGCTCACTCCAATTCCATGATCCACGGTTTTGGGGTTTTTTCGGTGATGATTTCGAGCGGGTCGGAGTTGCGCCATTTTTGGGGGCCTTGGGCTTTGGCCCAGGCGGCCATGCGGCGAATTCCTTCTTTCCAGCCGACGGACTCGGCGTAATCGAGCAGTTTTTCGCTCTTGGTGTATGTGGGAAACGCCGTCTTCACTTCGAGGGGCCGTTCCGGCAGATGGTCGCGCGGGTAGCTGGGCACGCCCATCTCCTCGCACACGGCGTCGGCCAGTTGGTTGACGGTGAGATGTTCGGTGCTACCCACGTTGATGATCTCGTTGTGCAGCCGCGCACAGCGTTCCGTGGCCGCGATAAAACAAGGTAGCGAGTCCGCGATATAGCTGAACGCCCTTTTCTGCTCGCCGTCGCCGTAGATGAAGAGCGGCTCGCCGCGCATGATGCGGTTCATGAAAATGGCGACGACGTTGCGGTGTTTGTCGCTGAGGGACTGCCGCTCGCCGAACACGTTGTGGGGCCGGATCACGACGTAGTTGATGCCGTGAAGTCCGCTGAGTTGGGCGGTCATCGCCTCCATGGAGGCTTTGTTCAGGCCGTAAACGTCCACGGGCTTTGGCGGCGTGGCTTCTTCAAACGGGGGCTTCTGGTCGCCATACACCGCCATCGAAGAAAATAGAACTACGTTCTTCACGCCAGCAGCGATTGCCGCCGAAAGCGTCGCCGCGTACGCTCCCATGTTGCGGCGGGTCACGGCATCCGGTTGAAAAGCGGAGGTGCCTTCGCGGGCGTTCGCGGCGCAATGGACCACGGTGTCAATCCCGTGTTTGAGGTAGAGTTCCTTCATGGCAGCGAAATTGCCGCAATCGAGTCTCCGGCGTAACACGGACGAGGCGTAAACGTTTTGGAAATCGCCGCCCGATTCGTCGTCCACGGCCACCACCAGATTCCCGCGCTCGGCTAGCGCATCGACAATATGGGCGCCGATAAAGCCCGCCCCACCCGTCACCACGACATTCATTCCCTTCCCTCCTGCACAACCTCGACATAACCCGATCTGGTTATTCTAGGCTGCGGTGCCGGGCAGCTTCAATCATAGTGACCAGTGACCGGTGGTCAGTTTCCGGTTTCCGGTTGATGGTTTCTGGTCCCCGGTCCCTGGTTAGTTGGTTCATTCGGCATTGGGCATTCACTCGTTGCTCATTGCTCGCTGCTGATCTTACGCGTCGAGCAGTTCGCGGACGCTGGCCATCAGCGCGCGGGCTTGGTACGGTTTCGAGACGAAACGGGTGTGGGGGTTGACGAGTTGGGCGCGGTCTACGGTCTCCGTTCCGAATCCGCTGGAAATGATACAACGCAGGTCGGGGTTGATCTCGCGCAGACGGGTCAAAGCCTTCGCGCCGCCCATGCCGGGCATGAGCAAGTCGAGAATAATCAGCGCAATGTGGTGGCCGTTGGACGCATAAAGCTCGATAGCTTCTTCTCCGCTGGCCGCCTCGAACACGGTGTATCCCTCGAACTGTAGAATGTCGTGCAGGACGGCTCGGATCAACTGCTCGTCGTCTACCACCAGAATTGTCTCGGAGCCGGTCGTGGAGCCACGGAATACGCGGGCAATCTTCTGCGGCGCCGGCGTCGGCTCGCCCGTGGCCGGGAAGTACACGTGGATGCTCGTGCCTTTGCCGACCTCGGATTCGACCTGAATGGCGCCTTTATGCGCTTCGACGATACCGTAGACGACGGATAGACCAAGCCCGTACCCGCGCCCGTGCTGTTTGGTGGAGAAGAATGGTTCAAACATGCGCTGCGTTACCTCCGGCGGCATCCCGGAGCCGGTGTCGCTGACCGTGACGCGCACGTACGGTCCGATCCGATTCAGATTGAGGCAAATGCGCAGGTTCTCATCCACGTGCATGTCCGCAATCCGGATCGAGATTTCTCCTTCATCCTCGATCGCGTCGCGCGCATTGATGCACAAGTTCATCAGGACTTGTTGCATTTGCGCGGCGTCGGCTTCGACGACGCTGAGCGTTCGGGACGGCTCGAAACGCACGTGAATATTCGGATTTACGCTCCGCGACAAAAGTTTTACGGTTTCCTGAGCGGCTTCATTGAGGTTCACCGGTTCGACCCGGTACTTGCCGCCCTTCGCGAAAGTCAGGAGTTGGTGCGTGAGTTCCGATGCCCGCGTGGCGGCATCTTCAATGGCCTCGACCTGCCGGCGGAACGTAGATTCGGTGTTGAGCTGTTGCCGGAGCAGCGAGGCGTAACCCAGAATGCCGCCCAGGAGGTTGTTGAAGTCGTGGGCCACGCCGCCCGCCAAGCGGCCGACGCTCTCCATCTTTTGGGACTCCAACAGCTTCGCGTGCAACGCTTCCCGGTCGGTAATGTCCACGGCGATGCCGGTCGCTGCGACAATCTTTCCGAGCTCACCCATAACCGGTGAAACCGCCAAGTTGCAGACTCGTTTTCGGCCGTCGCGGTGCCGCAACGCGAGGTTTCGGAACTCGACCTGGGAACCTTGAGTGAGCACTTTGTCCTTAACGGATTTCGCGAACCGTGCGGACGAACCAAAGAGCATATCACTGATTTCGTCCAACGGCGGCGCTTCGCTGCGTCGCAGCCCGGTCAACTCCTCCATCCGCGCGTTGAACTCGACCAAACGGCCCTCGTGGTCGAGGATGAACATTCCGACGTCCGCGTTCTGCAAGGCGCCGGACAGTATATTGCGCGAAGCAATCAGTTCCTGCTCGGCTTGCTTGCGTTTTTCGATGTCTCGAACGATCACGCTCACGCCGACCGGTTCGTTCGCCGTGTCCAAGACCAGCGAAAAACTGGCCTCGGCCGCGAGGCGACGCCCTTCCTTGGTCCGTGCAACCACTTCCGTACCGGTAATTGCACCGAGGCGCCGGACTCGGTCTACCAAGTCTCGTTCGGGCACGTTCAGCCCTTCAATGATTAGTTCACCGATGCGCATCCCGATGGCATCGCGCGCGGTGTAGCCGAAGAGTTGGCCGGCGCCGTGGTTCCAGGAGCGAATTTTCCCCTCGCGGTCACAGCCGAAGACCGCTTCCACCGACATGTCGGCGACACGGGCCAGGAACAAGCTTGCTTCGTGCAAATCTTTGTAACGTTTCTGCTCGCGCTCGGCCGCGCTCTTCATGCGGGCCAGTTCGAAGAGGACGGCGAGAAGGGTCAGAAAAAGGCAGGTGTAGCCGAAGCCTTCGGCGCCGCGCACGAAGAGCGTGTGGTCGAATCCCTCCCGGCCGAACAGCGGAACGTAGGCCAAACCATCAAACTCATCAATGTAGTCGGCCAGCCGGGCAAAGATCAGACCCGCAGCACCCGCGTAGCAACACCAAGTTATGTAGCGATTCCGCGACAAGCTTCTGACAATAAGGCAGCCGCCAACCATGAGAAATGATGTCCCGATCCACTCGAGGAAGTCGCCACACCCGGGCCGGGCCACGCCGTAGTTGAACCACATGGATAGTGCAAAGACAATGGTCCCGATCGCGAGCAGCGCCTTGGCCG
>JACQVH010000093.1 GCA_016209895.1 Candidatus Hydrogenedentota bacterium | reverse complement strand
GATGGCCAGCACCATCCCGGACCGAAGCCGGGGACCGCGTTTTCCCGTGACAAAGTTGGGAACCTGCGGCTCCTCGTGCATTTCGGTGCCGATCCCGTGGCCCACAAAGCTCCGGACGACCGAAAAACCTTCCGCCTCGCAGGTACTCTGGATGGCCCGGGAAACCTGCTCCAGATAATTGCCCGCGCGGGCGGCTTGAATGCCCCGCGCCAAAGCGCGGTCGGTCGCGTGCAACAAGCGGCGCCGCTCCGGATCAATCTTTCCACAAGGCGCCGTGATCGCCGCGTCTCCGTGGTAACCGCGGAATCGCACGCCGACATCAATACTGACTAATTGCCCGGTCTTCAACTTCCGTTTGCCCGGAATCCCGTGGACGACCTCGCTTTCCACGGATATACACGTGGCCTTCGGATATTCGTGATAGCCGAGAAACGCGGAATCTCCACCCATCTCGCGGATCATCTTCACGGCGGCTTCATCAAGCTCGCCGGTAGTGATGCCGGGTTCGATCATCTCCACCAATCGTACTAACACCTCGGCAACAATCTGATTCGCTTCGCGGAGAATTCCAATCTCCTTTTCGGTGCGCAACGCGATCACCGGATTCAATTCACTCCCAGCGCGCAGAAAATCTCTTCAATCTGCGCGGAAACCTCCTCGGGCGACTTGCCGGAACCGGACACCTGGCGCAAAAGGCCCGTGTCCCGATAGAAGGCGAGCAGCGGTTCCGTCGTCCGGTGATAAACCACCAGTCGTTCTCGAACCGTGCTCTCTTGGTCATCGGGGCGCTGGACCAGCGCGACGTCTTCCTCGCCCTCGAAGTCACAATATCCGTTCCGTCGGGGCGGCTCGAATCGAAGATTATAAATCCGGCCACATTTGGGGCACGACCGGCGCGCCGCAAGTCGCTCGACCAATTCGTCGTCGGGAACCGCCAGGTTGATCGCCACGTCCAGCACGGCGCCTTCAACGTTTAGTTCCCGCTGCAACGCCTGCGCCTGCGGCAAGGAACGTGGAAAACCATCCAATACATAGCCGTTCACACAGTCCGCTTCCCGGACGCGGTGCACGACGATTCTGCATACCAAGTCATCCGGCACGAGATGTCCGGCATCCAGGAACGGTTTGACCTGTTGGCCCAAGTCCGTGCCCCGCTCCAAATGGGCGCGGAAAATGTCGCCCGTCGAGATATGCGGGATGCCGTGGAGCTCCGCGATACGCTTGGCCTGCGTACCTTTTCCCGCTCCCGGCGCGCCTAACATCACCACTCGTGCTGACATGCCATTCCCCCTTCACCCGCGCCGGCCACGAATCGGCCGGCCCTTCATGAAGCCTTCGTAATTGCGCATGATCAAGTGTTGTTCGATCTGTCGTACCGTATCCAGCGCGACGCCCACCAGGATCAGCAAGCTCGTGCCGCCAAAAAAACTCGCAATGTCGTAATCATAAACCTTGAACATCGAATACACGACGTTCGGCAGCATCGCAATACCGGCCAGGCAAAACGACCCGACCAACGTTATACGGGTCATTACGCGGTTCAGGTATTCAGCGGTGGCCTTGCCGGGGCGTACCCCCATGATGACGCCGCCGTGTTTCTTCATGTTGTCCGCCACTTCGATCGGATTAAACGTGACGGCCGTGTAGAAATACGAGAAAAAGATGATGAGCGACGCGTCGCAAATATTATACATCCAACCGCCGACCTGGAACCAGTCAAAGAAAAAGGTCTGCACCCACGGGATATTGATGGCGCCTCCCACCATGTGCGGCAACATCAGTATTGAACTCGCAAAAATGATGGGAATCACGCCGGCGTGATTGACGCGCAGAGGCAGGTAATTCCGGCTGCCTTGCGTAATCCGCCGCCCCTTAATCTGGCGCGGATACTGGACCGGGAGCCGGCGTTGGCCCGTGGTCAGCAAGATGGCGCCCGCCACCACCACCACCATCAACACCACCAGCACCAAGGCCTCCACAATCCCGACTTCGCCGACCCGTACCATACCGAAGAGACGGGCCATAGCGAACGGCATCCGAGACACGATACTGATAAAGATCAGCAGCGAGATGCCGTTGCCGATACCATACTCGCTGATCTGTTCGCCCAACCACATGATAAAGGCCGTGCCGGTGGTAAAGGACAAGATACACATCAGCTTGAAGCCCCAACCCGGATGGGCCACGATTTGCGTGCCCGCCTGATTGTATCCTTCCAGGATGACCGCCAACCCGACCGCCTGCACGATACAAAGGCCAATCGTACCGTACCGCGTGTATTCGGTGATTTTTTTCTGGCCTTCCTGCCCTTCCTTCGCCAGTTTCTCCAAAGTCGGAATTACTGCGGTTAACAGCGACATGATAATTGACGCGCTGATGTAGGGCATGATCCCGAGCGCGAATACCGTCGCATTCGAAAACGCGCCGCCGGAAAACAGGTCGTACAGGTTCAGCAGTCCGCCGCCTTGTTTTGAAACCTGATCCGCCAGCGCCGCGCCGTCCACGCCCGGGGTGGGAACGTGCGCGCCCAAACGGTATACCGCGAGCATGATCAACGTAAAGATGATACGCTGCTTCAGTTCCGGGATTTGCAGTGAATTGCGAAACGCTTCCAGCGGCTGCGACACCGATTATTCCTTTCCGGTCGGCGGTGCGTCCCGGCCGACGGAAACCACCGGCCGGACAATCGTGACGCTGCCGCCGACGGCTTCGATCTTCCGTTGCGCCCCGGCGCTGACGGCGCTGGCGGTCACCTTAAACCGTTTGGTCAGTTCGCCGTTGCCCAGTATTTTGACACCGCCGGGGGTGGGCACGATGAGTCCCACCTGGACCAAGGTCTGCGGGGTCACTTCGGCCCCGGTTTCAAAAGCGCCTTCGAGAGCGCCGACATTGACGATGGCGTAGGCAAAACGCCGTCCGTGGTGGAACCCTCGCTTCGGAATGCGCCGGTTCAGCGGCATCTGGCCGCCTTCAAATCCCAGCTTGCGCGAGTAGCCGGAACGGGCTTTCTGCCCTTTGTGGCCGCGCCCGGACGTTTTCCCATGGCCGGAGCCGGGTCCGCGTCCGACGCGTTTGCGCCGACGCGTTTTGCTTCCCGAAACTACCGCTATGTTGTGCAATTCCATCTTGGTTTCCCGTCTATTTCAAGGGTCGGCGCCGTTTCTTCACGTATCCGGACTCGCGCCTACGACCCATCACCGTTACAGTACCGCCGCTACGTCCAGCCCGCGCACCTGGGCCAGGGACTCGGCCGTGCGTAATCGCTGAAGCGCGTCCAAGGTAGCCCATACCACGTTGGTGGCGTTGTTGGACCCCAACGATTTGGTCAAAATGTTCTGGTAACCTGCGGCCTCGACTACGGCCCGCACGGGCCCGCCCGCAATCACGCCGGTACCCAGCGAGGCCGGCTTCATCAGAACGCGCGCGGCGTCGGCTCGGCCCACCACTTCGTGGGGTATCGTGGTGCTGACGATCGGCACCTCGAACATGCCTTTCCGCGCCCGCTCGATGGCCTTGCGGATGGCATCGGGCACCTCGGCGGCCTTTCCGATGGCTGCGCCGACCCGACCTCGGCCGTCACCGACGACGACGACCGCACTGAAACTGAAGCGACGCCCGCCTTTTACGACCTTGGCGACCCGATATATCTTGACCACGCGCTCAATCAGGGCGCCTTCTTGGCCCTCGCGCGGCCGCCTCTCGGTCCGAGGTTCCCGCCTTGTACGTACCGTACTCAACACGCCTCTCCCATCTATTCCCTTAGAATTTGAGCCCTGCTTCCCGCGCGCCATCCGCCAGGGCCTTCACCCGACCATGATACCGGCGACCACCGCGGTCAAAACACACCGAAACGATAGACAACGCTTTGGCGCGTTCGGCAATAACTTGCCCGACGGCTTTAGCGCCCTGCACGTTCCCGCCGTAAATCTTCAGCGCCACCGACGAACTCGCCACTAGCGTCCGGCCGGCAACGTCATCAATGATCTGCGCATAAATATGTTTGGCCGACCGACGCACATTCAGCCGCGGCCGGTCCGGCGTTCCGGCCAGTTGCCGCCGCACATGCCAGCGGCGCCGCTGCAATCGAACGACATTTTCACTTACCCGTGCCACGACTCGCTCCTAATTCTCTCGTCTCGAATTCCGCAATCGCCTACTTGGCGCCGGCCTTGCCCACTTTCCGCCGAACGTGCTCGTTCTCGTACCGGATGCCCTTGCCTTTGTACGGCTCGGGCGCGCGCAACGCTCGAAGGTTCGCGGCCGTCTGACCGACCAGTTCCTTGTCAATACCCGTCACGCGGATGGTCTGATTCCCTTCCACCGCGAAGGTAATGCCCGCGGGCGGTTCCACCAAGACGGGGTGGCTATAGCCCAGCGCCAGGTTCAGGGATTTTCCCTGCATCGAGGCCCGGTAGCCAACCCCTTGAATCGTCAGTACTTTCTGAAAACCTTGGGTCACGCCCAGAACCATGTTGTGAATCAGGGCTCGGGTCAGGCCGTGCAGCGCCCGGTGTTTCTGGGTATCGCCCGGTCGGGTCACGGTCACGGTATCGTCGTTCACCGCGACGGTCATTTCCGGATGGACGGACCGTTCCAGCGCGCCCTTGGGTCCGCTGACCTTCACGTGCAGGCCAGAAATCTCGCACTTCACGCCACTCGGCACCGCCACCGGTAGTTTGCCTATCCTCGACACGACTCTCGATCCTTTCTCACATAAACGCGCCCGTGCGCCGCCCGCATGGTCACCACACCTCGCAGAGGACTTCTCCGCCGGTATGCGTCTGGCGGGCCTGTTTGCCCGTCATTACGCCTTGGGACGTGCTGATAATGGATATGCCTAAGCCACTGCGAACGGGACGAATTTCATCGCTGCTGACGTGAATTCGTAAGCTGGGCCGGCTGACCCGGCGCAAACCTTGAATCACCGGGGAGCGGTCGGACAAATACTTCAGAGACACCAACAACATTTTTCGCGGTCCATCTTCCACGATTTTATAGCCGGTGATGTAGCCTTCACGGAGCATCACGCTACAGATTTGTTCTTTCAGGCGCGAGGCCGGCATTTCCACCTGGTCGCGTCCGGCAAGCAGCGCATTGCGTATCCGCGCCAACATGTCGGAAATAGGATCATTCATGGACATCGGTGCAATTCCTTATCTACCAGCTCGACTTCGTGACGCCCGGAAGCTTTCCTTCCAAGGCCAACATCCTGAAGCAAATTCGACAAATGCGGAATTTGCGCATGTACGCGCGCGGCCGCCCGCACAAGTGGCACCGGCGATAGGCCCGCACCTTAAACTTGGGCGTGCGCTGCGATTTCAGAATAAGCGATTTCTTCGCCACAACGTTCTCCTAGTTGCTCCGGAAAGGCAAACCCAGCCGGCGCAGCAACTCCCGGCTTTCTTCCAACGAATTCGAATTCTTGACCACAAACGTGATGTTCATTCCGCGTACGCGGGTCACCGCGCCGATGTTCACTTCCGGGAATATCGTCTGTTCGCGCAGGCCAATCGTGTAGTTGCCGCGCGGATCGAAGCTGTTCGGCGAAAGGCCGCGAAAGTCCCGGATACGCGGGACCGCCACATTAAAGAACCGGTCCATGAACTCGTACATCCGGGCGCCGCGCAGAGTGACCATACAGGCAATGTTGGTGCCCGCCCGCAACTTGAAACTGGAAATGGAGCGGCGCGCCTTGCGCATACAGGGCTTTTGGCCGGCAATCTGCGCCAGTTCCGTCATCGCATTCTCCATCAGCCGGGGATCGCTCGGACCGTCGCCCACGCCCATGTTGATCACGATTTTCTCCAGCCGAGGAACCTCCATCACGTTCTCATACTTGAAGTGTTCCCGCATGCCGGGAGCAATTTTCTGGGTATACAACTCTTTCAACCTCGGAGCCACGGCCGCTTCCTTTCCTCACGTTCTACGTTCGCCGCCACGGGTCGCCGTCCTTAGTCGCTAATCGTCTCGTGGTTGACTTTATACGTGCGCACCCGGGTCCCGTCCTCGAGGCGTTTCATAATGACGCGCGACGGACGACCGGCCGCCTCACACCAGATCATGACCTTGGACAAGTGGACCGGCGCCTCCCGTTCCACAATCCCGCCCCGCTGGTTGCGTGTCGAGGGACGCTGGTGGCGCTTGATCATATTTACGCCCTGGACCAGCACGCGGTCCCGTTTGGGAAACACCCGGAGCACCTTGCCCCGCCGGCCCTTTTGCCGCCCGCTGATCACTACGACCGTGTCGCCTTTACGAATATGCATCCTCGCCTCTCTCCTTACACCACTTCCGGCGCCAACGAGATTATCCGTGTGAAACCCTTCTCGCGCAGTTCCCGCGGGACCGGTCCGAAGATTCGGGTGCCGCGCGGCTCGAAGGTCGGCGTAATCAGTACGGCCGCGTTGGAATCGAATCGGATGATGGTGCCGTCCGGGCGCGGCGTATCATGGCGCACACGCACGACGACGGCCTTGACTACGTCGCCTTTCTTCACGCCGGTGTTCGGCAGCGCCTCTTTCACGGTGGCCGTAATGATGTCGCCCAAGCCGGCGTAGCGCCGCCTGGTACCGCCCATCACCTGGACACACCGGATGCGCCGCGCGCCCGTGTTATCGGCCACGTCCAGGTCGGAGTAAATCTGAATCATGTCACGATTCCTTCATGGTCAGATCGGCGCGCTCGACGACCTCGACCAGCCGCCAGCGCTTGGTCTTGCTCAGCGGACGCGTCTCGCGAATCCGCACGACGTCGCCCGTCCGGCCCTCGCCCTTGGGGTCGTGCGCCGTAAGTTTCTTGGTTCGCTTGACGCCCTTCTTGTACAAGGGATGGTGCACCTGCCGCTCGACCGCGACGGTGATGGTCTTGTTCATGGCGCTGCTGGTGACCACGCCGACACGCTCTTTGGCTCGGCCTCGCTCGCTCATAATCACTTCGTTCCTCCGCCGACCACGCGCCCCGGCCCGGCCGCAGTTAGCTCACGCTGATGCAGAATGGTCTTGATTCGCGCGATGTCGCGCCGGGCATTGCGCGCGCCCCGCACGTTGTCCACGGCGCCGGTTACCATCTGCATCCGAAATGCGTTCAGCGCCTCGGCGCGTTCGCGCATCCGCTGACGCAGTTCATCATCGGTCAATTCTCGAAGATCACGCGCTTTCACTGTACTCTCCGCAACGCCTTAGGCCCGTTTCACAAAGCGCGTGAGCAGCGGCAACTTATGACCCGCCAGCCGCGCCGCTTCGCGCGCCAAGTCCTCGGTTACTCCTTCAATCTCAAACATCACCCGACCCCGTTTCACGACCGCCACCCAGTCCTCCGGCGCGCCTTTGCCCTTACCCATGCGCACCTCGGCGGGTTTCTTCGTCACCGGCTTGTCCGGAAAAATGCGAATCCAAATCTTGCCTCCGCGCTTCAGGCTGCGGGTCAGCGCGATACGCGCGGCCTCGATCTGGCGCGCGGTGATCCAACCGTTCTCCAAGGACTTCAGCCCGTATTGGCCGAAGTCAATGGTGACGGCGCCTTTGCTCATGCCGCAACGCCGTCCCCGCTGTTGCTTCCTAAACTTGACCCGTTTGGGCATCAACATGGTCCCACTCCTCCCTTACGAAGCCCGGCCCGCCGACCGCTCGCCTCGCCGGGCTGGGGTCGTGCGCACTTCGGGCACACCCGGCGCCATCTGGCCGCGCGCCACGTCGCCAAGATAAATCCAGCATTTCACGCCGATGGTTCCATAGGTCGTGTACGCAATCGCGAACCCATAGTCCACGTCGGCCCGCAGGGTATGGAGCGGCACGCTGCCTTCGCGAGCCTGTTCAACGCGCGCGATCTCGGCTCCGTTCAACCGACCCGCCACGCGCAAGCGAATCCCTTTTGCGCCAAGGCGCATGGTGTTTTGCACCGCTTTTTTCATCGCCCGACGGAACGACACGCGGCGTTCCAGTTGGGACGCAATGCTTTCCGCTACCAACTGCGAACTGATTTCCGGACTGAGCACTTCATGAATATTGATGAGCAGTTCCCGTCCCGCCAGCTTCTCCAGTTCGTAGCGCAGCTTGTCCACTTCCGCGCCGCGCTGGCCGATGACCAGTCCGGGGCGCGCCGTATAAATATGTACTTTCGCCTTACGACCCGCCCGTTCGATGTCAATCTTGGCCACACCGGTGTGATACAGCCGTCTCTTGATGTACTCTCGCAGCTTCAAATCTTCGTGAAGCAGTCCCGCATAGTCCCGCCCGGCGTACCAGACCGAACTCCAGGTGCGGATGACACCCAGGCGGAACCCTAACGGATGTACCTTTTGACCCACTGTCGCTCTCCTCTATTCCTTAATCACTGATAATCATGGTCACGTGGCTGCTACGCTTCCGAACGCGCACCGCGCGCCCGCGGGGCGCCGCTTGAAACCGTCTCGCCGTCGGTCCGCCGTCCACTTGGACACTGCGCACCACGAAATCGTCCGTGTCTATGCGCTGACGAGTCTCCGCCGCCTTGGACTCCGCGTTCGCCACCGCCGCCGCCAAGACCTTGCCCAGGACCGGCGCGCCGCCTTTCACCGTAAACCGCAGAATGTCGCGCGCCTGGGCGACTTTCTTGCCGCGAATCTGGTCCGCCACCAATCGTAATTTCCGCGGCGCAACCCGCAGCCAGCGGGCCCGTGCCGATGCTACCGTCGCCATGGATTAGGCCCCTCCCTTGGCCGGCGGCGCCGTCGTCGCCTTTTCCGACCGCGTGCCCGGATGCCCCTTGAAGGTGCGGGTCGGGGCGAACTCGCCCAGCTTGTGCCCGACCATGTTCTCGGTGATGAATACCGGTATGAATTTCATCCCGTTATGCACGGCAATGGTAAGGCCCACCATATCCGGGGTGACCGTCGAGCGCCGCGACCAGGTTCGAATTACACGGCGATCGCCGGTACGGACCTGCGTCTCCACTTTTTTCACCAAGTGATCGTCTATGTAATAGCCTTTCTTCAGTGAACGTGGCACCTTTTCCTACTCCTCAGTTCTGTCCTGACCCTCGGGTCATTTCCGGCGGCGGATAATATACTGGTTGCTCGCATTCTTCCTCTTCCGAGTCTTATAGCCCTTCGTCGGGACGCCCCACGGGGTCACCGGATGCCGACCGCCCGAGGTTTTCCCTTCGCCGCCGCCGTGGGGATGATCAACCGGGTTCATTGCCACACCGCGGACTTTCGGCCGCCGGCCCAGCCAGCGGGTGCGACCCGCTTTGCCGACGCTAATATTGATATGGTCTTCGTTGCCCACGTTGCCGATCGTGGCCCGACATTCCAGCAAGACACGCCGCATTTCACCCGAAGGCAACCGCAACGCCGCGTACGGGGCCTCCTTGGCCAGAAGCTGACAACTGTTCCCGGCCGATCGCGCCAGTTTGCCGCCGCGGCCCGGCACCAATTCCACATTGTGCACCGTCGTCCCGAGCGGGATTCTCGCCAGCGGCAAGCAATTGCCGACTTGGTACTCGACTTCCATGCCGCTGCCTACGGTCATCCCGACTTCCAGTCCGGCCGGCGCCAGGATATAACGCTTCTCGCCATCGGTGTAGGTCACCAACGCCAGCCGCGCGGAACGATTCGGATCATACTCAAGCGCCACCACCCGACCCGGGATGCCGTCCTTGTCTCGGCGAAAATCCACAATCCGAATATGCCGCTTGTGACCGCCGCCCCGACGCCGCATCGTGATTCGGCCCGCGCCATTGCGCCCGGACCGGCGGGGATGTGGCTCAAGCAGCGACTTCTCCGGGTCCTTCTTCGTCAGCGCCGAGAAATCCGCGACGGACATGTAGCGCCGCGAGGGGGTCACCGGTTTAAAACGTTTCGTAGCCATTTCTGCGTTGAAATCCTCTTATCGGCTCATGCCTGCCGCGTCATAGCAACTCAATCTTGTCCCCGCTCCGCACGGTGACGATCGCTTTCTTCCAGGAGGGACGCCGCCCGCGCACGCCGCGCGCTCGCCGGGTGCCCCATTTCCCTTCGTAGTTCATCGTATTCACGGCCAACACTTTCACGTGAAACATCCGTTCGACGGCCTCCCGGATTTGCGCCTTATTGGCTTTAGGGTCCACGCGAAAAATATATTGATTGTGCGTCTCCGTCTGAATGGTGGACTCTTCCGTAACCACCGGGCGTTGAATGATGTAATTGGAATTCAAGCTCACAGCAGCCGCTCCTCAAGTTTGGGCAGCGCGTCCTTGACCAACACCACTTGGCTCGCTGTCAATACGTCAAGCGCGTTCACGTCGCTCGCGCGACACACCGACACGCCCTTCAGATTCCGCGCCGACAATACGACGTTCCGCTCTAAATCCCCCGTCACCACCAGCGCTTTCCGCGCATCGGGGACAATCCGCTGCATCATCGTTACGAAGGGCTTGGTCTTGGGTCGCGCGCACTCGAGCGCATCCAAGACCCGCAACGCGCCGCCGCGAACACGCTCGCTGAGCGCGCAGCACAGGGCCTTCTGTTTCACAATCGTAGACACGTTCTGCCGATAGCTCCGCGCATGCGGACCCCAAACCGTGCCGCCGCCCCGCATCTGCGCTTCGCGGATACTGCCGTGACGGGCGCGGCCGGTACCCTTTTGCCGGTACGGCTTGCGACCGCCTCCGCGCACTTCGCCACGCGTCTTCGTTGCAGCATTCCCCTGACGCCGGGCGTTCTGCAGCGCGACCACGGCTTCGTGCACGAGGGTCTGATTCGGCGCCACCGAGAAAATAGCGTCATTCAGCTCCACCGCGCCAAGCTCGCTGCCATCCATATTTACCAGTTTAGCCGTTGCCATTACGGCCTCCGTTCTCGTCACTCGTTCGATTTCGTTCTTGCCTCACGGAATTCACTATCCCCAATGGTTACGGAGTCTTCACGCTTTTCTTGACCTCGACTACTGCGCCGGTCGGACCGGGCACGGCGCCCCGCAAAACCAGTAGATTCTTCGCGGCGTCCACACGCACGACCTCGAGGTCTTGGACCGTCGTGCGAACGTTGCCCATGTGTCCCGGGAACGCGTGGTTCTTCCAAACGCGCCCCGGGCTGGTATTCGAGCCGCTCGCCCCCGGTCGCCGATGAAACATCGAACCGTGACTGGCCGGGCCGCCCTTTGTACCAAATCGTTTTTGAACGCCTTGAAATCCTTTGCCCTTGGAGGTGCCCGACACGTCTACGCGGTCGCCGGCCTTGAAAATGTCCACCCGAACTTCGTCGCCGGGCTTCAATTCGCTGCCGGAATCCACCTGGAACTCACGCACCAATCGCTTGGGACTCGTACCGGCCTTGGCAAAGTGGCCCGCCCGGGGCTTTACGCAGCGCTTGGCCCGTTGGTCGCCATAGCCCATCTGAACCGCCTCGTATCCGTCCGTCTCGCGGTTCTTTCGTTGGACAATCGCGCACGGCCCGGCTTCCACAAGAGTGACGGGAATGCTGGTCCCGTCCTCCCGGAACATCCGGGTCATACCCAGTTTCTTGCCTAATAGTCCTTTCACCATGGTCTGCCGTTCCTCCGCCACGCTTACTGTTTGATCTCGACGTCCACGCCCGCCGGCAAATCCAGTTTCATGAGCGCGTCCACCGTTTGCGCGGTCGGGTTGATAATGTCCAGCAACCGCTTGTGGGTGCGGACTTCAAACTGCTCCCGCGATTTCTTATCAATGTGCGGTGAACGGTTGACCGTGTATTTGCTGATCGCCGTGGGAAGCGGGATCGGTCCGTTGATCTCCGCGCCGGTGCGCTGGGCGGCGTTCACGATCTCTTGCGTGGACTGATCCAGCAACCGGTGATCGTATGCGCGCAACTTGATGCGAATCTTATGGCTGGTCGCCATTCGTCCTCTCCCGGTCCTACTCGATAATCTTGGTTACTACGCCGGCGCCGACGGTGTGGCCGCCCTCGCGCACCGCGAATCGCAACTGCTCGTTCATCGCGATCGGCGTGATCAATTCCACCGTGATCGTGATGTTGTCGCCCGGCATCACCATCTCCACCCCGGTGGGCAAATGCAGGCTCCCCGTCACGTCCGTCGTCCGAAAATAAAACTGCGGCCGGTACCCACTGAAAAACGGCGTGTGCCGGCCCCCCTCTTCCTTCGTCAACACGTACACCTCCGCCTCGAACTTCGTGTGCGGCGTGATCGACCCCGGCTTCGCCACCACCATCCCCCGCTCCACGTC
>JACQVH010000095.1 GCA_016209895.1 Candidatus Hydrogenedentota bacterium | reverse complement strand
GTCTTGGACCACGCGGAGGATGCCATCGGCAACGTGGATGCGGTCATCATCGCGACGGATATCGGCCGCGAACATGTTACCCGGTGTCGGCCGTTTGTCGAGGCCGGAATCCCCGTCTTCGTAGACAAGCCGCTGGTGGACCGCATCGAAGACCTTGCCATTTTCACGAAATGGATCGCGGAAGGAAAGCCCATTCTGAGCGGCAGTTGCATGGCTTACGCGAAGGAATTCGCGCCGTACCGCGAATCCACCCACGAGCTCGGCGCGCTTCGGTTTGCGAGCACGACCACGCACAAGTCGTGGGAACGTTACGGGATTCACGCGTTGTCGGCAGTATTTCCCATCTTCGGTCCAGGATTTATCTCGGCTCGAAATACCGGCACTACGGAACGCAATATCGTTCACTTGAAACATCAAAACGGTGCGGACATTGTGGTGGCAGCCGTCCATGACATGAATGGCGGGTTTGGCGCGTTGCAACTTTGTGGGACCGCCGGGTGTGCTCAAGTCATGTTTCGTGATACGTTTTACGCATTCAAGGCGCAACTCGCGGAATTCGTAAACTACGTGCAGTCCGGCAAACCGGCGTTCCCGTTCGCGCATACCGAGGAACTGATGCAGATGCTGATCGCCGGAATCTGGAGCCGTGAACAGAACGGACGGGAAGTCCTGCTGGACGAGATTGCGAGGGCAATGAGACCATGAGCGTATTGGATTCCTTCGGGCTCGACGGAAAGACCGTTTTGGTTACGGGCGGCGCGGGACTGTACGGACGACAAATCGTCGCGGCGTTGGCACAGGCCGGGGCGGACACGTACGTCGCGTCACGAAACCGCGCCGCCGTCGAGGCGCTGGCCTCGGAGCGACAAGCCGAGGGTTGCCGCGTCACGGCACTCCAATACGACCAGGCCTGCGAACGCTCGATCCTGGCCCTGCGCGACGAACTGATGCAACAGACCGGCCGAATTGACGTTCTCGTTAATAACGCTGTCCTCAGACCCATGAAACAGGGCTGGGAAGATGACGGCTGGGCCTTCGCGGAAAGCATGCGCGTGAATGCGACCGGATTGTTTCTCATCACCCGCGCCTGCGGCGACATAATGGCCAAGCAGGGAAGCGGCTCGATAATCAACATCGGCTCGATTCAAGGCATGGTCGGTCCCGATCGAACCATCTATCGCGGCACCACGCTGAGCGGCTGGTACCCGGATTATTTCTTTCATAAAGGCGGCATGATTAATTTCACGCGGTTCGTGGCGAGTTATTATGGGTCGAGCGGTGTGCGCTGCAACTGCCTGTCTCCTGGCGGCCTTCAGACCGCTGACCAGCCTGAGACCTTTGTCCGCCAATATAGTGAAAGAACCTTCCTCGGCCGCATGGCAAACGAAACCGATCTGATGGGTGCCATTGTCTTTCTGGCCAGCGACGCCTCGGCCTACGTTACCGGCGCAAATATCCCCGTGGACGGCGGATACACCGCGAAATGAATGGGATGCAGGGCTGGACCGCGACCGATACCGTCATCATGGTCGCATACATTGGCGGAGTCGTTGCCTTCGGGAGCATGTTCGCTCGCGGCCACCGCGACATCGGCGATTTCTTTCTGGCTGGACGCTCCTTTAGATGGTTGCCCATTGCGCTGTCTATCATTTCCGCCGAGCTGAGCGGTGTGAGTTACCTGGGCGCGCCGGCCATGGCCTTCCAAAAGGACCTGCGATACGCGCTGACGATCTTCATTCTGCCCGTGGCCGTAATCGTCGCCGTGGTCGTGATCGTACAAATCTTCTACCGACTTCGCGTTTACACCGTAAACGAGTACCTGGAAGGACGCTACGGCGTCGGCATACGCGCTTTGGCGGCATTTCTGTTCCTGCTCACACGCGGTGGTTGGCTCGCCACCGTTATCTACGTGCCGTCGCTGGCACTCTCGGTCGTGTCCGGTTGGAATCTGACCGTATGTGTGCTCACAATGGGCCTGCTGGCGACTTCATACGCCACTTTGGGCGGTATGAAGGCGGTTATCTGGTGCGACGTCATCCAATTTTTCGTCCTGGTTGGCGGAATCATGCTGGCGCTATCCGCAATTCTCGGCGACTTCCGGGGCGATATCGCCACAATCTGGACCATTGCTTCAGAACAGGGCCGGACGCGGCTGGTCAGTTTCGACTGGCATCCCACCGCAGAGTTCACTATTTGGAGCATCATTGCGATGGGACTGGTGGTCAATTTCGGCGCGTACGGAACGGATCAGATGGCCGTACAACGATATCTCACCGCGCGCTCGCTGCGAGATGCCATCGGCAGCGCCATCGGCCAATCGTTGTTGGTCGTACCGGTAATTATCTCCCTCTATCTGGTCGGCACCGGCCTCGTAGCCTATTATCATCGCCATCCCGAGATGATGCAGGCGCTGCTCGCGTTGAGTCCAAGCAATCCTACCCAAGCTATGGACCGGGTGTTTCCACATTTCATTATCTATGGCCTGCCCGCCGGTATTTCCGGATTGGTAATCGCCGGCCTTCTGGCGGCGACGATGTCCAGTGTGGACTCCGGTGTAAACGCCTTGGCCACCGTAGCGGTCGTGGACTTTTATAAGCGTTTCTTTCATCACGCGTCGAAAACGGAACAACACTATCTGCGCGTAGGAAGAACCTGCACCCTGGCGATCGGCTCGTTGGCAACCCTGGCCGCGCTGGCCGTGGGACAACTGGGCACGATACTCGAGATCATCAACAAGATCACCGGATTCCTGATAGGCCCAATAGTTGCCTTGTTCCTGCTCAGTGTGTTCAGCCCGCGGAGCAACGCAACCGGCGTATTCCTGGGCACCGTCATCGGCTTGGGAACGGTCGCATATGTTGCCCGTTACACCGACGTCTTCTGGCTCTGGTACGGCCCTATCGGCCTAATCACGAGCCTCGTCGCCGGCTACGCGTTCAGCCTCGTCCGGCCACCGCCACCGCCACCTGAGTAGGCTCCACCTCTCGACGATGAATGCCTTTGCGGGGGCCTAATATTCGAAGAAGCCGACTTCATCAAGTTGCCGCCGTAGCTCGCCCAAGCGCTCCTCCGGAAATGGCACAATGGGGCTTCGCGGAATGCCCACGTCGAAGCCCTGCAATTTCAGAATAGCTTTTTCCGTCGCGATATTGCCTCCGTTGCGGAACAAGACCCGAATTACTTGATTGGCCCGCCATTGAAGTTTACGAGCCGTCTCGAAATCCCCTCGTCTAAACGCCTGATAGATGCCCACCATAGTTCTCATCTGATAATTGTACGTCGAACCGATCCCGCCGCACGCGCCAGTGCAGAGTCCGTGGAACAACATCTGATCCGCGCCGTTGAACACGCGCAAGCGTCCTCGAGCGGCATCCAGAATTGTCCAGAGGAAGTACATATCCGTGTGCGTGAACTTTAGTCCGACCACGCCTTCCACGTTCAGAAACGCCTGCACCAGTTCATCGCCCGTGAGTTCCACTCCGGTCAGCATGGGAATGTGGTAGTAATACGTGGGAAGCTCGGCCGCCGACGCGATCGCGCGAATGTGCTCCATCATACCGGTCAAACCGACCCTAAAGTAAATCGGGGGAACACTCGAGACCGCCGCTGCTCCGGCCTTGCGCGCGTCCTGAGCCAACGCCGCCGCTTCCCGAGTAGACATCGCGCCGACGTGCACAATGACCGGGACCGCGCCCGCGACTGTTTCGATTACGGTGCGCGCGACGAGCTTGCGTTCATCGGAATCGAGGAGAAGCCCTTCACCCGTGCTGCCACACACAAAGAAGCCATTGCAGCCTTCCTCGAGGTGACGTGCAACCAATACTCGGATCATGGGGACGTTGACCGATCCGTTGTTGTCGAATGGCGTCACGAACGCGGGGAGTACACCTTCAATCGCACTTGGCGCATAACTCATTCTTCACAATCCTTCCGCAATCAACGATAGATTCAGTGCTAGTTCTTCCGACGCAACCAGCCGATAAAGGGGATGATCCTATGGATTCCCAAATTCCGACCAGCGCGACGGCTCTAGAATCACCTCGTTCAGGATGGGATCGAGTGATTCGGCCATTTCTTCAATAATCTCCGAGTGAAGTCGTTCCGCCTGTAGCGATTGCAAAGTATCCTCCAGTTGCTCCGGTGTTTCTGCGCCTACCACGAGCGGCGCGTCCAACGTCAACGCAAATCGAACGGCTAATTCCTGGACGCGCAAACCGCGGCGCTGCGCAAGAGCATGCCACAGTTTCGAGGCCTCGAGCGCGATCGGTAGCCGTTGAGCAACCGCGTCCGCGCTCATCGTCATGAGACCCTGATGATAGATGCTGCGGACACAACATAGTTTTCCTGAATTCCTCGCCTCCTTCAGAAAACCGAGATTAATCATGCGGCGGTCCCAGGCGCTGCACGCCACTTGGTAAACCTCCATCACGGGATGAGAAGTATATCGGAGAATGTCTTTCGGACTCCTCAGCGATACGCCAAGATGACGGATACGACCGGCCTCCCGATAACGAAGTAGTACCCCGCCTAGACCACGGTCCCACACATCCAACCACTCTGGATTATGTAAAAGCATGCACCATAGCCGTTCGACTCCGAGCAATCCGAAGGTTCTCTCGATAGATTCTTCGAGAGCCGCTGTATCTTCGGGATCAAGTCTCGCCGCAAGTTTAGATGTAATGAGACTCTCCCCAACGACGCCGAACTCGCGAAGGACACGGCCAAGAAGCCCTTCGCTCTCGCCATACGATTGCGCCGTGTCGAAGTAACGCACGCCGTTGCTCCAAGCCAACTCGATGATCTCGACGGCTCTCCGAACATCGGGGCGTCCGCTGGTGTTGGCGATCCCGTAATCCATGCCCAATTGGGCGGTTCCCAAGATGAGGCGAGGAACGGTTTCATTCTGCCATGTCGCGCCAACTGCGCAGCCCTGATACAAAGGGGTCATCTGATTAGGCATCGTGCAGCAATTGTACTCGGAGAGAAAGTTGCTGTCACCAGGGACGGGTGCGAGGAGAGGTTTCCGCTGAGGCCCGAGTATGTTCTGCGAAGTATCCGACGATGGCGCGCGCCAGCTTTACGGGGCTGCTCCCCAACAAAGAAGCGCTTCTCGCTGGTTGAGACATGAAACGTTACGAAAATTGAAAATTCTCTGATTAATGATGTAGGGTTATTTCCATTGACGGGCACTAAAAGACTCGTTAGGCAAACTAGGAATGGTTGGGATCGAAGCGGGAGTCGTCGTAAGCGCCTGAGAGATACACCCGAGCGAAAACGAAAGGAGACGTGCGGACCATGAATGGAACTCTCGAAGTTTACGTGTACAAACGGGGTACGACCGAGTATTGCAACGGGGCAGAAGTAACGGTCCAGGATCAGGAACCAGGGTTCGACCACTCCGATGGGTGTGTCACCGACAGCACGTGTAACCCATGCAATTTTACGGTTCCCCCGGGCTGGTACGAAGTCAGCGTACGAAAAGATATTTCGGAGGACTGCGATACTATCTATATTTGGGAAGGACAAATCTCGAGCCTTCACTTGCAGGTAACCTGCTGACGCCAAGGAGAAGACCAATGCCTACATTAATCGTTCGCGCGTGTTTCGCCTTAACCAAGCCGACTGCGGAGAATCCGGCCCCGCCGCCGGAATCAGTCTCGGGCATCAGTGTGGAGATAACCAACGGCGGTGTCACGCGGTCCGGAACCACCGGCTGGGAAGGCCATTGCACTTTTACGAATGTACCGGGAGGCGTGCCGTACAGGATTCATCTCGAAGATTCTCAGGAGCCCGGCCGATACTTGCCGGCCGACAAAGAACTCTGGCTTCCGGAGAACTGTTCAACGTATGGCTTGAATGTTTTCCTGCTTCGACCCGCAGCCGAGATCGAAGTTCCGGCGGCGCCCCCACCCTTCCCCGGTGAAGGGCCCAAACCTGAACCGGTGCCGAGCGCCGTGGAAGTGAAGCCGTCGCCTCCAGCCGCCGCGCCGAAAATCAAGCCCGTGCCGAAAGAACCGATAGTCAAGCCGAAGCCTGCACCGGTGCCGACAAAGCCGCTCTCGAAACCGGCGCCGACATCAGAACGAGTCAAACCGACAGCGAGACCTGCGGTAGCGCCTCCACCGTCGGCAGCGAAACCGAAGGCTAAGCCCAAGGCGAAGGCGGCGGTAAAGGCCAAACCGAAGGCCAAACCGAAACCCAAGGCGAAGATCAAACGCGCTGCCAAGGCCAAAGCGAGGGCAAAGCGCGCTGTTCGGGCAAAGTCGCAAGCAAAGCCGAAGCGCGCAGTGCGGGCCAAGACAAAGCGCATTGCGAAGGTCAAGCACGCAACTAAACACGTGGTAAAGGCGAAGGGAAAGGCTAGACCCAGGCCCAAAATGAGACCTAAACGCCGTTCGCGCCGATAACGTTCAAAATTTCGTTGATGTGATGCGAGTCATACGGAAGGCGGAATCCGCAGGCAAGGCGTCGTCACAGAATCTACATCTCGTTCAGCTCTCTCATGAGCCGGACCTTATCCACTTTTCCAGTCGGAAGCATCGGAAGTTGTGGGCGCATTTCAAAATTCTTGGGAATCTTGAATCTGGCCAGGTGCTGTTGGCAATGCGTTCGTAATTGTTCCTCCGTGGCCACTATGCCCGGCTTTAGCATGATAAAGGCGTGCCCTACTTCTTGGTATAGTGGATCCGGGACGCCGATGACCGCCGTGAACAGAACGGCGGGGTGTGCCTCGAGTACTTCTTCGATCTCCCGCGGATAGATATTCTCCCCGCCGGACTTGTACATCTCGGATTTCCTTCCCACGATATGAATGTAGCCGCGCGCGTCTTTCCAGGCGAGGTCACCGGAATAGTACCAACCCTCCCGGTCCACCACGGCCGCGGTGGCTTCGGGATTGCCAAAATAACCGCGCATCAGCATCGGGCCGTGCAAAGCGATCTCCCCCACGCTCCCGTCGGTCACCTCGCATCGCGCATCGTCCACGATTCTTAACTCGAACGGCGGCACGATGCGTCCGGCCGTTGTGGCAAGCGTCTCCCAATCGTCTTCCGACGCCGAATAGGTGACAAACCCTCCCACTTCCGTTGAGCCGTAACCGGTGATCAGCCGCGCGCCGGTCTTCCGACTGATATCGCCGAGTACCTCGATCATTCGTCGCGGCGCAGTGGAACCAGCCCAAATGAACGACCGGACCTGGCTCAGATCCACGCTGCGGAATGCCGGGGTTTGAAACTGCATCAAAAACATAGTGGGCACCTGACCCACCACCGTGATCTGTTCCTGTTCAATCACTCGCAGCGATTGTGCTGGATCAAACCGGTCCATCAACACGATCGTTGCGCCCGCGTATACCGACGCGAACCCGGTCTCGATGACCGCCGCAACATGATTGATGGGAAAGTGCAGCAAAGCCTTCGAATGTTCATCAAACCCAAACTGCGCCACCTGTACCGCTGCGTTCCGGATAATAGTGCCATGAGTATGAACGACGCCTTTCGGTTTGCCGGTCGAACCGGATGTATAAAGCAACAACGCGGCATCATCCGGTTGCCCGTTCGCCTCGCGCGACCTCAGTTCGGATTCCAGTCCCGGCCGCTCGCGGAAAACGAAGTCATCAAACGATTCACCAAGAACTAGGACACGCCGCAAATCCGGAAATTCTCTTCGCAACGTTTCCAGGTCGTCCGTGAGATCTCGGCCCAAGCACTTTCTTAGCGAGATCAGTATCATGGGCCGGCAGTCGCCGATCAGGAATCGCAGTTCACTAAGTGTTGACCTCGGTGAAATGCCCACCCAAATCGCGCCAATCCGACTGGTCGCCAGAAAAACGGGGAGAAACTCAACGCACGCCATGGATAACATGGCCACCCGGTCTCCCGGTTTCACTCCGAGTTCCAGCAATCCGAGCGCAATCTGTTCTACTTGCCGTTGAAAATCGCGCCACGTGAGCCGTACCGCGTCATTGACCAGCGCTTCCTTGTCAGGGCATCGGGCCGCCCAACACTCCACGGCGTGCCACAACAGTGACTCCCGATTGAATTCCTTCGCGCCTTCAGCTTTCAAAGTGTACTCCGTCGTTAGAGATTCGCCATTCCTACGTTTTCAACTCCGCAAAACCATTGCTGATCGCGCGTCGGCCCTGGTCGTTCAGAACGATGAAGTGCACGCCCGTGTTGCCCTCTCGCGAAACTCGTTCCAGGACCCGTAGCGTCACCGTCGTTCCGGGAAGCACCATGCCCGTGAATCGGCACAACATCGCTTTCAGCCGGGTTGGGTCGGCCGCCGCTTCCCGATTGACGATCTCTCTCGCCGCCATCGCCAGCGTCGCCGTCCCGTGGAGGATGGTTCCCGGAAGCCCGACCGATCGCGCAAACTTATTCGAGGTGTGGATTGGAAACGAGATATCAGCACAACCGTCGTATACGTGAGCGGCCACTGCGCTCACCGGGATAGGGACCTCCCAGATCGGTTCGCGCCGGCCGGGTCCGCTCGGCGACGGCAGGAGCCCCTCGCTACCTTTGCCGGCGTCGCTGCATCGAACCCCGCGCAAAATCGCGCCGCTTTCTTCAACGAAGACCGCGTCCCCCGTTTGGTCGCAGGCGGTGAACCGAATCACCAGATAGGTTCCAGCAAGATGGGGAACAATCGCGACGACCTCGCCTTCAATGATCAGACGGTCCCCCGGACGCAAAGGGCGATGCCAAACCAGGTTCTCCGTGAAGTGAACTTGCGTCTTACGCGCTTCGTGTGGGAAACCCTGCGCCTCTTCGCCGGTCCGGTAACACTCGGAGGCGGCCCAAGTCAGCGCGACGCTCAACATGGGCGGCGCGATGATGCCGCCCTGGCGTTCATCGTCGAAATAGGCCGGGTTATTATCCCCGACGGCCGCCGCAAAGTTCATCGCCCGCCGCCATGTCACTTCCGTCTCAAAGGGCTTAAGTTTCGCGCCTACGAACTCCGAACTGATCTCCACCAAGTACTCCTTCGCCTACACCCTCCGTAACGTCTAGAGAGTCAGAACAACCTTCCCTGCACTCTTTCGACTGGCGATTAACTGATGCGCGTCCGCCGCGTTCTCTAAAGAAAACGTATGGCCGACATACATTCGCAGCGAACCCGACTCGACCCATTCATACAGATTGCGCACCGCCGGGGCCATAGCACCGGCGTCGGTCGCGTAGGCCCCGAGGTGAAAGCCGGACACGGTAATGTTGTTCATCAACAAAAGCGGCGTGAACACCGTGGCCGGTTCCCGGCTCGCGACTCCGAGAACAATGAGTCGGCCGCGCGGCCTGACGCAACGCAAACTCTTATCAAATACCTCTCCGCCGACGCACTCCACGACGAGGTCGCAGCCGCGTCCTTTCGTGATCTCTTTGACCGCCACCTCGAAATCCTTAATTACATAATTGATCGGAAAATCGCAGCGAAGCTCCTGCAGAAGCTTGGTTTTCTCCTCCGAACTACACGTACCTCTCACCATCGCGCCCGCGAGTTTCGATAGTTGGACGAGTTGCGTGCCCAGTCCGCCGGCCGCGGCGTTAATCAGAACCGTCTGATCGGGCTTCAGCCCGGCCAACGTAAACAATGCATGGTAGGCGGTAAAGTATTGGCACGGAATCGCGGCCGCTTGTACGAAATCCACCCCACCCGGCATGCGGAGAAGGGTCTCCGCGTCCGTCACCACGTATTCGGCGTAGCCGCTCGAACAGAACCCCATGACGCGGTCGCCGACTTGACACGCCGTGACACCCGCGCCCAATTGGTCCACGACGCCCGAAATTTCAAATCCGGCGATATACGGAGGCTCGGGGCCGCCCGGATAAAAGCCTTCGCGTTGCGCCAGATCCGCATAGTTGACCCCCGCCGCCGCCACCTGAACCCGGACTTGCCCCTTCTTCGGATCGGGAACCGCGACGTCCTGAAGTTGCAGCACTTCCGGACCACCGTGGCTGGTAACAAATACCGCTTTCATGTCTTCTCCAATGTGCGCGACGACGCGTGTCGTCCCAACAAGATTATTTGCCCGGCGTAAAGACTAAACGCGCGCCGGACACAGTTTCCATTCGGACGATTCCATCCGCAGCAATCGCGGTGGGTTTTCCGTCCACTTCGATGGCCGGCCAGGGGCTGAGCAGCCGACACTCGCCGCCCACTGTGCCCTCGACGGTAACGTTCGTGATCTGACCTCCGGACAAGGTGCCGGATACGAGGAAACCGCCGACCGCACGGAGTTTGTCAAACTTTGCATCCTTCGCGCGCGGCCAGCACGGAAAAACCCTAATGACGCCCGTCGCACTTTGCATGAGCAATTCGCTTACGGCCGCGGCTGCACCGTACATCTCCGTATAGTGTCCGAACGCATTGAATTCATGCGGCGGTTCGCGCCGATTCAGCGTAAGTGTCCCGTTGGGCCGCAACCGGGCCAAGGACTCGCGCTTCAAGTATTCCACGGCATCCGGCATGTCCAAACGCGCACGCGCCATCGAGTTAATGACCAAGTCGTTGTTGCCGTTCGAGCGAAGACCGGCAATTGTTCGGATAAAAATGTCCTTCTCCAACTCCGGAGAAAAGACCGTTAATTGCTCGCCGGGGAAAACCAGCGTTGATGGAATCGGGATGTTGTATTCCGTCGGTGGTGCGCCATCAACATCCACAATCAACGCCGGGTCCGTGCCATGGCGCGGATATGAAGGCAACATCTCCAGAGCATGAATCCATTTCTCTCGTCGTTCCGCGTCTACGCCCAATACGGATGCGGCTTCGGTAGCGGCTTTCAAGTTGAACGCGATCAGCGCCGTGTCAAAGGTGCAGTTCCGATTCCGTTCCAATCCGGCGGTCCAACCCCAGTGCTCCGGCGACACCGTCGGCGGGCGCGACTTCCCATCGGGCCCCCGATATTCTGCGAGCAAGTTTGCGTAGAAATCGGCCGTGGCAGAAAGCACCGGATACGCTTTCTTCTCCAGAAATTCGCGGTTCGGCTCATAGCGATACCGCCACCAGAGGTTCTGCACCGAGAATGCGGTCACACCGAGGGTATAGCCCCATACAATGTGAAGATACTGGCGATTATTGGGCGCGCGGCACGACTCCGGTTCCGCCGGTTCATCAAACATGATGACATGTGGATAGAACGCGCCATCCACATCGTATATACGTCTTGCTAGCCACTTCGCTCGCGGCAGGTATTCAAAAATCAGCCGCTCATACGGTTCGTCCAGTTCCACATGATTCGTCGGGAAGACCGACCAATACGTCTGCTGAATGTTGTAGTTGGTGTGATAATCGCCATGCCAAGCGGGCGCGTTGTTCGTAATTGGCGCGAACAGTCCCGGCGAGGCCTTTCCGCTACGGATGGTCGCACCGATGAAGTACACTTGCCGATACCACAGACTCTCGAGTTCGCGGTCAGCCAACTCGACGGACGATTGGTCCCAAAACTTGTCCCACCAGTCGCAATGCCTTTTCCAATAATCCGACGCCTCCGCTCGCAATGCTTCTTCACAAAGTCGGGTCGCAGCATCCTTCGGGTCGCTGGTTTCCCGCGAGGTCGCCTGTCCCAGCACATATTCAGACCCATCCCCATGGGCCACCACCGCAAAGGTAACCCCCGGCACGTCCAAGTCATCGGGCAGTTTCTGGACAATCCATGCGTCGCCAATCTCCGGATTGGGAATAATGCCGGGATCGAGAACAGGTTCAAGTTTTGGGGTGCCAATCTTCGCCTCGCCGAAAGGCTCAAGTATCACGACGTTGCTGGTCGCCGGGATATAGCATTTCAAGCCGCCGCCTTGGGCAAAGTCAATCGTGGCAGTGGCGGTCCGCAGATCCAGGCGGGCTTTACGTATCGCCTGATCCGGTTCCGTGAGTGGAATGCGCCAGCGCGCGGTCATGCGCGGACACGGATACGGGTGACCCTGGTAACTGTCATCCTTTGCGGCATGCTTCGCCACCATCGCATTCAGCGCGTCCTGCGGTGATTGGCCATCCTTGCCTTCCTTGGCTATCCGTTCGATCTCTTTGATTGACACCAAGGGGGCGTCCTTCGACGTGTCCAAGCGAAGGTCCCAGACATCATTCTTGGAGGTCCCAATGATGAGGTCCGTCCCCTGTTGTTCAATAAACGCCAAGAGGTCGCCGTTGCCGAGGATCAACTGCGTGTCTAATCCGCTTTGTAGTGAATCCAGCACGATATCGGCCCGGCCCAACGCATCGTTACCGTCCGGTGTGGCGACGGCCAAGGAACAAGCCAGCGTACAGAGAAGGTTTGCACCGGAACCGATAAGTGTCATCGTTCAGCCTCCCGCAACTTAACGGAAATGTCTCAGACTATAAACCATGCTCCCATGAAAACGGAATGAAATTCCGGTACGCACTATGCCCCGCCCTCTGTCATTCTTAGCGACAGCGAAGAATCTCGCATATCCCAGTCTCGGGTACAAGAGGTGCTTCGGCTATCGCCCAGCATGACAGACGGGGACGTCTCGTGTGCAAGACATGTCCGATCTGGATCAGGAGACCATTTGTTACGCCGTCTGTTGAAAAGCCTTAACCGCCTTGCTGATACCTTCATCGGTGATATCCAGGTGAAACACGACACGGATGCGCGTCGGCGACGTCGCCTTGACCAGGACTCCGCGTTTCTGGAGGCTCAGAACTTTGCGAGGCGCGTTGGCGACCTCGATATAGACGATATTGGTCGGGGAAGGTATCGGAAACGCGAGACCCTTCGTGCCTTCCAGGGTGGCTCGGAATTCTCGCGCGCGACGATGGTCCTCGCGGAGGCGGTCAACATGGTGGTCAAGCGCATACAAGGCGGCCGCGGCCAGCACCCCGGCCTGCCGCATTCCGCCGCCGAGCATCTTCCGAAAGCGGTGGGCGCGGTCTATTGTCTCTGCATCGCCGGCGAGGATCGATCCCACCGGGGCCCCAAGCCCTTTCGAGAAACAAAAGGAAATCGTATCGCAATGTTTGGCATATTCCTCCAGGGGCACGTCTGACTCGACCACGGCATTGAAAACGCGGGCGCCGTCGCAGTGCACGCGGAGACCATTTTCCCTGGCCAACGCAAAAATGTCCGCGGCCGTTTCGATGGGATAAATCGCGCCGCCTCCCCGATTGGTGGTGTTCTCGATTTCAATCAGGGTGGTCTGCGCGAAATGATGGTCTTCGGTCCGGATAATTGCCTCGCGTACCGCCTCGGGGTTCAGAATCCCGTGTTGGGCGGGAATAGTGCGCGGCAGCACGCCCGCCACCATCGCCAAATTTCCGGACTCATAATTGAAGGGATGCGCGTCGTCACTGAGGATAACGGCATCGCCCGGACGCGTCAGAGCGAGCACCGCGCACAAATTCGCCATGGTCCCCGATGGCACGAATAAGGCTGCTTCTTTCCCCAACAGTTCTGCGACGCGTTCCTGCAACCGGTTCACGGTAGGGTCGTCACCAAACACATCATCGCCCACGTCGGCGCGGGCCATTGCTTCGCGCATTCCCGGCGTCGGCCGAGTGACGGTATCGCTGCGGAGATCTACAAGACGTTCCGTCTCTCTCGTATGCCCACTCATCAAATTTCCTCCGTCGGATAAGTTGACGATCGCATTATATAGGAAGTAAGGCCACATCCGCGTACGTGATCCGGCGCATTCAGGACAATCACGTCTGATCGCTTTTCTCTCCAACGCCCTTGTCCCTTGACTCCATTCCCGTTTGCTCAACGAAGTGGAGAATGCTAGATTCGTCACGTTTCCAGGCCCGGAAGCGAATGTAACGCGCAGTTTGGAATTTGTCGAGGTGACATGAAAGCCGTTCGTTGGTTTGCACCACGCGATATGCGTCTCGTCGAAATGGACGCGCCGGTGCCGAAACCGCACGAGGCGCTGATCCGCGTCGAGTCCGTCGGTGTATGCGGCTCGGACCTCCACTACTATCTCGATGGCGCGATCGGTACCACCCGGATCACCGAGCCGCTGATTCTCGGCCACGAGTACGGCGGCATCGTCGAAGTTGTCGGCACCGAGGCCGACCCCTCGCTGGTCGGCAAGCGTGTCGCCGTCGAACCCGGCATCCCCTGTCTGAACTGCGAATGGTGTCGCACCGGCCACTACAACGTATGCCCTCGGCTCAGTTTCCCGGGCGGTCCGCCCCATGACGGCGCCTTGCGCGAGTATATCGCCGTACACGCGGGCTTTTGCTTTCCGGTACCAGACACCATGACCGCAGCCGAAGCCGCCATGATCGAGCCGCTCGCGGTGGCGGTACACACCGTAGAACTGGGACTCATCCGTCCCGGCGACACCGCCGCCATTCTCGGTCTGGGCCCATTAGGCCTGATGACCGCTCAAGTTGCCAAGAGGGCGGGCATCAGCTATCTCATTGGGTCGGATTTACTCGACTATCGCGTCGAAGCCGGCAGGAAGTACGGCGTAGACCACTCCTTCAATCCCCAACACGAGGACACAGTTGATGTGATCATGCAAGCGACCAATGGCCGCGGGGTAGACGTGGTGTTCGACACCGCGCGCTCTTCGGAAACGGTCGCTCTCGCCATTCAAGTCGCGGGACCGGCCGGCCGCTGCATATTAACCGGCATCTCCGGCCAAGAATATGACCCATTTCCGGTAAGCGTGGCGCGCCGCAAGGAGTTGACCGTCCAATGGTGCCGCCGATTCCGGTTCAATTATCCGACCGCGATTGACTTGGCGGCTTCGGGCAAAGTGGACCTCCGGTCGCTCATCACCCACTCTTTCCCGTTGGCCCGCGCCCGAGACGCATTCGAACTCGTTTCTGCAAATGCCGAAAACGTCCTGAAATGTTCGATTGATCAATGAAGAATACCGTCCATAAACTCTTCGAAGACGTGTTCATTTTTCTGGCCATACTCTCCCTCTGGCCGTGGATTCTCGGCTATCGTACGGTCTGGTACTGGGTCTATGCCGGAGCCATTTTGATTGGACTCGCCGTCATCGCAATAATACGCGTCCGCCGATTTCGCCGCGTGGTCGAGCCAGGCGAGGAATCCGAGGATAGCGGTTCGTCGCTGAACAAGGCGGCCCCGCTCAAATAAGGAACCCATGCTGTGATTAAGAAGATTCTAATCGTCGTCCTCGTGCTCGTGGTGACCTTGGTCGGGCTATTCGTGACCTTTGTCTTCCCCTGGCCCGCCTACTCCTACACCGACTTCGACGGTCGGTCGTATTACAAGACGGCAATTCGTGCCGTTGAAGAGGACGCTCAAAAGTCCGAGCTAAGCAGCAGCCCCGGTGCGCTCCAGGCGGGCTGGGGTAGCGCCCTGCTTACTCCCAAAGCGGGAACGCCTCTCGCTGGTTACGGCGATCGCAAGGGCAAGTCGTCTACGGGCGTACACGACGACGTTTATGCCAAGGCTTTGGCCCTTTCTGACGGCAAAGATATGGCTGTCCTGGTCGGCACCGATCTGCTGATTGTTCCCGAAAACGTCGCGGACCTAGTACGACAGAAGGTTACCTCGCAAACGTCATTGACGCCGAGCGATATTCTATTCAATGCGAGTCACGATCATTCCGGTCCGGGAGCTTGGGGGCCCGGTTACGCCGCAAAGCAATTTGGCGGAACTTACGACGAAGACGTGATGAAGGCGTTGGCAGACGGTATTACCACAGCAATTCTAGATGCATGCGCATTGCTGAAGCCGGCAGCCGTCGCCTTCGGAAGCATCCAAGTCCCCGAACACATCCGAAATCGAACCCGCGACTCGGGTACGGTTGATCCCGAACTAAGCTACATGGTAGTCCAACGCGAGGACGGCCGGCGCTGTTATCTCGCGAGCTATTCGGCCCACCCTACCGTGCTCGGCGGCGGCAACATGGAAGTGAGCGGCGATTATCCGGGCTACCTCCAGCGATACATCGAAGGCCAGACCGGACAGTTCGCCATGTATCTCGGTGGCGCGGTAGGCAGCATGGGACCGCGCGCGCCGGACGGTCCCGACGGTTTCGCCAAGGCCCAGGCCATGGGCGAGTCTCTCGCGAAAAAGATTCTCGCCCAGACCGACCCGACCAAGGTGGAGCCGGGACAAGCTTCCGTCACACCCGCCGCGAATCCTTCCAAGGTAAAGTTGAATTATGCAGACCACCTGGACATCGCATCGGTCGGCGTCCCGATCCCCTTGCCGCCCATGCAGCTTCGCGTCACGCCATCACTTCGAATGTCACCCTTGTTCTTCCGGATGATGGGGATTGACAGCGACGGCTGGATCGGCGGCGTCAAGGTGGGCAACGCCGTATTTGCGGGCGCGCCGTGCGATCTCAGCGGTGAATTGAGCGTCGAACTCAAACAATGGGCGGAAAAGCGCGGTGTAGACCTGTGGCCGCTGAGTTTTAACGGGGACTATGTGGGCTACATCTCCCCGGACAAGTACTATGGCGAATTGCGGGAACCTGACGGAAGCCCCGCCTATGAGACTGGCCTCATGTCTTGGTGTGGACCTCATGCCGGAGCATATTTCACGGCCCTCATCGAGCACGTGGTCGAAGCCATGACCCCTTCTGGTGCCTGACGTTGTCGGATGCCCCCGAGACTCCCCCGCCGTCGTCCCAAAGCATTGAACCACGCGTCCCAAACATTCCGCCGTCCACGACTCCGGGACTGAAGGTGTCCAAATGGGGTTTCCTCCCGGGCTCACTCATAATTGCCGTCGGGATTTCCGTGATAGCTTTCCTGTCATGGCATGATAAACAAGTTCGCGACCGTCAAGTCTGGGGCAATGCCGTGGTAGGGATTGAAGGCGAGCCGCCGTGGGAAGGAGCTATACCTATCATGGTGCGGATCGTAACCCAGTCAGAGCCAGACCCGTTTTGGGGAGAACTTAAGGCGAGTTCCCCAAAAATGGAGATAGTCGAGCTTGATTCGATTCTCGACTTACTACGGACCGAATACATACTTGAACTGGACCTGCCGGAGTCGGATTGGCAGGCCATGCTCGAATCCGGCCGACTTCCTCAACCGGGCACGGCGGAGGTCGCGGCCGGTGACCTGGCGCAACGGGATTCCATCATCTTGGATGGCGAGACCTTCGTCGTCGTGGGCCGTCTGAAGCGCGAGGTCTCGGGATTGACTCGCACGTACGTCCTACCGCGGCATTCGACTCATCAGCCACACTTCCTGTCCTCAGCGGGCGCAGTGCACGGGTGGTACGACCCGCAAGGTTCGCAGCGATTGAAGTCCGATGACGTGCCGATCGAAAAATTGCAGGGAACAAGAATCCATACCGCCGCACGCGCCCGCCCAGGAAGGATTCTGGCAGCCATCGCGGCACTGGTCCTAATTGCCGGTAGCGGTTCAATGACTTGGCTCTGGACATTTCGCCGATTTCACCAAGTCGTTCCCATGGTCTTTCGACCGATTTTCCGGGAACTGGTCGAGCGGAAGCGCCTCGCGTTCTCGATGCATGCGCTGCTGTATGGCGTCTTCTTACTGTTCATGCTCTTGGCATGCAGCGTTCCGCTCGTAAATTATGCGGCGATACGAGGCGTCCAAGGTATCTTCACGGAAGGACCTCTGCAATATGTCGGAGCCGCATATAGTACCGGAAACGTATTACTCGCCGCCGCCGCGACTTTCACGGTAAATTTCTTCATGGCTACGGTCGCGTATTCCATTATCCCCTCTTTCTTCATTCCGTGCTGGGGAGTCATAAAGAACCTATTGAGCTTTGCCTTGGTCGGCTTTGTGATGGCGCCCATTTGGTCCGGCTCGCTTCGACATTTCACCTATCATTCAATCACGATGGTGATCGAACTCGAGGCGTACATCATTACTTCGTTCTTCGTCACCATGCTGACCGTGCGGTTTGTCCGCGGTATCCGGGATTCTTCCGTAAAAGGCGCGTTCACCGCCGAAATCCTGCAAGCGTTGCGCGTCGTCGGAAGCGGAACGTTGCTCGCCGCCGTCATTCTCGCGGTGGCGGCGCTCTACGAAGCAACCACGATCATCTTGTTTGCGCTTCGCTGAGTAGGGTCAGTCCTCGTCCGGTAACGGCGTTCCCGGCCAAGCCTCGGCGCCCGCCGCCTTGCGCTGCGCAAGTTTCGGATACGGAGTATCGTATCCTTTCACGGAATGCCACAGAATCCGATTCAGCGTATCCTCGTCGGCCTGATCAATGTCGTCCAACGGCAGTTCCATAGACTTTTCGGCCCAATACCGCTGTTTGCCGCGCAGGGACACCCGCTTCGGATTCATCTCATCGAGAGGCACGTTGTTGGGCAGGGCTGTGTACGGCGTCAGATCCGGGATCTCCTGGAAGCACTCCGTCATGGGATTCGCGGCCATCGTAAGCTGATTCATCGGAGCCAAACCGAGTATCAACTCCATCGTCCGCACCATGCTTGTCTGACTGTAGTGGTTGCTCTTCACGACATGGCGCTTCGTATACGGACTAATGCATAAGGCCACGGTCCGATGCCCGTCCACGTGGTCCAGACCCGCCTGCGGATCGTCCTCGACGACCAGGATCACTGTCTCCGGCCAGAACTTGCTATGGCTGACGGCCTCGACGACTCGACCGAGCGCAAGGTCATTGTCCGCCACACAGGCGCGCGGCGTCGGCATGCCTTCGCGCGTGCCGGACGTGTGGTCATTCGGAAGCAACATAATAATGAAATTTGGCCACTCGCCCTTCGCCTCAGAATCCTTTAACTCGCGGATAAATTCCTGGGCGCGGTAAACGTCCTGCATCTTACCCGGAAATCCGATGGTCGTCGGACACAAGTATGGCTCGAGCTGAGTTAGGCGACTGGTGGCACGGATGGTCACGTTGCGTGTACCCTCCACATAGTCTTTGTAAATATCCGCCCAGGTCGCGGTGCGCGGCTCAATTTTTGCCGTCACAAATTCCCCGTAGTCCCGAAAAGTCAGACCCTTCCGTAGCACGTGGTCCCAGATGAAACCGGAAGACGCAAAAGCCAATGCGTCTTCGCCTTCATAAGGATAGCTTCGCACAAAATCGCCGAAGCTCTTTTCCAGATAATCGGTAACGTACCCTTCGTTAGTCCATTGATGCCCGTCGGCGCTGAGCACGCCGTTGCAGTAGAAGTTGTCCAGCAACACAAACTCCTCCGCGAGCGCGTGGTGATTCGGCGTCACAAAACGTCCGAACTGACAAAGGGCCGCGTCGCCGTTTCCTTGAGGCATATCACCGAAGATCTGATCGTAGGTGCGATTCTCCTTGATGATGTAGAGCACGTGCTTGAACACGGACACTTCACCCGGACGCGTGGGGACCGGCACGGTGCGCGTCGCGGCTTTCTTCGAATTCAGAATCGAATGCATCAACGGCAGCCGCATGTTTTCGGCCACGCGGAAGGTGTAGTCCTCCAGTTCTTCTTCGTCCGGCACGGCAATGAAGGATACCGAACCCATGTGGTCGTGGGAATTGTGGCCGCGAACGGTACCGCCGATTTCTTTCTGTTTCTCTGCGAGGTTCGCTTTCTCGTAAAGGCTTCCGACGCCCTTCGTATTGGCCACGATCAATTGGCCCCCGTCACGCGTCAGGAGAACCGCGCCCGGATACCACCCCGTGGGAATCAGACCCTTGACTGAGCGACGCGCTACATCAATCACGGCGAGGCAGTTGTTCCCGCCGTTCGCGATATAGAGCGTCGCGCCGTCCTGGGAGACCGCGAGTGCGTTCGGCGCACTGCCAAACGGCAGTTCGGCCAAAGGTTTGGTGCTCAGTGTGTCCACCACTTTCCCTGATTCCGTGCGAATGACCGAAACCGTATCGCTATTCGCGTTCGCGACGTATAGGAATTCTCCGTCCGGAGACAAAACCATGCCGCAGGGGTGCAAACCGACGACGACTTCCTGGACCACGGCCCGCGTCGTCAAGTCAACAACCGAGACCGTACCGGAGGCCGCAATCCCGGTTTTCGGGTCAACCAAAACCCGACTGCCGGAACTGGGTCCGGTAGAATCGTTCGCGGTGGGACGACGTCCACCCCAATTGGTCACGTAGGCCCTCGAGCCTTTGAGCAACACGCCATATGGCGCCATACCCACCGGAATTTCAACTTCCACTTTCTTGTCCGCTAAGTTGACAACCGCGAGAGAATTCTTACGACTGAGCGTGACATAAATCCGGCCGGCCGGTTCATCGAGCGCTAGACCCGCGGGCGCGGGTTCGTCGTCCTTCGGATCGAGGGCAGGCAACAGAATCTGATCCGCCCACGCATAACTTCCGTCACTTTGGTGCGACGCGCTGAACAAGAACCGGTTGGCTTCGGTCGTCCAGCAACGGTTTCCGTCCGAAGACCAGACAATTCCACAAACGCTGTGGCCCATTTTCTGAGGAAAGGGGAGAGTCTGCACGATCTTGCACGAAGCAAGGTCAATGAACACCAAATCCCGGAAATTCTTCACCGCAAGCAGGGAGCGGTCGGGCCTTACGGCAAGGTCAATAGGCCGCCCAGGAAACAACACCGTCTCCCCCGCCGGGTCCACCTTCTGCGTCGTCGCCACCACGTACGTCCCGTCGCCTTGCGGACCGACCACGGCCTTTTCGAGAAAGTCCCTCGGACCTTTGCGGATGGCTTCGTCAATACCGGCCATACCCGTACTGGTGGCGCAGGCCGCGAGGAACATCGTTGGAAGCATCCAATAGACGCTCGCACGACACATTGTTATCCTGCGGCCCCAATCTACATGATTTCCCGCACGCATCAGACTTCCCTCCAATTCCGCCGCACATTGAGACTCGCGAACGAGTGTAATCAACGGAGCGCAGCACTCGCAACCGAATCAAGGCATGAAATGGGCCTCGAAAATGTTTGATACATGAAATGATGCCATGTTACATTCAGCTAGGGGATAGCACAACGCGCGGGATTGTGCAGACGCGAAAGGAGTCACGACATGATCAGCAAGAAAATGCAGAAGGCGTTGAACGATCAAATCGGTCAGGAACTGTATTCGGCTTACCTCTATGCGGCAATGGCTGCGTACTTCGAGCACAAGAACCTGTCCGGGTTCGCTCAATGGATGACCGTGCAAGCACAGGAAGAAGTGGGACACGCGACGAAATTCTATAAGTACTTGGCGCAGGTTCAGGCCCGCGTCCAATTCGAGGCGATAGCCAAACCGCCCGCCGATTTTGCCTCACCGCTCAAGGCTTTCGAACAAGCCTACAAACACGAACAAAGCATCACCGCCCGCATTCACAAGCTGGTGGACCTCGCGTGCGAGGACTCGGACCACGCGACGAGCGTGTTCCTTCAGTGGTTCACCTCCGAGCAGGTGGAAGAAGAGGCGACCGCCCTGGACGTGATCCAGAAGATCAAGATGGTCGGCGAAGACTCGCGGAGCCTCTACTTGCTGGACCGCCACATGGGCAGCCGGGCGGCGAAGTAAATCGCGCGGCACAGCGGGGAGTTCACCGTTGTGTGCCGTCAATAATACGGAGGTCAAGGGAATGAAAGTCAAGCGGGCTTTGACATTGGCTACGTGCATCTTCGTGATGGGGATGAGTTCGCATTACGTGGGCCAAGAGTATTCGATATGGCTGCGAGCCTTAGTGCTGGGTCTGCTCGCGGGAATCATCGCAGCCCTATTCATCTTTACTGACCCTGATTATAGACAGCGTCGTAATCACTAAGAATCTTGTGTTTTATGAAGATCGGATGGCGAGTAAACATAGACCGACGGAAGAACTGACGGACGCGTCACGGCCTGCTTCGCTCTCGAAGCCCGTTGCGAACACGACGTAGAGAGTACCTTTATATCATCCAAAGCACGAATCTGGAAGGGCTGGTCATTTGTACCAAAGGCAAGCTGATACGCGAAGCCGACACCAAAGTATATTACTTCTTAGTCTCGTCCAAGAAGGCCGACTGAAGATGAAGACAATTCGAATCACGGTTTGCCCGACATGCGGCAGCGGCAAAATCAGGAAAATGCGGGGCACATGGACTGGACGCTTTCGCGGTCATTCCTATACGGTCCCCTCATTGGAATTCTACGAATGCCCGGTGTGCGGTGAAAGAGTCTATGACCGCGAGGCGATGCGAATGATTGAGGACCGCTCACCCGCTTTCACCAAAGTGCATAGTGGTAAAGGGCACACAAGGACCCACCGGTCTCACCACGAGCGGGCACACGCCAAGGAAGCCGCACCAGCCAACTCGCCCATCGGGCGCCGATATGGGTACTATCATTCGCGGACCTAATAGCGGTAATGCTCGGGTTTGAACGGGCCGTCCGCGGGCACACCCAAGTAGTCGGCCTGCTTCTTTGACAGCTTGGTCAGCTTGGCGTCGAGCTTGTCCAGGTGCAGGCGGGCGACTTCTTCGTCCAATTTCTTGGGAAGCGTGTACACCTTACCGATCTCGTACTTGTGCGTCTCCGTGTTCAAGGAAATCTGGGCGATGGTCTGGTTGGTGAACGAGTTCGACATCACGAACGACGGATGCCCGGTGGCGCAACCGAGATTCACGAGGCGTCCGCGCGCAAGTACGATCAAGGATTTCCCGTTCGGGAACACAAACTTGTCCACCTGCGGCTTAATGTTGATTTCTCGGATATCCGGCTGGGTTTCCAGCCAGTGCACCTCGATTTCCGAATCGAAGTGGCCGATATTGCAAAGGATCGCCTCGTCCTTCATCACTTTGAAATGCTCGGCGCGGATAACATCGCAACAGCCCGTGGCCGTGACAAAGATGTCTCCGATCGGCGCGGCCTCTTCCATGGTAACGACTTGATAGCCTTCCATGCAGGCCTGTAGCGCGCAAATCGGATCGATCTCGGTGATGAGCACGCGCGCGCCGAGCCCACGCATCGCCTGCGCGCAGCCTTTACCTACGTCGCCATAGCCGCAGACCACGGCGACCTTACCGGCTACCATCACGTCGGTGGCTCGCTTGATGCCGTCGCCCAGCGATTCGCGGCAGCCATACAAGTTGTCGAACTTTGATTTCGTAACCGAGTCGTTGACGTTGATCGCGCGCGTCAACAGCTTTCCCTTGGCCATCATCTGATACAGCCGGTGGACGCCCGTCGTCGTCTCTTCCGACACTCCAATCCAATGTTTCACGACCTCGTGCCAGCGCGTGGAGTTCTCGGCATGCACCTCGTGCAACAACGTGTCAATGATCCGCAACTCTTCGTGCTCCGACGAAATCTCCGGCAGTTTACCAGTCGCTTCATAGCGCTCTTCGAATTCATAGCCGCGATGAATCAGCAACGTGGCGTCGCCGCCGTCATCCACAATCAGCGTAGGACCACTCCCGTCGGGCCAGGTAAGGGCCTGCAGCGTGCACCACCAATAGTCCTCGAGGGTCTCGCCTTTCCACGCGAACACGGGAACGCCGGCTTTGGCAATTGCAGCCGCGGCATGGTCTTGTGTCGAGAAAATGTTGCAACTGGCCCAGCGCACGTCTGCGCCCAAGGCCTCCAAGGTCTCAATGAGGACCGCAGTCTGAATTGTCATGTGCAGGGAGCCAGAAATCCGCGCGCCTTCGAGCGGCCGTTTCGGGGCGTAGCGTTCCCGAATGGCCATCAGTCCCGGCATCTCCTTTTCGGCCATGTCAATTTCCTTCCGGCCCCATTCCGCCAGACTGATGTCCGCGACTTTATATTTCAGCACCCGATCGGCTGTAGAAATTGCCATGCTCATGATTCTCCTCTTGGTAAGATATAGACAGAAACTCGATTGAAATTAGTATATTCTCGAGGACAGTAGTACTCAAACGCGGCTTTCACCCAAGACGCATCGTCCGCGCTCGTAGTAATGCCGTAAGGCGTTCATTCTTGCGTGCGGCGACAGTCCTCGAAGTGGTGATGCTCGCCCTGCGGCCAATGTCGGCTCAATTCCACATTCTGCTCGCCGGCATTCTTCCTAGCCTCGTCGGAATGCCGCGTGCTGCCCTTCTTCCGCAGTTCCCACCAGCATTGGCCGCAATGATTATGTTCATGGTCAACCGTAAATCCGGCCGCCTGCGCTAATGGGCCAATCCAGCCCATGCAGTGCTCACAATAGTCCTCGTACGCCGCCAACCCATGTTCGATCAAATAACCCTTGGACGGACAGTCGTGCATGTCAATCCGGAAAACATCTTCGGTCCGCGTCAACGAATAGCCGGCTTCTTCCTGCGTAAGCGTATGAGCCCAGTATTCATCCATCCCCACAAAACCTTTGTCCCGCATCAACTCGAATGCGTGCCGCTGGGAATCGAACGAGATCGCCTCTGACCAGTATTCACGCAGAGCCTTTTCGCCGAACGTCCGACGAATATACTCAAAAGTCCAGTCGTAGTGTCCGTTGAAATCCTGGACACCAATCATGGCGGCGTCTCCTTCTGCGAGAACGTTTGATGACACGTGCCGCCGCCGCCTTCGAGTCTAAAGTTCAGTCCGGCTTTTTCGGCGATGGCGGTCGAAACGTGGTGGCAATGGCGGCAGTAATTCGAGACGATCTCACGATTGTGAGTCCTTAGCCAACCGATAGCCGGGCAGTCCTGCACGTCAATCTCGACCTTTCCATCCTGCTTCTCTACTACCACCTTTCCGCCCGGTTCATTCGCGAAGAATTCGCGCCAGTACGCGGCCACGGCGTCCGGCCCGCCAGTTCGGAAGCGCTCCACCAGAGGCGCATAAAAGTTGCTTCCGAGCGTTTCCCAGTACCGAATGAGCGCTTCCTCACCAAACCGATCTTGGATGAAGCGGAAAGTAGCGTTGATCGCAAAATAAAAATCACCAGCGGGCATTACTCTCACCTATTCGCGCCCATTCAAACCGAGTGCTACCCGGTCCAAAACCGGAAACCGGTCGCCGTTATCGGAGATGAACGTTGCGCGATACTGCAACACACGGTCCCTCGGACGAACCGTGAATTGACCGTTGCTCGCCGCTTGCCACGGTTCTTCCGGAATCAAGTCACGTTTCCTCGCGGTTCGAACTGCAAAATCCAGCCTCGTCCCTTGGGGTATCGAGGCTGCATAGGTTAACGTTCCGCACGCCCTGGACCCTTCCCACGTGAAGAGAGAAGATTCGTAGCGCTGTTCCCAACAGCGATGATAGATATGGCCCATATCTTCCCCCCACATCCAGTGCGGCCCCGTCGTCGGCAACGTAATCACCCGCGGATGCGCGAAGCGAGCGCCATCGTTGTAGAACACTTTGGATTCCGCCGCGTGATTTCCGTCGCGCGTGTGACAGGCCAAGGCAATATCGAGCTTGCCGTCGCGATCAAAGTCCGCCGCTAACGCGTCGGCGTTGGAATCGCCCATTAGGATGGTCCGGTCCCGTGTTTCAAAACCGGACGCGCTGCCCCAATAAAGATAGCTGGGTAAGGATTCGCGCGTTACCTCGCCGTGATAACACGGCGCAAACAGGTCCAAATGTCCGTCGGAATCGAAATCCGCCACGGTGTATCCCAACGGCGTGAAGCCCGGCAGCCACTGCGCGTTCCATTCCTGGTAGCCACCCGCGCTTCCCCAGAAGATGAACGTTCCGGTGTCGTGATAATGCGTACCGCTGTCTTCGTAACTACCGACGATCAGATCGAGGTGCCCGTCAGCGTTGAGGTCGGCGGTTTCCAGTTCGATTGGCGCGGACATCTGCAACTGCTGCTGTCTCTTCTCATCAAAGCCGGCCGGACTGCCCCAGAAGATACGTACACAATGCTGGTTGTAGCACGTAACCGCGATATCCAACCATTCATCGCGGTTGTAATCGGCAATCCCGCAGATCGAAGAACGACCTGCCGAGGAAATGGCGACTCGGCCCGCCGCGGTATACCCCTGTACGGAGCCGTAGTAGATTACCAGGAGGTCGGCCTGACCTGGTTGCGGCGGGTCAAACGCTCCTAAGACCAAGTCCAAGTAGCCGTCTTTGTTCAGATCGGCGATGTTGCTGCTGTATAAATTGAATTCACGCAGCACGGTGGGCCGTTGAGAAAAATCAAACCCGCCTTCCCGACCCCAGTAGATGTTTGCGCCCAGTTCCGGCAGCGACGCGGCGGCGGAAGCGCCCAAGTGGCCGGAACACAACGCTACCAAATCCACGAAGCCGTCGCAATTCAGATCGGCGGCGCTGCTCTCGTAGCCGCTCACGAACGGAATCTGGGTGCGGTTCGCCGTGCCGAAACCATTCGGGCCGCCCCAGTACAAATCGAGGTTTACCTTCTCGTTCACCGTCCCGCCCGCGCTATTGCAGAAGACCGCCCTTGGCCGTGATTTCTGCTGCAACGGCACAATTGCCGCGTCCGTGGCGCCATTGGTAGGCACTCCTGCTGGAGCCCGGCGGAATTTGCGGCGACCGTTCCCAAGCAAAATTACCGATTCTGCCGCGAACTGCTCCGAGCCCTGGTACACGGCCAAGGCCAAGTCGTTGTTACGATCACCGTCTATGTCTCCGATGGCGGTAGCCGTGGCATGTTGAACGCTAAGGTCGAGCGCACCCGAAACGTCGAAACCTGCGTCACTCCCCCAAAGGATTTTGACATGACCCACTTTACCTTCTTCGGCACCGGTCGCCTCGCCACCCGCCGCGCGCCCGATAGCAACCTGAGTCAGAACCAAGTCCGAAAGCCCATCCATATCGAGATGGCCGATCTCAATATGTGACGCGTCCAAGGCAGGAATCTCCACCGCGCCCAGGTCCCGTTTGGCGTTACCCGCGATCAGATAGAGCGCAGCACGATCAGTTCCAACGACTACGTCGGTCAACGCGTCTCCATTGCACCCCCCCGCCGCGATGCATTGTGCGCCGCTTCCCGGCAGCATGATAGTCGCGGGCCTCGACTCTCCCGATGCCCAAAATACTTGCACCGTCTGTTCCGACGTCAGTACCGCAAGGTCGCCGGCATTGTCACCGTCCAGGTCGGCCCCGGCAAGGTCCATAGCGCCCGATACGCCGAAGTCCCGGTAGTGCTGAAGCTGAAAGCTGTGCTCGCTGCCCCAGTAGACGCGAACGATCCGGCCTGGAGGCTGACCTGGCATCCAAGCCTCGCCGTTGAGCGCCGCAATGTCCGGCCAGCCGTCCACATTCAGATCAACAATCGCCACGGCCACGGCGTCATAAACCGGCAAGACACTATTGCTGCGTGACGCCGGCCAGCCGTCCCTGCCACCCCAGATCATCGTCAGAAAACGGCGTGGACTCTGAATTCCGTTACGGTTCGGACCGAATACCAGATCATTGAAACCGTCGCGATTCAGGTCGCCGGCAACTACAGAATTGCTGCCCTCCACGGCCAGCGGTCCATGCGCGACCTCGCGCCGTCGGTTTACGGTCGCCCATGTGCTGGGAAGAATGCCCACGAGATCGTGTGTGCTATTGAAAAGCACGTCAATGTAACCGTCCTGATTCAGGTCAAAGCGGTGGATGGTTCGAATGGCCCCTTCGCGACTAACGTAGATATTCTGTCCCGCCGCGTCCAAACGCCCGTCGGCAAAGTCCTCAAAAGAATCTTCGATCCAAGTCTCCGATTCACTCGGAATACATGGACAAAGCGCGCTGAACAGCAGGCCAAGCGCCGTCACTTGTAACCGCCTCATGCCAGATCCTCCACCTCGAGTTTCAGCCAGCGGATATTCGAAACACAGTCTTCCACGCACCAGAAAACGATGAATATTTCCCCAGTGGACAGCCGCGTCAGTTGCGGATACCCGAATTGAAGTGTGCTCAGTTCCTCGAACATACTGGTTTCCGAGCGCTGCGTGTAGGAAACCACCTTCGATCCCCACAACGCCGCGTCCTCCAGTGGCGTCCATGTGTCGCCGGAAATCTCGGCTAGATGCGCCCACAATCCTCGCTCATCCGTTCGACGATAAACGAAGAGCACGCGGTTGCCGGTAAGCGCGAGGGGACTACACGTTTCTCCACACAAGGGGCTCTCCCGGGGCGGCTCGAACGATTCCCCACGATTATTGGAGATGGCATAATGATTCCGCAGACTCTTTCGGGCCCGATAGTCATAGGCCCAACATATCGCGAAAAGATGCCCAGTGGATAGCAGCGCCTGTTTCTGTTCCCAGCAAGCCGTCTCGCGAGACCAGAGGTTCATCACCTCGCTGGAGCCTGTCCAGGTAGCCCCCGAATCGTCGGATGTAAATGCGACCGCTCTCATTCCATATGGACAACGTCCTTCCCAACCCCTCCAGAGAGAGGTCGGCAACAGCCACCGGCGGTCATCGAGACATACTATTGGCGAACACGACTCGAAAGAATGCCACTCCAAGGGTAGTCGGCAAATCCGCGGCGCACTCCAAGTGCGACCCCCGTCGTGAGATTTCACCAAGCTAAACTCTGTGCGAACAAATCCCTCGGTAGCGGGATTGGCAAGTCCCTCGTTCGAACGCGAACGGTCGAAGAACGTCATCAAGCCCAGCAAGGATCCGTCGGCTAGTCCGCAGCTACGACACGTCGTCGAACTTGGAGTGGTCTTCAAGTCAGGTTCGAAGATGATGGTAGGCTCAGTCCAGGTGCGGCCGCCGTCGTGGGAACGGCATACGTACGAACGCACATCGAGCGCCTCCATCGCGCTCCCAACGTCCATCGTCACCACCAACTCGCGATTAGGCAACTCGACCGTGGACGGAAAGTACGCATGCCGGCTGCGCACATTAGGAACCGGATTGCGATAAACCAATCCGGTATCCAACAAGCGAATTCCTGCCACGAGATACCCTCTCCTCGCCAAGACCACTCTCGATTCTCAATATCCACCACCGAGGATGCAAACCCATTTGACATAGAAGTTTTGTATCTTCGCGGATAGAAGTTCCGGTACACTCCTTAGTCTATATACTTGGCCAGTGCCGCGGTTGGAGGATTTCTCATGAGCGTGTTCACGTTCGCATTGTTGCTCCCGCTCGGCCTTGCCTTCGCAGGCACGGGGACGATTGACGTATCCAAGCAGTGGCGCTTCCAACCTGATCCGCAAGACGCCGGCACAGTGCAACAATGGCAAGCGACTGACTTCAATTCTGAACACTGGCCTCTCGTGGACGTTGGTGCGCCTTGGGAAGAGCAGGGATTTCCTGAAGTGAACGGAACGGCTTGGTACCGACGCAGCGTCGAAATTCCACGAAACTGGGAAGGGCGGCGGGTCTGGTTGGTCGTGGGCGGGGCTGACGATGAATGCACCATCTTCTGCAACGGAACTCGGGTCAATTCCTTCGGACGCCGGGACTCCAACCCCGTTCACTATGTGCCGCTGATGGCGCCGCTGGAAGACTATCTGCGCTTTGGCGAATCCAACGTCATCGCCATTCAGGTCATTGATTGGGGCGCAGGCGGCGGCCTTTCGGAACGGCCGTGTATTCTCACGACAGAGTTCAAGCACGTGCCGCGAGACTCGATCTTCCAATACGTCACTGAGTACGACGCGCGCCGCCTGATCGTTGACGTGAACGTCGCGGGTCTGGGGAATGCGCGGCCCGAAACGACGCTCGATATTGAATTGCGGGCAGCCGACACACGGCTTCCCGTCATGAGAAGGTCGGAGGTGCTCTCTACCTCCTCACTTGCCGAGTCCTTCGTATTCGATTTGGCGGGAGTTCGATCGGGCGACGATTTTTGGGTCCACGTGACGCCACGGCAAGCCGGCGGCGCCGTGTTGGCGGGCATCGAGTCGGAGCAGAGGTTTCGCTGGCCGGAAGTTCCGCGGTGGCGGGGCAGGCAGGGCAAGGCGCGAGTCCTCAATAATTTCGTCACGGAATTGCTGTGCATTTCGCCGGTCCCGGAGGAGACCGCATCGTACGCTTTCTCGAATCCTAGAGAGGGCTGGGTACTATTCTCACTGGCCGGTCAACGTAAAGGAAACGCTGAACCGCAGGTAATCCTGAAAGGACGGCCCGATCGTCTGAAGTGGAGGATTCATCCGCTTCACGGTGGGTTCGAAGCGATGCGGTTCATGAGCAAGGGCGGGCACGTTCTGAGGGTGGACCAGGCGGCGGGAATGGACCTCGAGGTACGCGCGATACCGGAAATCGGGTTCTGTGAATATCCGACGGAGCCTTCTATTTCGGCCTATGGCCGGTACGATGCGGCCTACTACCAGTGTTACGTGTTGCCGGATGTGAATATGCTCATTACCCACGCCACCGTGGCGGAAGACGAATTGCGTGACTGGGTAGACGAGGGCCGGCGTTGGATCGGCAGGGCGCAGTTGCCGGGACTTGCCGAGCCCGATCCCCCTTCTTCGGATTCGGTTTTCCAAGTGTGGGCTACCAACCCTGGAAGTGCGAACCGTTATTACAACGGGATCATGGTGGACGAGTTCGTGTGGGGTGACGTAGCCCACTACCGCGCGTGGGAAGACGCGCTGCGTCGTCTCGATGCGACTCGAGATTTCAGCGACAAGACGTTTTACGCCTGGTGCGTGCACCTGTTCCGGCAGCAGAGCGGATTGCGCTTCATTCGCGCCATCGCCGAGTTGGACCATTGCTTTTCGTGGGAACGCTACATGCATGAGCAGCCGACGCTCGAAGCCCTTCAGGATCACTTGCGCCGCGACATGCAGGAACCGTTTGAAGAGTGGAAGCGCGAGTGGCCGGGCATCGAGCGGCGCGTCCTCGTTTGCCTGGGATATCTGGACGCACCGCCCGTCAGTTTCGATATGAACCCGGGTGTCAGCTATCGCATGTTGCTGGATATGCAAATGCACATGCTGGCCACGGAGCCGACCTTCTGGGGATTGCGCGGCGTGATGGCTTTCACGGCCCATCTCGCGGATGAGGAAACGTTGCGCTTCACGCAGCAACTCTATCGACATTACTGCATTGAAGGCCGCCGCGAGCGTTTCTGCAGTGACCCATACGTGCTCCCTCACCTGAAGAACCCGGACTTCGCGGAGGGATTATCCGGATGGCGAGTGAAACCGGCGGAAACGAATCCGGACAGCATCGTGGCCGAGCGACAGCCGCGTTTCGGCTGGATGCAAGGCCGGTATTTCCTGACGGGAGAAGGCGATTCGTATTGCCGAATGACACGGTCCGCGAAGGGGCTCAACTGCGTTTCGCAGACGATAACGTCATTGGAACCCGGACGCCTGTACTCGCTCAAACTTATTTCTGCTGACCTTCAACACCTGGACACTGAACAAACACTTCCCCTCTCGATCGAAATCACAGGAGCCGAACGCATCGAGGAACTGAGTTTCCAATGCCCGTATCAGGCGCGCACTGTGGAACAGATGCGGGCCTCGGGCGTGGCCCAACCGGTGCACATGAACATGCATCGCGTAGTTTTCCGACCCGCGGCGCAGACCGCGGAACTGGCGATCAGCGATTGGCAGTCTCCCACTGATCCGGGCGAACTGATTGGCCAGGAATTGGCGTTTAACTTTGTCCAAATCGAGCCATTCGTGGAAAAGAATGATTGATTTCCAGTTACAATTGCCAGGGACTCCGCATGGGCCGTGACAGCCGGGCGTCAGCTTCCTCGTCTTTTACGAATCGCTCGGCGGCTGGGTCCCAGCGGACTTTCCGATCCAACCGGATCGCGATATCCGAGATTTGGCAAAGAATATCGCTTTGAACGGACGACTCGATATCACTGATTGCGGGTTTCCGCGCGAGAATGGATTGCAGGAAGTTTTGCACGTGGTGATCGCTCACCGGCAAGTGAAGTTCGTTGGGGCCGATCTCTGATTTGGCGAGCTTTTCCGGATGGGTACGGAGGTGTTCGCGGTCTACGTGGACCCAGCCCTTTGATCCCTCGAACGCGGTGCCGTGGCTGGTCACTTTGCCGTAACGCTTCTTCCATTTTTCAGGCGGCGGATCGCTCCAATAGCGAAGCTTTACGCCACTGTCGTACTTGCAGGCGATATCCCACTGTATCGCGGTATTACACAGACCCTCGTTGGGGAAAGTGCCTTTGCCGCGGATCGTCACCGGGGTCTGGAGCAGGTCTCCGCCGCCCCACACGGCGATATCTATGGGATGAATTCCCCAACCGGCGATGAATCCGATCGCATAGTCGGAGATAAACCACCACCACTTGTTGGAATCGCGTTCCTGGGTATAGGGCGTGAAAGGCGCCGGACCCAGCCAGCGGACGTAATCGAGCGTCGGCGGTACCGGCGCCGGTTCTAAGGAACCGCCGGCGGCGCTGGGCGGGGCCCACACGTTAATCGAGCGCAATTTGCCGATGCGCCCGCTCAGCACCAATTCGCAGGCTTTCCGAAACTTTGCATCCGAGCGCTGCTGCGTTCCGAATTGGAAGACTGTGCCTTGTTTCTTTACTGCCGCGCGCAGGGTCTGGTTCTGCTCGATGCTGATCCCCAGGGGCTTTTCGACATAGACGTGCTTGCCGGCGCGCGTGGCCGCGAGCGCGTGGAGCACATGCCAGTGGTCGCAGGACGCGATGATGCAAGCGTCAATATCGTTTCTACCGACGAGTTCCTCGAATTCGTTGTAGGCTGCGCAGCCTTTGCCGCCGTAGGTTTCGTCAATGAAATTCTGGGCGAAATCGCGCCGGTCGCGCTTCACGTCGCATACCGCGACCACCTGCGCCTCCGGCAGTGGCAAGGTCGCGCGAAGTATTTGCATGGCGCGGTCCCCCACGCCGATGCAGCCAATCGCAACCCGATTGCTCGGCGCGACATGGCCCGCCGCCCCGAATGCGGAAGACGGGATGATCATCGGCACGCCCGAGGCGGCCACGCTTGCGACGCCGACCGTCCGCAGAAACTCTCGACGCGTGAAATTCAGTTTGTTTGCCATCGTTAACCCTCCCAGCACATATTAGACTTGGTTAGCCTGCGTCGGCAAGAAGCCACGAGGCGAAGGATGAAGGGTGAAGGATAAAGGATGAAGTGGCTGAGATCGCATCTTCGAGGGGGCGGCTGAGGGGCATAAGCGCTAACCTTATATAGCTTTCGCGAAGCTGTGCATCTGTAGCGTTCGTTTCCTTGGCGGTTCGGCCAGGCTCCTTGCTATTTCGCGCCACCGACCGACACATTGTGATAGGT
>JACQVH010000092.1 GCA_016209895.1 Candidatus Hydrogenedentota bacterium | reverse complement strand
GCCCCGCCCAAGACCCTACACCAATAGCGAGCCAAAAGCGATTTGTGGTGCCAACAAGCCAGGTTGCCTTCGTAAGTCCTTGATACACAAAGCCGCTCAAAAACCAACTGTAGAAGATGGGCAAGAATCCGAACGACCGGTTCGCGACCGCCGTGGCATTACGCGACGAATTGCTCAGCTATATGGGCGAGCGGGGTCGCCCGGACCCTGGCGCAGTGAGCGTTCTCAGTCCGGACTCGCTACCCGAGCCGCCTCCGCTTGAACCCGCCGCGGGCCAAACTCCCACGCTTGAAGCGCCCACGGCTCCACCGCAGTCATCTCAGAAGACCCTTTTGGTGGAAGCTCCCGCCCCTAGGCCAAAATGGATGCTCACCCTAACGGCCGTGGTCTCGGTTGCGGTCATCGCAATCATGGCCGTCTTCGTCCGGATGCTCTTGACGCCCCCCTGGCCGGCCGATTTCCCGCAGACGGATTTCGTGTGGATAGCACCGGGCGAATTCACCATGGGCAGCCCGGATACCGAGGCCGGTCGCGAGCCGGATGAGACGCAATATCGTGTGACCCTGTCGAGCGGGTATTGGCTCGCCAAGTACGAGGTCACACAGGAACAGTGGCAAGCGGTCATGGGGGCGAACCCTGCGATCTTTGCCACGTTACGAGACCCGAAACTGCCGATCGAAAACGTGTCGTGGGACGAAGTACAGTTGTTCATCAAGAAGCTTAATGCCGCGGAGGGTACCGACTTCCGATTGCCTACGGAGGCCGAATGGGAATATGGGTGCCGTGCCGGAACTTCCGCCGCATTTTCTTTCGGCGAAGGTAATGCCCGCCTGGGCGAATGCGCGTGGTACAAGGAAAACGGCCAAACGTTAACGCATCCCGTGGGAACCAAGCAGCCCAATGCCCTGGGCTTGTACGATATGCACGGCAACGTCAAAGAGTGGTGCCAGGACTGGGCAGGACCGTACCCGGTGGGTCCGGCAACGGACCCCCAGGGACCGGAAACGGGCACCGCGCGCATTTATCGTGGAGGGAGCTGGGGGACGGATGGCGCAACGTGCCGCTCCGCGGACCGCAGCTTTCTGGCACCCACGAAGCAAGGCTCGGACTTGGGTTTCCGATTGTGCCGGTAGCGACCGCGGATTGGGACAGTTCCCGGACTCTGTATAGCGATGGAATGTGACCTCTGTAAAATCCGAAGTTCGGTGGGTTACTGTGCCGAATGTCACATCCTCCTTTGTGAAGAGTGCACCATTCGCTGTGACGGCTGCGGAAAAACGGTCTGTCCCGAACACGTGAGCCGCACCAGTACACTGCGTTCGTTGTGCGCCGCGTGCACGGCGGAGCGCGAGGCCGCGTTGCAGCTTCAAGCCAGGTCCACGCGCCGCCGACGGGCGGAGGCGGAGGCCGCTGGATCCGCATCAGCCGACCAGACCCCGAACACGAAGGAGCCTATGCCTCCCCCGTTTGCGCGGCCTCGTCCCTGGCAAGTGAGCTTGTTCTACACGGGTCTGGGCGCGGTGTTCACCGAAATGCTGTTCTTCTTCCCCGGTCTACAACGCTTCCCACTGCCCGGCGGCGGTTTCTTACGGACACCTTTTGTGGTGATGTGTGTCCCGTTGCTGGGAATTGCTTGGGCCTTGGCCGGCATTGCGAGGCGAAAGCGCGATGCCAATCAACTTTGGTGCTTTCTCAGTCTCGGCGTCGCTGTGGTATGTATGGCTCTGGCCTTCCTGGCCCTTCGGTTTCCGCGCTGAACCTCTACAGGGTCAATTTCGGCAACTGGTCCCAAAAATACGCCAGCGCCCGATACAGGTAGAAGATACCGGCTGAGACCGCCGCCGCCGCGAACCACCACCGCAAGAAATACAGTGTCCGGGCCGTGATAAAATAGACCCACACCCCAACGTTGTGAAGCGCCCGTCGCCTATGGTCTCGGGATTGTGGTCGGACCATATAGCGATGAAACCGCCAGGTCGCGCGTGCCAAGCGAGGCACGAAGGGGACGAGCAGGGTAGTCGGGAGGGTGGCCAACACCACTCCGACATAGAGCAATCGGGCCAGCAAGACCGACAGCGGCATCGTCCCGAGTGACTCGCCGGCAATCGTCGCGCCGACCGGGAGGGGCCGCAGCGCCCATGCGATGGTGGATCGTGGCATCGCTTCGCGGAGTTGGAGTCTTCCTTGAGCGGTGACGTCGGTATATCGAAGGTCCAGTTCGGTAAGCGACGGCAGGCCCGCGAAAAGTGGAACACTCGCGTCCGTAACCCGAGTGAGCGTGAGAACGAGTTTCTCCAGTCTCCGCAAGTCTCGGAGGTGGGCCATGCCCTCGTCCCCAACATTCTCACAATTATGGAGATCGAGCGAGGTCAACCCGGTCAGCGTGCCAAGGTGGGCCAAACCGCGATCGGTGATTTTCGTATTGCCGGCATCAATTACCCGCAGGGATCGCATCCCTTCGAGCCGCGCCAGCCCGTCATCGGTCACGCTTGTCCCGGCAATATACAAGCGCTCGAGCGACGCGGCTCGCGACAGATAGCCCAACCCCTCATCGGAAACGCTCGGACATAAAGACAAGTCCGCGGTCTTTAGCGCCGAGTAGTTGTGGATTTGCGCCAAATCCGCGTCACTCACTTGCGTGTCGGTAAAGCGAAGGCTTTCCAAGGCCGCGTCACCCAGTACCTGCTCCGCTGTCGTACCGGAAATCGGCCTTCCGGCCTGAACCAGCGCGGTCAAAGCCCGGGACTGAAGTTCGAGCCGCTCTGATTCGGGCAGTAGCTCATACGAAGTCGCGCCGGCAAGTTGCGCCAGGTCTTGTCTCGTAATGCTTCCGCCGGACCGGGCCACGGCGGCCAACGCTCTGTTCTGCAAGGCTGCCAACGTCTCGGGAGGTACTTCTTCGAGAGAACGCACCCCGGTCACCGCCGCCAGACCTTCACTGGTAATACCTTTTTCCGTACGGGCCATGGCGGCAACGGCCAAGTCTTGCAACATCCCCAAGGTGTCGGCCGGGATTGCCTCGAAGGTGTCTGCTCCGGTAATGACAGCCAGTGCTTGGCTAGTGACCCCTTGCTCCGAGTACACCATGGCCGATACTGCAAACTGTTGCAGCGTCGCCAGTGTTTCTCCGGGGATTTCCTCGAACGCGTCGGTCCCGGCAATGGCCGCCAGACCGTCGCTCGTGATCCCCTTCTCGGAGTACGCCATGGCCGACATGGCCAATTGCTGGAGCGTTGCCAAGGTATCCGGCGCCATCTTCTCGAACGCCTCCGCGCCGGCGACCTCCACCAAAGCGCCAGTGGTGATGCCTTCTTCGGATGCGGCCACGGCGGCCAGGGCCATGGACTGGAGCGCGGCCAGCGATTCGGGAGAAATCTCCGTGAGGGAATCTACGCCGGCCAACTTCGTCAAGCCTTCCGTGGTAATGCCCCCCTCGGACTCAGCTAAGGCGGAAAGCGCCCGGGACTGGAGCGCGGCCAGCGATTCCGGCGAGGCGTCTTCAACGGACGGCGCGCCGACCAAAGCAGCCAAATCTTCGCTCACGAGGTCTTGCTCAGAACTCACCATCGTCAAGAGTGCGAGTTGCTGCAGCGCGTCCAGAGTCGCTTGGGGAATCTCCTCGAACGTACGCGCGCCGGCAAGGGCGGCCAAGCCCTCGGTGGTAATGCCTTTCTCGGAGTACACCATGGCCGAGACGGCCAATTGCTGCAAGGTATGCAGAGTCGCTTCGGGAATCTCCCCGAACGTGGTCGCCCCGGCGAGCGCGGTCAAGCCTTCGCTGGTAAGGCCTTTTTCGGAGTACACCATGGCTGATAGGGCCATCTGTCGAAGGGTATCAAGTATCTCCGAAGGAACTTCTTCAATCGTCTCGAATCCGACGGTCTGCGCAAGATTCTCGGGACTGATTCCCGCCTCGGTCTCGGCCATGCGCCTCAAGGCCAAGGCCTGAAGCGAGGCTAGGCTGTCGGGCGCGATATCGCCCAACTCCTCCGCCCCTGCAAGTTGCGCCAAACCCTGGACCGTTACGTTTTCGCCTTCGGCCGCGAGTGTGGCGGCACTCCGTTCCAGCCAGGCCATTTCGGACACGGATAACTGTTGCTCATGCAGGCGTGTCTTTTCGAGCGCGGGAGCATCCTCAAGTTGAGCCAGCCCTTCCTCCGTAATCCCGCTCGCGTACGCGTGCAATTCTCGAAGCGACGCCATGCCTTTGAGGTGAACCAAGCCGGCATCGGATATCGCCGTCCGCCCCGCGTCCAACGTCTCCAGTAAGGGAAGTTTGTTCACGTACACCAGGCTCAAGTCCGTCACCTGCGGATTGCGGTGCAGGTCGAGCGTCCGAAGCCCCTTTAAAGAAGCAAGGTGCGCGATGCCGTGGTCGGACAGCGATGTTCGCGCCAGATCAACGCGCTCCAGCCACGGCACGGCTCGCAATCGCGCGGCCTCGTCATCGCTGAGGCGGGCGCCGAATAAGCGAAGCTCCCGAAGTGATGTCAGGCCGGAAAGATGCTGGAGCGCCCCGTCATCAATTTCGCAGAACTCAAGCCCCAACACTTCCAGCCCGGCGAGATGCGCGATCGGAGCCAGCGTGTCGGGCCGAATCCGTGCGCCCGGCGCGAATTCGAGCGTCTGTAGCGTGTCCGGCGCTAACGCCGCAAGGGGCGAAAGATTTACGGCGGCTTCGGTGCTTACGTACAGGCGCAACACCTTCCCCGCGGGGACCAATATCTGGCAGCGCATCTCCCCCACCCGATCCCATCGAGTACCCGAGGCCGCGCCGGCATTCCGCATCCAGAGGACTCCCAAAGCGGGGGAAGGCGGCAAGGTGAGCACCCGGGCGGCGGACCACGGCGCCGTCGCGTCCGGTTTCGGGGCCTCGGACCCGACTCCGGCCGGTGGGAACGCGAACCAGCAGTCGGGAAAAGCGGTACGGGCCTGAGCCACTCCCGCCTCGGTAACCCGACTCCCCTCCAGGTAAACTTGCCACAATGACAACGGCCGCGGTAATTGTTCGAGACCCTCGTCGGTTATCCCCGTGCGAGCGAGATCGAGTTCTTCGAGATGCGCCAGACTTTCGAGAGTGTGTAGCCCCGCATCCGAGACTTGCGTCTCGCCTAGACGCAGCGAGCGCAGTTCCACTAAGCCCGCCAGATGCGAAAGGCCGACATCGGAGATCGCGGTCCCAAACAAATCTAAGGTCCGAAGCGAGGTAAACCGCTGCGCGTGGCTCAAATCATCATCGGATATCTGCGCGCCCGCCAGTCGCAAGGTATCGAGTAGGTCCGCTTCGACCGAGGCCAGCGCGACCAAGTCTGCTTTCCTGCCCGCAGGCGCGTCTAGGCGCAGTACCATGTCTACAGGAATAGCGATTTCTCCGAGGGCGCGTCCGATTCGGCGCCAATCCAGATTATTAGTTGAACCTCGGGTGCGCGTCCAAAGGGTGAATGCCGCACCCTTGGGGGAGAACTTTACCATTCGCGTCTGCACGGCGGGCCGAATGATGGTAGTTGCCGGTAACTGGTTCCGTAACTCAGCGACAGCGGTCTCGGTCAGGGGGGTCGCAGAAACATCCAGAATTACGAGCGCGCTTGGCAGGGAAAATTTCGCAATTCCTTCGTTGGTGACCGGCGTACCCTTGAGGCTCAGTTTCCGCAACTGGCCGAGTTTCGCTACATGCGTGAGGACCGCGTCCCCGACCGACGTGTCGGAGAGGTCAAGTTCTTCCAGACTTCCCAATTTTTCGATACCTTCCAAATCCTCGTCGCGGATGGGCGTATGTGTCATGCGAAGTATCCGGAGTTCGGACAATATTGGAAGATAATTGCCGATCTTTTCCGGGAGCGTTGCCGAGGAAACGTCCAACTCTTGGAGCGACGCCACCGACCGAAGCGCCTCGAAGGCGTCCTGGGGCAGCGCCGCGCCCGATTCGAAGCGCAGAGACTTCAATCGTTCGCCGAAGGCATCAATGATCGCGGCCAGCGAATTGACGGCCTCTTTGTTCACATCCACCCGAACCACGTACCCCGTGGGCACGGAAACGGCGCCCTGCGCGTCGGAGAATCTGCCCCAGTCCTGCGCGCCGGTCGCGGCTTCCGGGCGAATCCACACCGTGCCCAAGGAACGGTCTGCTGGGAACGTTGTAACAGAGGTTTCGTCGCGCGCGAAGGTCAATTCACAGCTTCCGAGCGAAGCCCGAAGTTGCTCCACGGCCGCGTCGGTGAGGCGGGCGCGCGCGCAGCAACTGACCAGACTCAGTTGAGACAAACCCTTCATCGAGCCCAATTGTTGCAAGCCGCGGTCACTGATGGCGGTCCCATCCAAAACCAGTGCGCGCAGATGCCCGAATCTCGCCAGATACGCTAGTCCGGCGTCCGTGATACGCGTGTGCGAGAGATTCAAATACGCCAGGTTTTCCAAGTCCTTCAGCCGTGAAAGGCCGTGGTCCGTAGTCCACGTGACGCCGAGGTCCAGTCGTTGAAGCGATTTCAGCGCTTTCAAGCGCGCCAGTCCGGCGTCGGTCACGCCGGACCGTGGCAGGGATAGCTCGCGCAGGGAAGCGAGTCGGCCCACGGGCTCCATCCCCGCATCCGTGATTTGGCGAGGCAAGTAAAGGAATTGTAGCCCCGGCAGTTGCGCGAGTGCGGCCAGCCCTGCATCGGTCGTGGCGGTGTCCCGCAGGTCGAGCGCTTCCAGCGAAGTGAATGACGGCAGTTGCGCGAGGCCGTGGTCGGTCACGGGGTTGTTGGACAGATTCAAGTCACGGAGCGATGAGCAACCGGTCAGACGCGTTAAGCCCATATCCGAAACGCCCGTGTCGGCAAGATTAAGAGCCTGAAGTCCTCGTAGTCCCGCGAAAACACCGGCGCCGACGTCGCCGACGTATAACGCAGACGACGCATCCAGTTCGGCCAAAGTATCGGGCGGTAGATTGGACAGCGCCAGCAGACCCGACGCCCGTACGCCGGGTTGCGCCACACTTTTCGTCAAGACCAGGCGAAGCTGTGTATTCAGATTACGCGGGATGCGCCCACGCGCTTCGCCGAGTTCCTTCCACGCAGATGGCGTAAGCCTCGAATCGCGCTCAAACAACGTGCCGATACTATGCTCTTCAGGGAAGACGAGCGCGCGCGCGGAAGGCGGATGGGGAACTGACACGTAATAGACCACGCCGGCCACGATGCATAGCACGCCGGAAATCGCCGCGGCTCGAAACCATTCCCACCGATGACGCCGAAACGCGAGTTCCCAAACCCGGCGCAAAGCCACGACGATCCGCGCTGAGCGCGATTGGACCGGAGGGCTCTCCGGAATCGCCAGTTCGGCGGCCAACGCTGAGCCGCGCGGGTCGCCCAGAACGTCGCGCAAGTGAACCGCTAGGGCGCGCGCCTCCTCGATCCGCCCCAGCGCCGCAAGACAGGCGGCCCGTCCATGAACGACGTCCCGGTTGCTGGGAAAGGCGCGACTTAACACGTCGAAAAGCGCCAGCGCCGGCTCGTACTGTTTTTCCCGGAACAGCCGGACGGCTAACTGGTACCGCTCCCTGGCTTCCTGACTCTCCATGGCGCCCCTTTACCCAACAGATAAGGACATAGCTTAGCGTCGAGAATGTATTCTAGACGTTTCCGCCTGATTTGTGAATCCCCCCAAATTACTCCCGTTTCGAGCACGAATTCGTATTGGGCTCAGACTCTTTCGCAGAGCGCCAGCATTACCGTTGCGATGTCTGCCGTACGCGGTGTCGTGGCGAACTGCCTATTACCAGTTCTGTCCAGCCTTTAGTCTGCGGCCCCATCGCCTGCGATCCTTGAACGTACGCGGCGAGAATGGCAGAATACGGGTTTTGCAGAGAGTGAGGTCGAATACATGATTTGGATGCAGGAAGAAGAGCCGGAACAGGAAGAATCGCGCAAGCTGGATGGTCTGGTGACGCGTTTACTCAAGACGCGGACCATCCTCATTTCAGGGATGGTGGACCAGGAACTGACGGAGCGCGTGATTACACAGTTATTGGTACTGGACGCCGAGTCCCACGACCCCATCCGCGTGATCATTACCTCCCAGGGCGGTCACGTGGATTCCGGATTCGCCATTTACGACTTGCTCCGGTTTATTCAGTCGCCGGTGTATTGCATCGGGGCCGGCTGGGTGGCCAGCATCGCCGTGCCCATCCTTTTCGGCGCCGAGAAGTCTCGCCGGTTCGCGCTGCCCAATACCCGTTTCTTGATTCACCAGCCGAGCGGCGGGGCGGGTGGTCAGGCCGCCGATATCCGTATCGAAGCCCAAGAAATTCTCAAGATTCGCGAAAAGCTCAACCAACTCATCGCCCACGAGACCGGCCAGCCCGTCGAGAAAGTCGCGCTGGACAGCGACCGCAATTTCTGGATGAGCGCGAAGGAAGCGGTGGATTACGGGATCATTTGCAAGATCGTCCATAACGCCGCGGAAATTGGGTAAGATTCGGCGGTTATGAGTCGGCTGCGATCGTTTTCGTGTCCATTGCCAGCAATCATTCTGTTTCTCTCCAGCATGCTCTTGGCTTCTGTTTCCGGGGCCGTGACGTGGGACGTTCCCTTCGATTTCGGAATCTCATTTGGATTCGAGAGTCACGACGACGAGAGCGTTCGAATACTGAGCGACGGTAACGGCACGTGGCTCGCGGTGTGGCAGTCCTCCGACGATCCTCGCGGACGATTGGGCCCGGACGAGGAAATCCTGTATTCGCGCTCGACCGATAATGGCCAGACTTGGTCGGAAGCGGTTCCCCTAAATCCTGACGCGGCTACCGATGGAACAAGGTACGACGAGGGCCCCGCAGGATTCGCCACCGATGGTTTGGGTGCGTGGATTGTCGCGTGGACGACTTACGTTCCCGCAACACCCGACCTGACGTACGATGCCGTATACGTTCGATCCACAGACAATGGCGCCACGTGGAGTACCCCGCTTCCACTCCACACGGGGCCCGGTTCCGAAACCAGCGTGGATGGCTTGCCTCAGATCGCCACCGACGGACTCGGAGTTTGGATCGCGGTGTGGGAAACCGCAAGTTTGGGAGGAATCGAAATTGATTTAGTCTTCGCGCGGTCGCTGGACAATGGAGCTAACTGGAGTGATCCCGCACCATTGAATTCCGATGCCGCCTCGGATACGGCCGACGACTACCTCGGGCAGATTGCGTCGGATGGCGCCGGAAACTGGATTGTCGTTTGGGCGCGTGATGACTTTGGCGGCACGGGACGAGACATCTTTTACGCCCGATCCGGGGACAATGGCCTGTCCTGGTCACCGCTGACGCGGCTGAATGCGCCGACCGACAGTGGACGGGACGACTTTCCCGTAGTCGCTGCGGATGGCGCGGGAGGCTGGGTCGTCGTGTGGCGGTCTACCGACAGCCTTTTCGGCGCCATCGGAACCGATCGTGACATCCTCGTTGTGCACTCCACAGATGGCGGGCAATCGTGGTCCATACCGGGCCCGCTGAACAGTGACGCGGGCGTGGACTTCGCCGATGATTCTTTCCCCGATGTGGCCGTGGACAATACCGGTCGCTGGGTCGCCGTCTGGTCTTCCATCAATACCCTGGACGGGACACTCGGTCCCGACCGCGACATCCTATTCTCGGTTTCATTGGACCTAGGCGTTTCCTGGTCACCGCCGGCACCCGTCAACGTTAATGCCGCCTCCGACGCCGGCTCCGACCAACTTCCCGATATCGCAACCGACAACGCGGGCGACTGGTTCGTCGCTTGGGAATCCAACGACGAACTCGACTTCCGAAAGGGAGCCGATCTCGACGTCTTTCTTGCACGCTCCTCGAATCTCGGTTCCACGTGGTCGGCGCCTTCGGACATTAATCTAGACCGCACGGGTTATGTGGAGGACGCATGGACACCATTTTTCGGCCAAGACCAAGCCGGTAACGGTTTTCTGATTTGGTGCAATGACGACATGGGCAATGATACGGACCCCACCGTGTTCATTTTCCGGGCCGACTCGCCGGACTTAATTATCAGACCCCTCAACAGTAACGCATCCACGGACATCGGCGCCGACCGTAACCCGTGGCTCGCGTCGGACAGCAAGGGCAACTTGGTTGCCGTGTGGGAGTCTACAGACCCGCAGGGCGGGACGATTGGCACTGATGCGGATATTCTAGTGGTCCGTTCCAGCAACAGCGGTAATACTTGGACCGCGCCGGTTCCGTTGCACAACAGCGCCTTCACTGACACTGGGGGAGACCTCTCGCCCAAAGTTGTCACGGATGGAGCCGGACGGTGGATTGCCGCGTGGGAATCCAACGAGAGTTTCGGTGGGCTTCTTGGGGAAGACGACGACATCCTCTACTCGGTCTCGTCGGATAACGGCGCGACGTGGAGCGACCCGCTGGCCCTCAATCTTACGGCGGGCTCAGACTCGGGACACGACCGTGATGTGCAGTTAAACACCGACCGCGCCGGCACCTGGGTCGCCGTCTGGACCTCAAATGAAAGTTTGGGAAAGGTGCTCGGTTCGGATTGGGACATCTTGTATTCGCGTTCCACGGACAACGGAACGTCTTGGAGTCCGCCCTCGCCCTTGAATCTCAACGCCGCCACGGACACGGGCAATGATTGGCGCCCTCAGGTCTTGACCGATGGTAGCCGCAATTGGATGGTAGTCTGGGAGTCGCAAGATTCATTGGGCGACACCATTGGTGTTGATTGCGATATTCTCTTCAGCGTTTCCCGCGACCGCGGCAATACGTGGAGCGTGCCCGCGCCGTTGAACACCAATGCCACTTCCGATACCGGCGAAGATTCCTCGCCGCGCTTGGCTGCGGACCGCTACGGTACCTGGATGGCCGTGTGGCATTCTACTGAAAACCTGAACGGCAGCATTGGACTTGATAGGGACATCTTCTATTCGTATTCCACGGACCGCGGCAGCACCTGGACGCCCCCGGCCTTCTTGAACTCCGATGCCGAAGTAGATTCCTCGCCGGATTTCGACCCGAATGTCGCCGCAGATAATGCGGGCAATTGGAATGTGGCCTGGGAATCGCTGAGCGTCAGCAGCCCACATCTGAAGGTCTCCTCCACCAAATTCACCGGCACTTTGAACGGCTCGATCTCGGATGCCGTAACGGGCTTGGCCGTGGGATGTGTAGCGGTCGTCGCCGCTTCGGCGGACTTGTACGGAGAACGGGTGTCCGCCGCTACGGCCAACGGGGAATATCAGTTGCCCCAGCTTCCGAGCGGCAATTACACGTTAGAAGTGTTCGCGCCCGGCTACGAGCGGTTCTCCACGGCCCTGGTGATCGGGACCGGAGGCAACCCTCCGCTGGATATCTTGCTAAACCCGGGAGGCGGCGGCGGAAGCGGCGTTTTCGGAATTGTGACCGATGAGATTACCGGCAGCCCGATGGGCGGGGTGCGGGTAGACGCCGTCGTGGACAATGTGGTCGTAGCAACCACATACACGTGTGGGGAAGGACGCTATGAGTTCCAGGATCTCTTGCTGAAAGCGGGCGGCGTTACCCTCAATTTCTCGGCATTCAACTACGAGCCGAAGTCTATACCCGTCGAATTGGAACCGGGCGAGACGAAACAGGTGGACGCCGAATTGAAGCCGAAAGTCCAGATTTTCAGGACTCTTGCGGGTACAGTGCGTGACAACGACGCCTGCGATGTTCCTTGTACACCGGAATGCGCCGTGCTGCCCGAAACGCGGATCACCGCCACAACACCGAGCGATCCGACCGGCCAAACCACTTATGCGGACATCAACGGGAACTACGTGTTGCAGCTCGAGCCTGGATTCTGGCACGTCTCTGCTTCGAATCCGGGGTACACGGGACACGAAACTGATGCGGTCATTTTGTCTGAGATAGACCCGCCGGCCAGGGATTTCTGCCTCGACCCGGAAGCACGGATATTGATGCTCGAGACGATGCGATTGGAGGTGGACTCCGGACCCGGCCCTCGAACCGTCGCAGTGCAGAATGGAGGTGGTGGGCGGTTAATCTGGAACGCCGTGTTGGAACCCGGCAGCGAATGGCTGTCAGTCGAGCGGAGCGGCACGGCCTTGGCGTGGGACCTCGTCGTGAACTACGGGCCAAATCCGACACCCGAACCCAGGACTGGAACCATCACCGTTATCGCTGAAGGCGCCGAAGGCAGTCCGGCGCAGATTCTGGTTACGCAGGCGGCGAATCCGTACCCCATCGTGCACGTCGAACCGCAAACTCTGCGGCAGAATCGGGGAGGCGGTCAACGAACAATCACGGTCGAGAATCGCGGTGTTTCTCCGCTGGAATGGTCCGCGCAAGTCGCGTCGGGTGCGGATTGGTTGTCATTGACCACGGCCAAGCTTGGGAGCGGCGGGACGATTACCCTCCAGTTCGGACCGAACTCGAATCAATACCCGCGTGCCGCTACCGTGGTCGTCTCTTCAAACGATCCCTACTGGAGCGAAGTGTCCATCGCGGCATCGCAGGACGGGGCGCGCGACGTAGACGGCAACTCCGAGATCAACGCGGTGGACGTGCAACTGGTCATCAACGAAGCGCTGGGCTTGAGCACGGGGCACGACGGCGACCTCGACGTGAACGGTAGAATAGACGCAGTGGACGTGCAACTCATTGTCAATGCTGCCCTCGGACTTTTCTGACTCGCGCAAAGTGACGCGTTAGAAACCGTCAAAGGGTTTGTGGTAGCGCCCGAGGGTGCGGGCACTGTCGGGGGTCATCGGGAACTTGCCGGCAGGGTATTTGAGGAACTCGACGTGCCCATCGAGGTAGAGCACGTTGCCGCCGCCGGGAGCGTGCGAGAAATCAATGACCTTGACGGAGACGTGGTCCCACATCAGGGGGACGGATGACGCGCTGGCCGTCGCGTTGCCGGGCGAGTTGAAATCCGTAATCAGAAAGCGCTCGATCCCTTCGCGCAGGCGATAGAAGCGGTCTCCTCCCCCGACCTGTGTCCCGGAAAACGCCGCGGAAACGCGGAAGTCGTCGTCACTGGTGCGTCCACCGGTGTTTACATTCGCGATGGCCAGTTCTCCCCAGGGCGTATTGACATACTCCGGCTCTTCGTGGCGTCCTCCTGGTCCTGTGCCAATGGTTCCAAGAAGCGGTCCGAGAATATTGACGTCGTCGAGCAGGAGCCAGCCGGTATAGTGATACGGTTCCTGGCCGATCTCCTGCGGCTCGAGCACGCCGTCGTTGTTACCCTTCTCGCCGTCATACCGGTCCGTGGGGCCATTGTGCGGCGCCCAGGAGGGACACCAGATGACCTGATAGTCGCTGATGTACTCCGGAATCATGGCGGGCCCGTTGAACATCATTTCGGGGCTGAGTTGACCCACAATGGTGAACACCTGTCGCTGGGGATAGCGGCCGGCGGATTCGTCGGCATACATGCGCAGGGCCAGCCCCATCTGTTTGAGATTGTTGGCGCAGGCCGCCCGTTGCGCCGCTTCCCGCGCCCGCGCCAAGACCGGTAGTAGGAGGGCCGCCAAGATGCCAAGGATCGCGATCACTACCAGCAACTCGATCAGCGTGAAGCCGGCGTACCCCCACGGCGACAAGTACGTCATTCGACGCTTATGCATCGGACCCTATACTTCTCCCCATTCAATCGAAAATTAGTCTCAGAATCCGTCAAACGGCCGGTTATAGCGCCCAAATGTGCGCGCGCTGGCCGACGTCATCGGGAACTTCTGGGCCGGATACTTCAGGAATTCCACGTGCCCGTCCATATAAAGCACATTTCCCCCACCAGGAAGATGGGAAAAGTCGCCCACCAGCACGCTGATATGGTCCCATAGAATGGGCACCATCGAAGCCGCTGCGGAACCTCCAGCCGGCTGATTGATATCGGTTATCGCGAGGCGTTCGACGCCCTGCCGCAGGCGATAAAGCGTATTGCCGCCGCCTACTTGCGTGCCCGCGTATGTGGCCGAGACGTCAAAACTCTCATCGCTGGCGGCGCCACCGCTCGCGACATTGGCCAGCGCCAGTTCGCCCCAAGGCGTATTCATGTACTCGTTTTCCTCGAAGCGTCCGCCCGGGCCCGTGCCTACCGAGTTGACCAACGGCCCGAGGATATTCACGTCTTCCATCACCAGCCAGCCCGTATAATCGAAGGGTTCTTTCGTAATCTCCTGGGGCTGGATTTTGCCGTCATTGTTCCCTTTGACCTTGTCATACCGTTCCGTCGCGCTATTTTCGTTGGGCCACGACGGACACCAAATCACGTCTATGTCGCTGATGTATTCCGGCAGCATGGCAGGCCCGTTAAATATCATCTCCGTGCTCAGCACCCCGTTCACCTTGAACACCTGCCGATGCGGAAAACTGCCCTTGTATTCGCTCGTGTACATGAACAATGCAAGCCCCATTTGCTTAAGATTGTTCTGGCAGGCGGCGCGGCGCGCCGCCTCTCGAGCCCGAGCCAAGGCCGGCAAAAGAAGCGCGGCCAATATGCCGATGATGGCGATTACCACGAGTAATTCAATCAAAGTAAAACCGCGGTGCCTACACATGATTCCAAAGCCTCCAGTTCGTTGCGGCGATCCATTTCGCCCCATGGTTGACGTTGTCTTGCCTACGTGCAGTATCCCCTCTTATCTCGTTCCCACGGCGAAACCACCTCACACACCCCGTACTTCGATAAACGTCATGGTGACGGTCGGCCGTGCTCTCAGGGCATTCCGCATGTTTTACATGCAAAACATAAGATTAGTTTATAAAAGAGCGCCCGCCGTTGTCAAGCGAAATTCTCTCAGCCCAAGCGCCTCCACAAGTCCTTCCGCCGATATCTGACCGGCCCATTGACGCGCTGCATCCGAACACGCTACTATCTCGCGGAGGGGAGGAACTTCATGCTCGACCTGATTCGCAATCACAAAATCCTTACTACGCTCTTCATTCTAATCATACTCTTTGCCGGTTGCCTCGGCTATCGCATGAAAGGCCCGTATCGTTCGTATCGCCTCGACGTGATCAAGCCCGCGCCCGGAGAAAGCGTCACGCCGGGAACCCTCGAGGTAGGCGTGGCCAAGCGCGACATCACGCCGGACATGTCCAAATACGACACTTGGTCCGACGTGGACGGCGACTTCCACTATCGGCCGGATAGGGGCGATACCTACCAAGACCTCAACAAGAATGGCAAATTCGATGCGGTCTGGCTGGCCGGGTTCCACAGTGATCGTCCGGCGCAGGGGGTCAATGATCCGCTGTGGGTGCGCGCGATTGCGTTCCGCAACAATGGCGTTACGATCGCGATGGCTACGATAGACGGCATCGGCATCTTCCACGAGAAGTTCATCAAAGTCCGAAAAATGATCGATCCTTCGCTGAAGATTGACCATGTGATGTTTTCCTCGCTGCACGACCATGAAGCGCCGGACACGATGGGACTCTGGAGTTATTCTCCCTTTCGCCCGCAGTTTGATTATGACTATATGGCCTTGGTGCAACGGGCCTGCAAGGAAGCGGTCGAGGAAGCTGTGCGCAACTTACAACCGGTAGAAATGTACGGCGTGGAAGCGCCCGTGGACCCCGAGAAATTCGTGCGCGATACGCGCCAGCCCATCGTCTACGACAAACGCCTTTGCCTCGCCCGTTTCGTAAAGCCCGGGACCGATGAAACTGTGGCCACGATGATGTCCTGGGGGAATCATGCGGAGGCGACCGGAAGCAAGAATCTGATGGTCAGCAGCGACTTCAGCCATCCATGGCGGTTGGGGGTGGAGACAGGTGTGCCGGAGCCCAATGGCGTGAAGGGCTTGGGCGGGATGTGCCTCTACTTCCAGGGCATGGTCGGCGGCCTGATGACGCCGCTGCATCTGAAAGTCGTCCATCGAAATGGCAAAGACGTGCTCGAAGAAGATAGTTTCGACAAGGCGGCGGCATTGGGCGACAACCTAGCCATTTTCACGGTCAACGCGCTCCGCAGCGATAAAGTCTGGAAGGTCGAGAATCCGAGAGTGGCCTTCGCGGCCAAGACCATCTACGTGCCCATGGCGCGGCATTTCAAGTATGCGATCATGCTGGGACTGATCCATCCCGGCTACTTCTGGGGCAAGGCGCGCACCGAGGTGAACGTCTTCCGCATCGGCGAGCTCGAAATCCTCACCCTCCCCGGGGAACTGTACCCCGAGATTGGCGAAGGAGGTATCGAGACGCCGGACGGCGCGGATTTTCCCGTGGAACCCGTGGAAGTGCCCGCGTTGCGCTCGCAAATGAAAGGCAAGATGAACATGATCATCGGCCTCGCCAACGACGAGATCGGCTACATCATCCCCAAGAGCCAGTGGGACGTGAAACCGCCCTACGCCTACGGCCGGACCGACGAGCCGCAGTACGGCGAGGAGAATTCCGGCGGGCCGGACGTCGCCCCAACCATCCACCGCGAAGCCCTGGCCCTCCTCGATCGTGCCCACGCGGCCTGGAACCTCCCTGGCCCCTGACCCCCGCGTAGTTGTCCCCGGTCTCTGGTCCCTGGTCCCTGGTTTCCGGTTTCCGGTTTCCAGTTTCCAGTTTCCGGTTTCCGCCCATTCATCCCGCAATTCGCATCGGGTATTACTCGCTATTCGGAGCTCGGCACTCACTACTCGTAGCGACTTTTGTCCTTTGTCCTACAGCCTGCAGCCTACGGTCTACAGCCTTCCTTCGTCCTTCCCTGGACTACTCCTGCCTTCAAAGTTGTTACCCTGATAAGGTATCGCCGTTTTCGGTGGATAATCGCTCAATGAAGGTGTAGCCTCGAACCTATGGCGCGCATACAACTCCAAGTGGACGACCCCGTCAACGCGATGACCCTAAAGAGCCTCCTGGAAGCCGACGGGCAAAAACTCGTCACGACGGACCCGGAGGTAGTCATCACCGACGCCCTAGACCGCGCCGCGGAGACGGCCCGGTCGGTTCCCACGCTGGTTTTGGCCAAAGCGTCGCAGATTCGCGAGGCGGTTGCCGTCATGCGCGAGGGGGTATACGGCTATATTTTTGTCCCGCTGCAACCCGGCGAAGCCGAGTTGATGGCGGGCCGCGCGCTGGCGACTTCGCCTCCTCCGCCTAAGCAAACCGCGATCCGGAAACTCGAAGAGGTCGTGAACGAGCACGTGCTGGCCGTCCTGCGCTATTGCAAGGGAAGCCGCATTGAAGCTGCCCGCCTGCTCGGCATCGGGCGAAATACCCTCTGGCGGAAGCTTAAGCGGATCGGGAAAAAGTAACGCCAGAATAGACGTCTTCTAGAGTCTAATGGGCGAGCCCGTTCGCCCAGGGCAGGAAAACCGATACCTCAGAGAAGGCCCGCAGTTAGCAGACAGCGGGCTGGAAACGGACCTAGCATTTCCCCAGCACGATTTCCGCGAGCATGCGACGGCGCTGGGATGCGTGTGGGGAAGAGCGGGTAATCTCCCGCGGCAAGGACGGTCGGAGCGTAGGGCATATGCGCCGTTGGACCGGTAGTCTGGACAAGAACGTCCATCCAATGTACTCTGTAGCGGGACCTCGCCCGGTATTTGATCTTGCGCACACGTAATCGGACATGAGTAAACTTGGTTGGGATAGTCTAGGGACCAGTTTTGACTGCACGTGCGGGTTAGTGCACCGCCTGCCAATAAGAGTCTGCCATATCGGGACGAATGCGGCGGCGCGGCTGGCGGCGTTTGCTCGCGCGGAATGCGGCTCGTCCTGTCTCGTCGTTTCCGACGAGAATACTCACCGGGCCGCGGGTGATAAGCTGCTATCCGCGCTATCGCGAGCGGGCAAGACCGTGCGGGAGCAAGTGTATGGGCCCGAGCCGCTGGACGCGACAGCGGAGCTCGCAGAAGAGGTCAAGCGACTTGGCGCGGAGGCCGATTTTTTTGTGGCGATTGGCGCGGGCACACTTTCGGACTTGGCGAAGTATGCCGGCGACAAACTGAAAAGACCGGTCCTGCTGTACCCGACGGCCGCTTCGATGAACGGCTATACCTCCGGCATCGTGGCGCTCAAAGTCCGCGGCCTGAAACGGACCTTGCCTTGCGCGCCGGCGATCGGCGTGTTTGCAGACCCGCAGGTTGTTGCCACAGCGCCACAGCGAATGACGGCGGCGGGCGTCGGCGACTTTCTGTCCAAATGCTCGTCGTCCTCTGATTGGCGTGCCGCCCATTTTCTGCGCGGCGGCTACTACTGCGAACGGCCCCGCGAGTTCTTTGAAGGCGTGCAGGATCGCTTGCTTTCCGTGGTTGCTCACGTGGGACAAGGCAACGTCGAAGCTGTTGGCCTTGTGTTGGAAGCGTTACTGTTGTCCGGTCTCTCGATGGTCGTGGCCGGTTCGTCAGCGCCCGCGTCCGGCGGCGAGCATCTAATCTCCCACTACCTCGACATGAAGCACGCGCTTTACGGCACGCCGAATGATTTGCACGGAAGTCAGGTCGGCGTCGGCACGGTCTATTGCCTGGGCTTATGGGAGCGCGTGCTCGCGTTCGAGTTGAACGAGATTGAGATCAAGTCGCTCCTGGATGCCCAGCCTTCGGAAGAAGATATCCAGTCTGACATTGAACGCGACTGGGGCGCGGTGTCCGAAGAAGTGTGGCAGCAATGGAAAGAGAAATCGTTGACGCGCGACGCGCTGCGTGAGGAACTCGGGCGGTTCCAGCGCGGTCTGCCGGAACTGCGGGCGGCTTTGCACCGAGACTTACTGCCGAGCGCTACCGTCGCGAGCGCCATCGAGGCCGCCGGCGGGCCCTCCAACCCGGAGGGACTGAACGTGCCTGTCCTTGAATACCAAAACGCGCTGAGGGGCGCGCGCTACCTCCGGAACCGCTTCACCATCCTCGATCTTGCCGCGGAGCTTGGAGCGGCGTAACGCGAATTCCTCCGTCTTACGCCACGGCTTCGATGGTGAGCGGCGCCGTTTCGGCCACTTTCGGACGCAGGCCGCGGACCATGATGCCGGGCCGGCCGAGACTCTGTCCGCCGAGTTGTTTGTTCAGCGGGTCGCGGAACCCGCAACGGACCAGCCGCCGCACCTGGCGCGTGCGATTGATGTAGCTACCGTGGATGGTAAAGATATTGAAGCACACCACGTCGCCGCGCTTGGCGGGCACCGCCACGGTGTCGTCGAGTTTGTACCGGTCGGTCGGCAGGTGCGGCGTGCAGGGGCCGTCGGGCGTCTGCGTGATGTGTTCGAGGGCGCCCATCTTGTGCGAGCCGGCCAGGAACCGGATTTCTCCATTCTCGTGGCGCGTGTCGTCCACGTGGACCAGCACGTCCACGTAGCGGTTATCGCTATGCTGATAGAAAGCATTGTCCTGGTGCATCGGGAACGGATGGCCGGTCTGCGGCGGCTTGGCGTGCAGCGTCATGTGGTGGACTTCGACGTTCGGCCCAAGCAGGTCGGACATCGCGGCGCTGAGTGCCGGATTCGTCACCGCCCGCATCCAGGCCTCCGAATAAAAATGCAAGTCATGCAGCGCCGTCAGTTTCGACTTCTCCTCCGTATCCGGGTCCATGTAGACCAACCGCCACGGGCCGGTCCAGCCTTTCTCCGTGAAGGCCCAATTGTTCATGAGGAAATCAAGCTGCTCCTCCATCTCATCCATTTCCTCGGGGGTAAACACTTCTGGGATATGGAGATACCCATTCTCTTCATAGAATTCGACTTGTTCCGGCGTCAGCATGGCAGCAATCCTTGGTTTTGGGAGAATGACCACAAAGAGACGTCACAATCAACAAGACGACGGGCACGTCTTATTTCACGCGCGAGAGGAGAGGCGCCGGCTCTTCGCATACGCCCGCGATTAACGGCGCCAGGGATTGACAGAGCTTAGCCATGCCGGTTTCCGTGAAGTGCACCGGGTCCGTAAAATCCTCGTCCGCGAAGCCGAGACTGGCTTGGTCTTCGAACCACACTACCAGCGCACGAGGCCGGGCCATCCGGAGAATGTTTTCCTTGAAATGGCGGTAGCCGTCTCGGGCTCGTGGGTCCTTATCCAGCATCTCGGCAAAATCAGACCGGACCGGCAACCACGTCAGCAGCAGCGTACAGTTCGCCGGCAGGCCGCTTATGAGTTCCGCGAGCGCATTGGCTTCCACCCTGGACATCACCGGGTCCGGTACGTATCCCCGCACCGATTCCCAGCCGGCCACGGGTCTTAGCGGCGGCCCCAAGCCCCGAAATCGCAAGTGTCGGTCCTGCACGGCCTCATGGAAGGAGTGGTATCGTTCCGGTTCGGACAGGAACAACTGCTGTACCCCGACGGACCAAGCGTCCACCGTGTGGCGTCCCGACCACGCCGGGTAGAATCCGTCGGCCAGAGCCAACCAGCGTTTTCCAGGGTCGCGGACTGACCCGCGCTCCCGCCAGGTGCTCATCGCTAGAAACACGTCATCCGCTTCCGTAAACGTAGGACAGACGTACAGTTGATAAGGCACTAAGTCCAGCCACACCACACGCGCTTCCGACCACGCCTCCGGATTTCGTCGGAGAAACAGCCGCGAGCGCCAAAAGGTGTTGCCAATCATGGAATAGTTGCCGACCTCCCCTGGCTCCCATCCGAGCATCCCCGCAAACGCCCCGGCATTCAACGCCGCCAGCCGCGACGTGCCCAGCACCAGAATCTTCGGACTTCGTTGCTCCGCCACGCGATAGCGCGCCTCATTGCCCATGTACAGGTAGTGGGCGGTGTCCGCCGGCAGCGTCGCGAGCCTGTCCTTGTTGAACGCGACGAGAATCCGTACCATCAGGCAGAGGCCCAACGCCAGGGCCCCGGCGCGAGTGATTCGCGGTCGCTCGAGGAGCGTGTCAGAACTGAAAATAGATGAAAGCCTCACCGGAAGGCGCCCTCACAAACGAGAGTATCAGGAGACCGGTCGCGTACGCCGCGCCGCGCACCCACCACCGCATTCGCGGCGGCGTGCACGTTTCGTGGTTTCCGAGCCAACAACCCAAGTCCAACATAATCGCGAACGCGCCGTAGAACAGCAGCGTCCAGAACGCCCCAATAAACTCCGGAGTCGTGGTGCGCTCGAAGAATGGAAAGAGCGGGGAGATCAACCCGCCCAGATACAGATAGGCAGTTTCCATGTTCGGCGACCGGAACAGCACCCACGTAACGCATACCAAATGGAACGTCACCAACATCTTCACGATTTGGACGGACCAAGAGCGAAGCGTGTTCGGCGGAGGCGTCTCGCTGATCTTCCTGCCCCGGGTGATCAGCTTGTGCAGCGCGAGATACAGACCGTGCAGCCCGCCCCAGGCTACGAAGGTCCAGTTCGCTCCGTGCCACAGTCCGCCGAGCAACATCGTCACGATCAGATTTTGGTATTGCGCCATCGGACCCTTCCGGTTGCCGCCCAGCGAGATGTAGAGATAGTCGCGCAGCCACGTGGACAGCGAGATGTGCCAGCGCCGCCAGAACTCAGTGATGTTGGCCGAAACATACGGCTGGCGGAAATTCTCCATCAATTCAACGCCCATCAGCCGACTGACGCCCCGCGCGATATCGCTGTAGCCCGAAAAATCGCAATAGATTTGGATCGCAAACGCATACAGCCCGATCCACAACGCCCCCGCGCCCAGTTCCATCGGTTTCTGAAACGCGATGTCCACATAACTCGCCAAGCCATCCGCAATCGCCACTTTCTTCACGTAGCCCCAGAGAATAAGTTGCGCCGCCGAAGCGATCTGGTCCTGGCCGACGCGCCGCGGCCGTTCAATCTGGGTAAGCAGTCTCGAGGCGCGCTCGATCGGCCCCGCCACCAACTGCGGGAAATACGACACGTACAGCGCGAAGTTGACTAGGTTGCGCGTCGCATGCTGTTGGCCGCGGTACACGTCAATCGTGTACGCCATGGTCTGAAACGTGTAGAAGCTGATGCCGACGGGAAGCACAATGCTCAAAACGGGCGGGTTCGGATTAAGTCCCAGCGAGACCAGCACCCGGCTAAACGAATCCACAAAGAAGTTGAAGTACTTGAAGAAGCCGAGGATACCGAGATTGGCGACCAAACTCGAAAACAGCCAGAGCCGTTTCCGAGCGACGGAGCGCGTCGCTTCGATGGCCTGCGCCGCCACATAGTCCACGGCCGTCGAGACGGCCAGGAGCGACAAAAATCGCCAGTCCCACCAACCGTAGAAGACATAGCTCGCGACGACCAGGAACCGGTTCTGCCAAGCATGGGAGAGGCGATAGTAGACGGGCAGGACTATCGCCAGAAAAAAAACGAAGACGAACGAATTGAACAGCATTCCAAACGGGTCTCAGCCAGGAAGAAACGCCGGTATCATTTCAGACTCCCTCGGACAAACACAACCCGCCCTTCCTGTCATGCTGAGTCACGTCCTGTTCTCCGGGTTCTTTGCGGTCTCTGTGGTTACGTCATCAGTATTCCAACCGCAAGGAACTCAAAGATCGCAAAGCGGATTGCGTCCAGCATTCTCTCGTGCTCTTGGTGGTGAAAGTGCAGGCCGGCGGCCGTCGTAGACACGGCGTCCTCGCCGCGGTCTATCAAGACGGTCATGCATGAAGCAACGAGGACGTCGCGTCTACAAATCCCACAAACGCGGGACTCGGAAGTTGAGCAAACTTCCTTACGCGCGGATTGGGGATCAAAGTGTTGCCTTGAGATTGTCGAAGCCGTGGGCGTAGGTCTTGCCGTCGGCGACGAAGGAGGGCGGCAGGGGCGACAGCTTGCCTTTGCGGCCGTCGGCGCCGTCGGGGCGCAGGCTTACCAGGCTGCAGTATTGGCAGAGGATGTTCTTACCGCCGGTGATCTGCTTGAAATTCCGGTCGCCGGCGTACAGCGCCCGCATGGCGCGGAACTCCGGGGCGTTCCAGAAGCGGCGCATGTCTTCGAGGTCCTGGATCTTGCCGATGTCCCATTTCGAACTCATGCTGGTGCAGCACGGCGACACCGATCCCGTGGCCTCGATGGTCAATTCCTGATAGAGGAAGTCGCACGTGCCGGTGAACTCGTACTGGCGGGGCTGGAAGTCGGGATGCTCGGGGACGAGCGATTCGTGGAAAATGTACGCGCGTCGCGGGTAGATATGGTCCACGCCTAACTCTTTTCCCATCGCCTCGAGCCGGGGCACCTCGTGCTCGTTGTGTCGGAAAACGAGAAAGGCCAGTTCGATCCGGGGACGGCTCAGCCCGCGCCCCCGCCGCGCCGCGACCAATTTCCGGACGTTCTCGAACACCAACTCCGAGTTCGCCTTCCGCCGGTAGATTTCGAGCGTGCCCTGTTCCAGGCCATCCACGCTCAGCGACAGAAAGTCGAGTCCGGAATCCAGTATCTTCTCGGCCAAGTGGTCCACCCTGATGCTGAAGTTGGAATTAATGATGGTGTAGAGCCCCGCCTCGCGCGCATGGCGAATAATCTCGAAGATGTTCGGATTCAGGAATGGTTCGCCCCAATTGTAGAACCGGACTTCGAGCACGTGATCCTTGACGGCGTCAATGACGTTCTTGGCGTGCTCGAGCGGCAATCGCGCCTTGGGGCGCTCGTGCTGCCCGGTACCGGTCGGACAGAAAGGGCACTTCAGATTGCAGCCGTTGAGTGTGTCCAAGTTCAGGATATACGGCAAGGACTTGACTTCGACTGCTTTCAACGCTTTTTCCCGCTGGGCGAGGATGTAGTTCCGAACCTTCTCGCGAGTGACGACTCGTTGGCCGTATTTCCGTACCAGGCCCATCTGTACCAGTCGAGGACCCAAAACGGGGAGAGGGGCAAGCTTGAGAGCGAGATTCTTCTTAAATGCCATCCGCTGTTTCAACCGCGTAAATCGCTGTTAACCAATAAGTTCCACACGATTCCACACCTGAAATCCAGGCAGAATCCTTGGTATGACCAGCCTACTCTGAGACCCCACAACTGTACCGGCAAGAAAATGCGAATGTCAAGAGTTTAGGCCGTAGACCGGGAATCAGGAACCAGGGACCAGGAACCAGGAACCAGAAGCTTCCCTCGTTACCTTGACAAACTGATGGCTGTGCGATACCCTTAAGGGGAGCTTATATACATTGGGAGTAAGTGACGTTAGCTCAGTTGTTTCCCGTTTGGTATTGGGTTGGTCCCTGGCGGAGGGAATGCACCTTTTTACGATTTTTTAGAGTTCCACTGATCCGGGGGTGGCCAGGTTGTGGCCACCTTTTTTTGTTAAATGCTGCAAGTGGGGAGTAAAGCCTCCCGGCTGAAAGTGCCGCAATAGGAGTGACGCCGATGGGACACACAGTACTACTGTATCCTCACACCGGTCGTAACCGGTCGCAGGATAACATCCTGCCGCTGAGCGTCTTGTATGTAGCTTCACCGGTAGTTCACGCAGGACACACGGTCACGTGTATTGACCAGCGGATGGAGCCGGACTGGCGCGCGAAGCTGCGCCGCGCGGTCTCGGAGCCCCGTACCCTCTGCGTGGGTATCAGTAGCATGACGGGGCCGCAAATCACCCACGGGATTGAATTGGCTCAAGCTGTCCGCGAGATGGCTCCGGGCCTGCCCATCGTCTGGGGCGGGGTCCATCCCAGCTTATTGCCGGAGCAGACCGCCGCCTCGCCCTACGTGGATATTGTTGCCGCCGGCGAGGGCGAAGCCTGCTTCCCGGCATTGGTAGACGCCTTGGACCAGGGCAAAGACTGGCGTCAATTGCCCGGCATCTTCTACAAAGAGAATGGCGGCGTGCGCGGCAATCCGTTCCCGCCAGTCCCCGACATCGAGTCCATCCCCCCCCTGCCCTACGAGTTATTCGACCTTGAGAAATATAAGATTAGCCCCCTGCGGACCGCGGGGCCCAGTCTGCCGATGGTCACCAGTCGCGGCTGCCGCTTCCGTTGCGCTTACTGTTATATCGCACAATTCCAGCGCAGGAAATGGCGCGGAATCAGTCCGGAACGAGTCATCGCCGAAATGAAACGTCTGCAGACGGAATACAATGCGGAAGGCGTCTTCCTCTTGGACGATCTGTTCTTCCAGGAACGCGCGCGCGCGCATCGCATCATGGAATTGCTGATTGAAAACGACGTGCACATCAACATCTACAATGCGAATTGCCGCATTGACTTTCTTTTCCGGATTCCGATGGAGTACTTGCACATGGTCCGCCGCGCGGGCATTAAGCAATTGTTCATCGGCACCGAATCGGGGTCGCCGCAAGTCCTCAAGGACATGATGAAAGACATTACGGTGGACCAGGTGCTGGTCGCGAATCAGAAACTGCGCGACGCGGACATCGTACCGGTCTATAGCTTCATGGCGGGGATACCAGGAGAGACACCAAGCGATGTCGAGATGACCCTGGACCTCATGATTCGGCTGAAAGAGGAAAATCCGAAGGCGAAGCTCTACAAGATGTGCCTTTTTGTCCCCTTCCCCGGAACGGAGTACTTCGACCGGGTCAAGCAGATGGGCAACCGATTCCCGGAAAAACTCGAGGACTGGGGCACTTTTGACTATGACCACGTGAATCTCAGTTACCTGACCGACGATTTTAGAAAGTACCTAGCCAAAGTTTCGGAGCTGTCCGGCTTCGTGGACGTGGACGGGAAGATGAGCGGAATGTTAGCCCCGTTCGTCCACCTTTATTCGAAGATCGCGGTTATGCGTTGCAAGAAACGGCAGTTTAACTGGATGCCGGAAATGGCCGCCATCCGCCTCGCCCGTGCCTGGCAGAGGGTGTAGCAATGTGCAATGAGCATTAAGAAAGTCCCGAGTTCCGAGTGACGCGCGATGCCGAATGTGGATGACGAGATGAGTAGGCGAAAACCGGAAACTGGAAACCGGAAACCGGAGATTGGAATCCGGCAACGGGAAGTATCCGTCTTGTGCGTTCTCGTCGGTTTGGCGCTGTGTCTGGCGGGGTGCAGCAATTTGCCTCAGCCATCGCTGGCGGCTCCGGCTTCTGTGGAGGGGCCTGCGCCCACGCAGACCACGGCCGCGGCACCGGCTGCGGCGAGCGCGGCCGGTCCCGTAAAACGCGGGCTGGGATTCTGGCCGACCGACCATTCGAGCCGGCATCTTGACCAAGCGTTCGAACTGCTGCGGCAAAACGCGGAGATCGTCATGGTGCAAAAAGACGACCCCTTCGACAGTCCGGAGAACAAGGCTACGACCGCCGTGCTGGATAATTGGCTGGACCGCGCCGGTCAGGCGGGACTTCTGAAGTATGTCGCGCTCGAACCGTTCAACGGCGACCGTACGGCGGCGCGTCCGCCCGTCGGTTGGTCCGGCTCGCGGGCCCGCGTGGCCGAACCGAAATGGAGCGAGGCATATCGCCAGAAGGTCCTCGAAATCGTCGAGCGGCATCATCCCGAATACCTCAACCTCGGCGTCGAAGCGAATATGTATTACAAGAATAACCCGGAGGACTACGTGGCGTTCCGCGCCTTATTCCAACGCTTGCGGCAGGAAGTGAAGCAGCTTCAGCCCAACGCCAAGGTCTTCTGTTCTTATCAATATGAAATCTTGACCGGACAGATGGCCGGAACCAAAGGGCGGGCACAATGGGAACTGCTCGGCGAGAAGGCCCTCGAACAGGACGTGGTGGGCATCTCGACCTATCCGGCATTTCTTCATTCGACATATGATCCGCAGAGTGTTCCGTCAGACTACTTTCAAGTGTTGCGCGAGCACACCCATCTACCGATCTTCGTCGCGGAATTGGGCTGGTACTCTTCCGATTCCGTTTCGCCCGCAAGCTCGCCCGAAATGCAGGCCGAACTGATTCAGCGGGTCCCGGCGCTATTGCAAGGGATGAACGTCGAAGCCGTGTGCTGGGTAAGCATGGTGGACTTGCGCGACCTGCCGGCGCTGGCCGCGCTCAAGAGCCAGTGGCCCCAGTTCTTCTCGCTGGGCTTGGTGGATACGCGCTTGACTCCGAAGCCGGCGTGGGAAAGTTGGAAGAATCTCAAGCACTGGCAAGTTGTAGAGGCGCCGGAACGCGCTGCCGCCGCGAAACGCGCGGAAAAGGGCGCGTCCGCTTCCCCGGATGCGGGTCTCCACGGATTTCTCGGTCTGGGTAGCACGGTCGGCGCGGGCGTGGAACCGGCGGGAGCTGACCAAGCCCCGGCGCTGCGGTGGGACTACAAGTTCAGTTCGAATCCACTGGCCATGATCGTCAAACCCAATGTCGCGGTCGGCGCCTCCGCCCGCGGGTTGGCGGTGCAGTGGCGCTCCGAGAAGGACACGGAGGTTGCGGTAGTGTTGGAAGAATCGGGCGGGGCCCGCTACCAATCGCGACAGCCCGTCGGTACAAAACAGTCCTCGACCGTTCAGCTTCCTTGGAATCAATTTCAGTTGCAGGAAGATACCCACGATGCCAATGGCCGGTTGGACCCGACTGAGGTGACAAAGTTGGCGTTGGTGGACGTTTCCGGCTTCATGGGTAAGCGCGGTTCCAATCGCATTTGGTTGGAAAACGTCGGGTGGATCGTGCCCGGCGGCAAGGAGTAATGGCGTTGGCGGAAGCACGCATAGCCGGAGTGCCAAATTGGTTCGCACCCCCATTGCGCGGGTCGCAGTCCGGCCCGTGTGATGGGCGCGCCACGGGTGGGGAGTTGCAGCGAAACGAGGGTGATACGTTGGAATTGGACACGAAGGACACGGTGGTGGGCGGGGTTCCAAAGAACGTGACCTTAGCCGTCTTCAAGAACGCGGGGGTGCAGGTCATCGGGCGCGTGATGACGGTCGCCTCTAAATACCTGGCATTTATTCTTATCTTCCGATACTTCGGCGCGGAACGCTTCGGCGAATACGCCCTGATACTCACCCTGCTGAGTTTCTGCGAAGCCGTGCTCGATTTCGGGTTCGGCGATATCAGCGTGCGGGAGCTCTGCCAGCGACCCGACCGCGCGCGGCGTGTCCTTTCAGTACTACCGTACGCCAAGGTACTGCAACTGCTCGTAGCGTACCTGTTATTAGGAACGTTGTTGGTCGGATTGCGTTACCCGGAACAGATCGTGACGGCGGGACTGATCGCCGGGTTCGAGTTATTCTGCGTGGCTGGTATCCTGATCTACCGCAGCCTGTTCAAGGCGCGATTGCAAATGGAGCGCGACGTGTTGGCCGAAGTGGTCAGCCTCGGAGTGTTCCTGGCATTGCTGCTCGTAATATGTGAACGCGGCGCCGGCCTCAGCGCGCTGTGCGGCGCACTGGTCGCCTCACGGTTCGTATACTTTCTGCTGGTCTATTGGCTGGGGAGAAAACGCTTCGACCTCCGACAAAGCCGCTGGGACTCGGATGAAATGCGGGTGCTGTTCGCGGCAGCGCTGCCGGTCGGACTCTCGGCCTTTCTCGTGAGCTTGTATACCAGCATGGACGTGCTGATCCTATCCAAGTTCGTCGAGTTGCGGGAAGTGGGGCTTTATGCCGCGGCCTACCGCTTCGTGCTGCCATTGGTTAGCTTGGCGATGTCGCTCATGGTCGCCCTGTATCCTATACTATCCCACGCCTGGACCCATCGCCGGCAGGACCTCGGCCGCTACTACCAACAGGGCTGGGACTGCGCCGCGATTCTGGCTGGGGCCACGTTCTGCGGCGTTCAGGGCGGGGCTTCCTTTCTGATGGGCCTGTTCGGCGCCGAGGCGGTGGACGCCGACCGGATACTGAGAGTGCTGGACGTAGCCATTGCCACGATGTTCCTGAGTTGTCTCATCGGTCCGATGTTTGTCATCGTGGGCCGGCAGTGGCTGACCTTCGTGTTTGGGACCTGGGGCGTGCTGGCGAACTTCACGCTAAACCTTCTCCTGATCCCCCGGTTCAGCGCAATGGGCGCGGCCTGGGCCACCGTCCTGACCGAGCTTTCGATGACCATACCCTCCACGTTCGTCATTCAACGCCTGATGGGGTATCGTTTACATTGGTCGGTCACGGTGAAGGTGGGCATTGCCGTTGCCGCCGCCGTCCTGTTGATTCGCGAAACCGGGTTGTGGGGCGGTTTCTGGGGCGGTGCGGCGGCCGCGGCGCTCTATGGCGCAATCATCTTGATGACCGGCGCCATTCGGCCGCAACAGGTGCGCGGCTTTGTGCTTAGTTTGCGAGGTGAGGCGTGAGAATCCTCTTTATCTCAGCCTGTTACAAACCCTATTTCGGCGGCATCGAGCGCGTCGCCGAGCAGGTCTGCCGCCGTCTCGCCGCGAAGTCAGCCGTTGAGAAAGTCGGCATCCTGACGAGTTATTACCGGTATCCGAGCGAGTTGATGGCGGGGCTGCCGGCCGAAGAGAACTTGGACGGCGCGACGGTTTACCGGTTGCGATTTCTCCCACGGCGGTTGCCGGGATTTTATCACCTCGATACCGGACTCTTCGCGCCGGGCATGAGCCGCGTCGTGCAACGGTTCCAGCCCACGCATGTCCATTATCTGGTTTACGATTGGTACCTGCCGAACGTGCAGGCGCACCTGCTCACGCGCCGGCGGGCCGGCCAAGTCATGACCATTTTCGATCATCAATTCCAGCCCGGCCTGCGTACTTGGCCGTTTGAGTACGCCAACCGTTGGTTGACCCGGCGTGCGGACGCCGTCCACGTCGTGTCCCAGCGTGCGCGGGAGATCGTCACCAAGACCTTCGGCACGCCGGCCGAGCGCATCGCGATCATTCCCTTGGGATCGGACTCCGCGGAACAAGGTGTTCATAGGGAAAAGGACCAGCCGATTACAATCTTGTGCGTTGGCCGCCTCTGCGAGAAGAAAGGCCAGATGGAGTTGCTCCACTGTTTCCAGCGTGTAGTCGCGCGGGTCGCAGTACCTTGCCGGCTGGTCCTGGTGGGTGACGCTGACGCCGGCGGCGACCGTGCGGCCCTCGAGCGGGTGATCGCGGAATATCAACTGCGCGAGAAGGTGATTATCACGGGCCATATACCGCAGGAAGAATTGGAAGCCTGGTACGCCCAATCAGACGTATTCGCCTTGCTGACGCGGGACGAGTCCTTCGGCCTCGTCTTCACCGAGGCGATGTCGCACGGTCTGCCGGTAATCGCCTACGCGGTGGGCGGCGTGCCGGAGGTATTGAAGAATGGCGCGATTCTGCTCCGTCCCGGCGACACCGACGCAGTGGAAGGCGCGCTGCAACGTCTGATACAGGACGAGGCAAAGCGTGCGGAATTATCTCGAGAGGCGCGCGCGTTTGCCCAACAACAATATTCGTGGGACCGGACCGCAGACCAATTGATGCAGGTCTACGTCCGGACCGTGAGGAAAAAAACCCAACCGACGTGGGAGAAGGCGAATGAAGGTATTACTTCTCAACCCCTATCGCGATAAACAACGGTACGTGCCGGCTGAGGCGAAACCGTACATCAAATACACGTCCACCGACTTTGGACGGTACAGCATCCCGCCGTTGGACCTCGCGTACCTCGCCGGCGCACTGGATGGCAAAGCGGAGGTGAGCGTCCTGGACGCGCACGCGATGCAATTGCATCCGGAAAGAATTGATTTCCGTCCCTATCAAGCGGTGGCCGTGAATACCGCGCCATACACTTACTGGCGCTGCACGCAGACCTTCGTCGGCCACGTGCACGAGAGTCTCCGCGCCGCCAAGGCCGCGGGCTGTCGCACCGTCGTGTACGGCCCGCACGCCTCGATCGGCCCGGACGATTTCGTAGACGCGGATTGCGTCATCTCCGGCGAACCGGACCGCATGATCGAAGAAGCGTTGTTCGGTACCGCGAATCGCTTGGGACCGGATTACCCGTCGGACCTGCCGCAACCGGATTTCAGCAAGTTCGATTTCAATCTCTACGATTCACGCAATTGTGAAGCCGTGTTCGAGCGGCGTCCGTTCGGCCGTGTGGGCGTTCTAGCGCACTCCCGCGGTTGTCCCTACAACTGTGGATTTTGTTTCCGACCCCTAGCCCCGCGCAAGACCCGCGGACACAGCATCGAATCGACTCGAGAGACCCTGCGGCAACTGGTCGAGGTGCATCAATGCAAATGCCTCTTCTTCGAAGACTTGACGTTCACGTTGAATAAGAAGCGCACCCTCGAGCTTTGTGAAGTCTTGATGAAATACCGCGTGCCATACGTATTTCAGACCCGCACCGACGCCGTGGACGAGGATATCGCGGCGGCTTTGGTCGCTTCCGGCTGCTATAAAATCGAATTCGGCGTCGAGTCCGGCAACGAGGCCTTGTTGACGGAACTCAACAAAGGGAACGGTTGGGACCATGTGGAACGGGCCGTGCGACTGTGTCGGAAGGCCGGCATCCCCCGCGTCGTAGGCTTTGCGGGCATCTTTGCGCCGGGCGAGACGCTGGAGACGATACGCGAGACCCGTCGAAAATTCCATGAGTTGGGCCTGCGCTTCTATGTGAACCTGTGGTTCCCGTATCCCCACACTTCAATATTCCACAAGGCCGTGGGTGACGGCATGCGCAAGGAGGCCGGCGCCGATTGGACTTATCTGCTGAAGGGCGCGGGCACCTATGGCAACTCCTTCACCACCGAGGAGGTGCGCTACTGGTGCGACCGCATTGCGCGTGAGGAATGGTGGCGTGAAAAAGCTGGAAAAATCCCGGTCTGGATTGGGCGGGCGAGCAGTACCCTCCTGGGGCGACAGTCCGGTCGTGCGGTTCCATCGTTGACAAAATCGTAACCAAGGACTTCATCCGAGAGGAGCAGTGGCCATGAAAGTGACGTTCGTTTACCCCGATGTGTTGGAGTGTGTGCCAAGCTACAAGGGCGCGTACTACGTGGGGATTGCCTATCTGTCCGCCGTGCTGAGACAAGCGGGCCACACCACGTCCCTGATCCACATCTATCAGCCGGACTACAATGGCCAATGGTTCCGGCGGGATTTGGACGAACACCAGCCCGACCTGATCGCCTTCTCGTCGGTCAAGAACGGCGGGCCGATGGTGCAGCGCCTGGCCTCCTTCTTGGAGGAGTCCAAGATCACCACGCCGACCATCTACGGTGGGATTCATCCTACCTTGGCCAAGGAGGAATGTGTCCAGTACGAGGGTATTGACATGATTTGCGTCGGCGAGGGCGAAGAGGTGATCCTCGACGTCGTGAAAGCGCTCGAACACGGCGAGAGTTGCGACGAAATCCCGAACCTGTGGATAAAGAAGAAGGACGGGCGCGTGATCCAGAACCCCCTACGCCAGCTCGTCGCTAATCTCGATACCCTGCCGTTCCCGGACCGGGATTTGTTCGACTATCCGAATATGCACAACGAAAAGCGCGGCGAGGTTACGGTGCTGGCTTCGCGCGGATGTCCCTACGGGTGCACGTACTGCGCCAATCGAGCGCTGATGAGCACCTATAAGGGCACCGGGAAGTTTGTGCGGTTCCGCAGCCCCGAAAACGTAGCGGCGGAAATCAATCTGGCGCGTCAACAGTATCCGTTCATTCACCGGGTCCACTTCGACGACGATATCCTGTTCATGAAGAAGGACTGGGGCCATCACTTTGTCGAGGTGTACTCGAAGGACGTCGGTCTACCGTTCTGTTCGAACATTTTCCCGCGGCTGGTGGACGAGGAAGTCGTCGAAATGTTGGCCAAGTCGGGCTGCGACGAACTGCGTATCGGCCTCGAGAGCGGTAACGAACGTATCCGCAAAGACGTCCTGAAACGCGAACTGGACGAAGAGACTATCGTCAACGCGTTCCAACGCGCCAAGAAATATGGTATTCACACCATGTCCTTCAATATGATGGGTTTGCCCTATGAAGACGCGGCGGCCCTGCTGGACACGATTAAGCTCAACGCCAAAGCCGGCGTAGATAATATTCAACACACGATTTTCCATCCGTATCCCGGCACGCCCCTCGCCGACTTGGTGGTCAAGGAGGGCTGGGTCACGGATCGAGTCAATACGAGTTACTATCAGGACTCGGTACTCAACCTACCGACGCTCTCGCGCGCCCAATTACACATGTTCCAGAGATATTTCCACACGCTGGTCGGCGTGTATGCGTGGATTTATCGGCGGCCGAAGTGGCTGAGCCGACCCATCGAGCGGGCGCTGGATTTCACCATGACGCGGAAGTACACCCCGGCCGTGATGCCGCTGGTGCGGCCGTTGATACACGCGGTGCGGGTCTGTCTGTCGCCGCTCTTGAAGGTGCTGCGCAGCCGGGCGTGGCGCAAACGCTACGCCACCGAGCCCGGCGCGGCGCACTATTGAGGTTGGCTATGGAGCGGAGGACGGCGTGCGCGCGCTGATTGTTTCGCCGTTGTTTCCGTGCCCGTTATTATCGGGCGGCCATACCCGGGTAAGCAATCTGCTGCGGGAGATGGGCCGCCGGCATGAATTGAATCTGGTTTCGCTGATCACGCCGGAGCAGCTCGAATTCGCAGGCACGCTCGAAGGCTTGCAGGCGCCGCCGGAACTCGCAGTGGCGCGCCGAAACTACGAGTTGCGCGAGAAAGTACGCGAGGCCGCCAGCCCGGAACAGTGGCGGCGGACGGTCCGGCGATACACGGACCGCCTGCGCGGCGTGCCGCGCGAGGTAATGCGGCATTACTTTCCGGAGATGGCCGGAAAGTTGAAGCAGACCCTGCGGCGCGGCACTTACGAGGTGGTACAGCTCGAATATACGGCGATGGGTTGGTACTTGCCCGTCGTCCGGCGCCTGGCGCCGAGAGCGCGGGTCGTACTCGAGGAAATTGACATCAGTTACATTGCCATGCAGCGATTATTGGACAGCGGTAACGGTTTGCCGGTAAACGGCCTTGTGCGCGAGGTGACGCGCATGGAGCGGTATGAGCGCGACCTCTGGAAGCGATGCGGCGCGGTCGTCACGATGTCGGAGATCGATCGCCGGCATATCGGAAGGTTCGTACCTCTCGACAAAGTATGGACCGTTCCTAATGGCGTGGACGTCGAGCATTTCGTGTTTCAACCACGGCCCACCCAGACCCAGAGCATCCTCTTCCTCGGGTACTTCGAGCACTTGCCGAACGTCGCGGGGTTGCGTTACTTCTTTCGCGACATTTGGCCGGAAGTACGACGCCGCTGCCCCAGCAGCCGCCTCGAAGTGGTCGGCAAATCGGCCCCGGAAGACATTCGCGCCATGCACGGGCGCGACGGAATTTCGGTACACGGCTTCGTGCCCGACGTGCGGCCCCTGATGCAAACCTGCCGCTTAATGGTCGTGCCAATCTTGAGTGGCGGCGGCACTCGTCTAAAAGTATTGGAGGCCTTTGCCGCGGGTTTGCCCGTGGTCTCGACCACCATCGGCTGCGAGGGCATCGAAATCGAAGACGGCGTCAACGTTTGTCTGGCGGACACCTCCGCCAAGTTCGCGGACGCGGTTACCCGTTTGTTTGACGACCACGTCCGGGCGCAGGCCATGGCGGAGAGAGCCCGCCGGCTGGTCGCGCAAAAGTATTCCTGGCGCGCCATCGCGCGGGAATGGGAGAAGGTGTGGACTGATGACCGAAGAAACTAGCCCGACGCGCGGGCCGCTGCCACAGGCCGCGGATTATCCGAAACTCGACGTTCGTGAGTCCGCGTGCGACGTGTCGGTGGTGATCGTGAACTGGAATACCTGCGATCTGCTGCGGGCCTGCCTACAATCCCTGTTCGCCCAGACCCGACGCGCCACCTATGAGGTCGTCGTCGTGGATAACGCTTCGGCCGACGGCAGCGCGGACATGGTGGCCCGTGACTTTCCGGAAGTAGTCTTGGTGCGCAACGCACGCAACGAGGGCTTCGCTCGCGGCTGCAACCAAGGCATGCAGGCCGGTCGCGGACGATACTTCTTGCTGCTGAACAGCGATACGACCATCGTCGAGGATGCCGTCTCGGATTTGGTGTCGTTCATGGACAAGTTTGAGGGCGCCGGCGCCGGCGGGTGCGCGCTCTTGTTTCCGGACGGATACTTACAGCCTTCGTGCGGCTGGTTCCCGAGCCTCCGCGCGGGATTCTTCCGAATGTTGAGCGTGCGCGCGCTCTTTCAACGGGTCGTGGACAAACGCAAGCATTTCTCCAGTCCGTTTCTCTCGTATGCTCAGCATTGGAAGGAGCGCGACGTGGATTGGATCGTGGGCGCGTGTCTGATTGTGCGGCGCGAGGCCGCCGAGCAAGTCGGCTTGATGGACGAGACCATTTTCCTGTTCGCGGAAGAATGGGACTGGTGCTATCGGATCAAGAAGGCCGGCTGGCGCATCATCTATACCCCCGGGCCCAAGGTTATTCATTTAGGTTCCGCGAGTTGGACCATGTCGGACGGCAAACGGGTCCGCGCGATTCTCGCCAGCCAGCAGTACTTCTATCGCAAGCATTTCGGACGGACCCGCGCCACGATGTTCAAGATTGGCACCTGCCTCGGTTCGCTTATGAAGTCGCTGATTTGGGTGTCGCTCTATTTGGTGTATCCGAGCCGGCGTCCATTCTTCCGGCAGCGCATCATTTGGAATCTGCATACGCTACAATGGTGTTTGCAAGCCCGACCCAGCGAAATGCTGAAATCGGCGGACGTGGTGGCGCCGGCCTTGTCCAAGAGCACGATGGCCCGGGGAGGATGACGTTATGATCGTTCTAACCGAGATCGTAATTCCGCCCGATGAAGTCTACGGCGTAAAGTACCCTCCCCTCGCTCTGGCGTGCCTGTCCACGGCCCTGAAAGAAGCCGGACGTTCCTGCCGCATCGTGACCTTCGAGGCCGACCATCAACCCGAGGCCTGGGTCAATCATGTCTTGTCGCTCAATCCGAGCGTGGTCGGCTTTTCGGTGTTCATGGGTTACAAACTCGAGAAGGCGTTCCGCCTCACCCGTCTGCTCAAGCAGAAGCGACCGGACGTGCCCATCCTCTGGGGCGGCGTACATCCGTCCCTGTGCCCGGAGCAAACCCTCGTCGAGTCGGACGTGGACTGGGTATGCGTGGGCAATGGCGAGAGCACGATGGTGGCCATCGCCCGCGCCCTCGACGGCGAGATTTCGCTGGATGAAGTCCCCTCGCTCGTGCGGCGGGTGAACGGCAATATCGTTACCAACCCGCCCGGTTTGCCGCGGCGCGATGAGACCTACGCGCGCCCCGATTGGAAGAGTTTCCCCGTGCAAGACTTCATTATCGAAGCCGGACCGGGCGAGCGTATCCTCGGATTCATGTCGTCGCGCGGGTGCCCCTATCAGTGCGGCTTCTGCTACATCAAAGCGTATTACGGGCGGCGTTGGAAAGGCGCCGAACTCGACGCGGTGCAGAAAGAAATGCTCTACCTACGCGATCAGTATGGCGTCACCGGATTCATCTTTCTCGACGACCTCTTCTTCGCCAACAAGAAACGTGCGGTGGAATTGCTGCGGTGGATGGCTGCCGAGCGGCTCTCGTGTCATGCTGTGGACCTGCGCCTCAGCGAGGTGGACCGTGAGGTGCTCGAAACCCTGCGCTTGGCGAAGACGAAAGGCGTGTTCATCGGCGTCGAATCGGCCAATGACCGCGTGCTGAAAGTAATGACCAAAGGCAGCGGCACGAAAGAGCTGCACGAGGCCATGAACCTGCTCAACGAGTATCCGGATCTGCTGCTGTGGCTGTCATGCATTGTGGGCGTGCCCACGGAAACGTTCGAGGAGATGAATGAGACCATCACCGTGGCGGCACGCCTTTCCCGACGACCTAACACGATGGTGAACTTGAATACCTTCATCCCGCTGCAGGGAACAGGGCTATACGAACTGTCACTCGAACACGGGTTCCGCGCGCCGACCAACCTCGAAGGCTGGACCAAATTATCGGAGGCGCGTGGCAACACGCTGGATCATTTCCCGGGCCGGCTTACACCCGCGCAGACCCGGTACATCCAGCGAGCGGCGCATTACCTGCGCATGCTGTATCGGCCCTATCCCGTGACGCAGCGGAACCCGGTGAAGCGGGCGATCGTCACCGCTTTCCGACAGCTCGCCGCGTTCCGTCTCGAACATCAAACTCTGGCGGTGCCCGTAGACATGTGGTTGTACCGCCACTTGCGACAAATGTCACAATCCTTAAAACGACAAGAGAAAAGCCCGGAACTGGTCGAAGCCAAAGTATGAACCCAGCGAATCCGCAATCGGTTCATTCCGCATTCCACACTCCGCATTCAGTTCATTCGGCATTTGGCATTTCAAGTCTGCGGGGTTGGTGGACGCGCTAGTGTGAATCTGGGGGCCCTCAAGCAGTGGTGCTATTACTTCCCATTGCGATGGTTGGCGGGGTGGGCCCCGCTCTCGTTCATAGCTTGGTTGGCTCGGGTAGCGGCGCGCCTCGAATATCTCACGGTCCGTCCCGCCACGCGCCGGCTCGTCCGCGATAACCTCGCGTTTGTCCTCAAACTGCCCTCGGACTCGCCGCGCGTTCGAGCGATTGCCCACGAAGTCATCTGGCATTACGTCCTGAACATCGTCGAATATGCTTGTGCGCATCGTCTGCGTCAACGCGTCGGTGAATCCTTTCTCGAGGTGGTCGGCTTCGAACACGCGGAGAATCCCCTCAAGGAAGGGAAAGGCGTGGTCCTCGTGGGCGGGCACCTCGCCACCTTCGAACTCCATCCGACGGCCTTCGGGTGGCGCGGATGCAACACGGCCCTGATCGAACCGTATGATACGCGACCTGAGAACGCGCCCCGCGGCGTGGCCGGCGTCATCTATCGGTTCCGGCGCGGTCACCAAGAGCAGCATCTCGGCTACAAAACCGTCTACACGGGAGGAGGGTTTCATCAGGCGGTCAAGTTCCTGCAGAAAGGCGGCGTCGTGGGCATTGCCACAGATTTCCCGCCGCCTGCGCCCGAAACCACCTGCCCATTCCTCGGCGCCGAACGGCCCATCCCGTTGGGTCCCGCCTATCTCGCCCTGAAGACCGGTGCCGCGATGGTGATCGGCCAACTCGAGCGATTCGAGTTCGGACAGAATCGCCTCACGCTCTCGCCCGTCGAATGCAGCGGTACCGGCGACCTACGCGCTGATGTGGCAAGATTATCGCGCGAACTAGCATTAGCTTACGAACAATATATCCTCCAGCGTCCCGAACAATGGGCCTGGCACATGTGGGCCCAAACGAAACCCAGTGGCCAGTGAACAGTGGTTCGTGACTCGTTTCCAGTTTTCCGGTTTCCAGTTTCCAGTTGCTCGTCACTCGGTACTCATTGCTCATTGCCCGTTGCTCATTGCTGACTACTGGCATCCGCCCAATTCGATACGTTACACTTGGCCCCCGTCAGGAAATCCACCATGCCGTGAACGCAATGGGAGACCCTACGATTTCAATGCGAGCCAAAGCACCCGTGCAGTTTCTGTGAACGGAAAGGATGGAGAAGTATGGCCGAGAAAAGCGTTAGTACCGATTCGTTGGCGATGGAAGCTGCGAAGGAATACAAGGGGAGGAAGTTTCGCGTGGCGATTGTCGGGTGCGGCGGCGTCGCGCAGATGCACATGACCGCCTTGCGACAACTCCCCGAAGTCGAAGTCGTTGCCGGCGTAGACATCCGGGCAGACCGGATCACGGCGTTTCAGGAGACCTGGGGCGTAACCAAACTGTACAAAGACTGGAAGAAGATGCTGAAGGAGGTCGAGCCGGACGGTGTCAGCGTCTGCACTCCGAACGGCGTCCACGCGGCGCCCTCAATTGACGCCGCCAAGGCGGGGTGCCACGTCATCTGCGAGAAACCGATGGCGATGAACCCCGCCGAATGCGAACGCATGATCGCCGCCAGCAAGAAGGCTGGAAGGAAATTCACGATCGGATTCCAATACCGCTATCATCCCAACACGCAATTCCTCAAACGCGCCCGCGACCACGGCGAATTCGGCGACATCATGTTCGTAAAATGCCAAGCTCTGCGTCGTCGCGGCATTCCCAACTGGGGCGTGTTCGGCCAGAAGAAACTGCAGGGCGGCGGGCCGATGATTGACATCGGCGTGCACGTGCTCGAAATGGCCCATTATTTCATGGGTTCGCCCAAGCCTATCGCCGCCTCCGGCAATGTCTGGACCTATATGGGGAACAAGCCGTCCAAAGTCGTCAGTCATTGGCCCAACTGGGACTATAAGACGTATACCGTCGAAGACCTGGCGATCGGACAAATCCGTTTCACCAACGGGGCGCTCCTACAGATCGAAGCCAGTTTCGTCGCCCACATCGAAAAGGACGTGTGGAACTTCAGCTTCCTGGGAACCAAGGGCGGCGGCCAATGGGACCCGCCCATGGTCTTCTCCGACCATCACGACACGATGCTGAATACTTCGCCCTACTACGTGGGCAGCCAGTCCGGGTTCCAGGAGCTCTTCGTTCTCAAGCTCCGCAACTGGGTAGACGGCTGCATGAAGAACGCCCTGCTCGAAGCGCCCGGCGAAGCCGGTCTCGCCGTCCAAAAGATGCTCGACGGCGTCTACCGCTCCGCCACCGCCGGAAGAGAGGTGACGATTAGATAGTGGTCAGTCGCCAGAGACTGGTTACTCATGAGCGAAATCGTAATCGAGACTCGGACAACTACCGCGAGACCGGAAATGGGACGAATTTCTGATGTGGCTCGAGAGGGCGGATGGTGATGGTGGACATCAGAAAGTACCAGCGCTTGTAGTAAGGACTCTCCGGCTCTTTGAAACCGGGCACGTTATAGGCGCAGAGCAGTTTCCCCGGCTCGATGGCGATGCATTCCGGGTAAGAACCGCCGTAGCCGGCGTAGACCACGGTGTGGTGCGACCACGTGCGGCCACGATCACGGCTGAACATAAGGCGGCGTTCACGACGGTTCCCGTCGTATTCTTTTACGCCGTACGTACACGCCAAGATGCCATCGTGCAGCCAAAGGAGACGCGGCGCGACACCCACCAGCCCCGTCGAGACTGGCTTGCTCCAACGACGGCCGCCGTTCTTCGACCGCGACACGTACATCGGGTCGTGCGTGTAGCCCGTGCGCATGATGCATACGAGTTCACCGTCGGGAAAACCCACCAGGGAAGGCTCACAAAAGCTTTCCTGGCCGACCTGCGGATCGTAGGCAACAGTGCTTACCAGCGACCAACTGGCGCCGCGGTCTCGGGACTCGACCAGCAGCGTGCGATATTTGTAGAAGCCCTCCGTCGGTTTGAATCCGGTGATGGGCACGGTGTCGCCCTCGAAATAGCCGTACATCGGCGCGAGCAGCCGTCCGTCCGGAACTTCCAGAATCCGGTCCCAGAACAGCGGGCCGGGATACGGCTTCATGTTGTCTCCCGTGCCGCCGGTCCCCTTGGGAACGTGGACGGGCGTATCCAACGGACCCTCCCAGGTTTTCAGACCGTCGCGCGAAATCCAGCGCGGGTAGATGAATTCGCCCGGCGCAGTCATGCGGACCCCTTGCATGTAGGCCATGGCCAGCACGGTTCCGTCTGAAAGCACGCCGAAACAGTTGCATTCGCCGGGGAATCGGTCGGTGCGCGACCAAGTCACGCCTTTATCCGTGGATAGCAACCCAATGGATTGCTCGTCCTCGGTAAAGCTGCACCCGATGGCCCCGTTCGTCAGTTGAAGCAGGTTCGCGCCACCACCTCTCGGACCTCCGGTCGGCCCGGCCTCGAGCGCCGCCACAGTCCAGGGTTCCGATACCAAGACCTCGAAATCGCGCTTCTCTCCGGCCTGCGCAACTGCCATCGCGAGCCCGCATAGAGCAAGAGCAATGATGGCTACACTGAAAGATTCATTCGTGTGGTTCGTGTTATTCGTGGTTAATCCTCTTTGGTTGCGGTGGACTTGGCCTTGACATTCGCCATCCGCAGCGGCGTGCGATAGTCCTCCGTGAAGCGGAAGCCCACCGCATAACCCACCTCGTCTCCGCCGCCGCACCCGCGTTTCGCCGAATAGCCGCAAGCGAACAGCGTACCGTCCGAGAATTGCAGAAAGTTCCAAATGAGCTGGCCGTCCCGCCGGGCGTTGTCGTCCTTCAGGATCGCCACGTTGTCCGTGTCCCACGTCTCCCCGTCATCGTGGGAATAGCATACGGTCATTCCAATCCGATTCGCATCCTTCTCGTAACGATTGGTGTACGCGCAGGCAATCGCGCCCGACTTGAGTCGGAGCAGCAGCGGATTGATCCCGGCCATGCCGGTCAACTTCGGAGCGGTCCAAGTCAACCCGCTATCTTCGGAGATGCAACCGTAAAGCTTCTTGCTCCACGATTCTTCGATCACCGCGATGACGCGTCCGGGCTTTTTCGTCTCGAGTACCGCCGCCTCATCAAATCCCTGGATGTCCGGGAACTTGGCCCACAGCGTTCCCGAGGGGATATCCGTATCCGAGACGGCCTCTGGCCGAGGGTCTTGCGCCAGGGTGATGAGTTGCCACGTCTGGCCTTCGTCCGTGGACCGGATGACTGAGCAAGAGTACGTCTTGTGTCGGCGCGTCTGATAGCCGAATACGGGTAGCAATACAGTACCGTCGGAGAGTTGCCGCGCGGTGTGCATGCTGTAACCGGCCAGAAACGCGCGGTGGGGCAGTTGGATGTCCTGCGCCTCCCATGTCTTGCCGTCGTCGCACGAGATTTCCACCTGGAACGGACCGGTTACCGAGAAGGACTTCTTCTCCGGAATGTCGTAGAGCAAGTAGCCCGCCTTCTCCCATTTCTCCTTTTCTTCGTTAGGGTGCGGTTGATATCCGAGCCAGACGATACGCAGCAGCGCGCCGTCCCGTAGGCGGAAGCCCTGTTTCGGAATGTCGTTCGGATAGACTTGCCAGGAAATCCCACGATCGCGCGAGGCGACGTTTATTTGCAGCGTGTTGTCTTTCCGATACCAGTCGTAGCCCATGAAGGGACCGCGCCACGTAATGTTGAGCGGCATGATCACGGTGTCGTCTTCGAGCACCACGGCATCACCGGGCGTTACTGACCCGGCCCTGGTGTTGTCGTAGAGCACCACCCGCGCATTCCACGGTCCCGGCACTCCGAAAAATGGGTCCTCGGTCTTCGCGGGAATCTCAGCCGGAGCGCCGCGAGCATTCTCTTCCGCGTACAACGGCCGGCGAAACGTCTCCGTGAAACGGAACCCGACGGCGTAGCCTACTTCGTGCCCGTCGCCGCAGCCGCGTTTGGTTCCCCAGCCCGAAGCGAAGAGGGTGCCGTCCGAGAACTGAACCAAGTTCCATAGGCACTGCCCGTCGGCCCGCGCATTGTCGTTCTTCAGGATGACGAGGTCGTTGATATCCCAAGTTTTCCCGTCATCGTGCGAGTAACACACGCGCATCCCCCGGTCGAGGAAGTCGCCGTTGTAACGGTTCGTGTACGCACATGCAATCGCACCCGATTGGAGCCGCAACAGGAGAGGCGTCACGCCAATCATCCCAGTCGGCTTGGGCGCGGTCCAATTCTTGCCGCTGTCCTCGGAGATGCAGCAATAGAGCTCTTTCGTGAATTGCTCCTCGACGATGGCTATGACTCGGCCCGGCTGGTTTCCCTTGACCAACTGGGCTTCATCAAACGCGTGGACGCCGGTCGGCGCATTTTCCCACAGGCCGGGCGGAAGGTCTTCAGCGGCGAGTGCCGCCGGACTATCGTCCACGGCGATATCAATGAGTTCCCAGTTCCGGCCACCGTCTTGGGACCGAATGACCGAAGCGCAACGAACCCGGTGACGACGCGTGATGGTCCCGAACAGGGGCATCAGGATCGTCCCATCGGACAGCATTTTGGTCGTCGCCATGCCGTAGCCCGCTACGTCCGCGCGCTTAGGGAGTTTGATGTCTTCAGCGACCCAAGTCTTTCCGCCATTGGTCGAGCGCGAAGTTTGGAAACCACCGCCGATAGCGAACACGTCTTTTCCGGGGAGGAGATAGATGAAATACCCTGCCTTTTCATACGCCGCCTGCTCGGAGATTGGATGTTGTTGGTAGCCCGTCCAACTCACGCGCAAGAACGAGCCGTCCTTCAACACGAAATGTCTTTCCGGCAATGGATCGCCCTGATGCGGCGCCCATGTCAGGCCCCGATCGCGAGAAACAAGCTGCAGATTGACCGCGTCGCCTTCCTCGTACCACTCGTAACGCTCCACCCCGCTTCGCGGCCACGCCGTTGTGGGGACCCAAATCGCATCATCGGAAAACTGCGTCGCGTCTCCGACGCTCAGGCGATCGAAATCCGGGTCATCAAAAAGGGCCACCTGCACTTTCCACGGACTCGGCTCGGAAGCCGCCTCCGCGTGAGCTACCGGCATCGTTCTCGGCGTAATCAGCCACCCCGCCAGTAGCAGCAAAGGCGCGAGTCTGAACGCCGATTCCCGCATTCTTGATCCCGTCCAAACAAATAACACCGGATGCATTCCGATCGATCGCTCCCTAGCGCAATTGTCAGGCAAATTACGCGATTCTCGGAATGAAACGCAAGCACCGCCTCAAACATCTGGCCAGCGCTTTCTCCAAACCGTTTGTCCCTCTCTGCGCTCTTTGCGTTCTTTGTGGTTAAATGATTATTTTCTAGCAACAAAGAACACAGAGATCGCGAAGAACTCTACGACCACTCTCGGTCTCTCCGTATCTCAGCGCCTCGGTGGAGAGTGATTCTAGTCGCCGCCCTGGCCGTGACGATTCTTTGTGAGAATATGGGGTGGGGTTCGTGTAAGGTGAGCGCGGATGGCCGGCTCGGTATCGAGCTTTACGCGCATTGGACGCCGGACTCACGAGAGAAACGGCCCGCGCCGCAGCTTCGAGCAGGTCGGCCAGGCGCTCCTCCGAAGCTACGGGAAAGACCCGGAAATCGCGTGCCGCACCGATGATCGCGCTTTGGCGCGGCCCGGCGTTGCGCTCTGCACGATCTACGATATCACGCGCGATCCTACTTATCTGGCGCCCCGGCAACTTCTACGGCCAAGCCGCGTTCTACCACCTCCGGCTCTTCAAAACCGCCCTCCCCCCAACCCATATCAAACAACTCTCGGAACCCCACCGGGCGGCTCACCTAAACTAAGGAAGTCGCATTTTGGCGGGTGGTTGGACCATACGTTTCTCTCGAAAGTACCTGCGGCATTTCGTCATAGGTCCGACCGTTTAGCAACCGTCCGGTCAAGTCCTTGCGGACACCTCCCCACTGCTTGAACAAGAACGGGACATTTGCCTTTCGGCACGGTCGAAAGATGGAACGAATCCACTCGATCTTCATCGGTCGTGTGCCCGGTCCCGATTCCCCGCCGACAGTAACTCAGTGAATACCCTCGAGGCTCAAGTCGTCCAGAGGCCCGATTAGGGGTTCGCAAGACAGAAAACGAACGTGCGCGGGAACATATCTAAGATCATCAATGCGGTTGACCACGCGTGCGTTCTCAACGCTAACTCCCGTCCACATATTTACGGGCCATCGAAACTCGCCCGCTAACTCCCGCAGTCGTCAGCTCCGCTTGATAAGAATTTGAAAGGTATGCTGGGGGCAGTCCTGCATGGTCGCGAACACCTTCCAAATAAAATCGAACGGTACCCGCTCGTGAAACAGGTCGCTCATCGAGTTGACAAAGATCGGGCGCGGCTCTCGCCAACGTTTCGGCAGGTCCAGTACGTCCTCATGCAGCGTAACTTGGAACCCTTTACGATAGCGGCGGTTGCCCATGGCCTGCAGCCGGTGGGCGAGTCGTTCAGCGTAACAGAACTTGCACCCGGCACTGACTTTGGAGCACCCCGTCACCGGGTTCCAGGTCGCTTCGGTCCACTCGATGTGAGAATATTGGGCCACTTTCACTGTTCCAGAATATCTTGAGCAATTTTCACTGCCGTCGTCGTGGCATCTACCCCCACTATGTTGAGGCTTCCAAATTTCATTGGCGTAACTAAAGTAGCGTTTCGAAATGCGTGCGATCAAACCGCGGTCCGCCCCCCTGATACCCGCACAATGGCTGAATCGCTTGTCTGGACGCCTGCGGTGCATGTCAAATCGCCACTTGACGTGCTGTCAAAATGACGCTACCGTGTGGTGAATTCTGACAGGGCAACTTTAGAGAATTGAATGGAAAGCGAAGGTGACGAACACAGACACAGAGCGTCCCGCGATCGCGCCGGCCGCGCCGAGTTGGGTGGACCGGCCGATGCGCTGGGCGCAACTCACGCTCGTCGAAAATGACCCGGCCACCTTCGACCTGCAGTTCTGGCTCGAGTATTTCAAGCGGACTCGTTCCGACGCGGTGTGTCTCAGCGCGGGCGGTTGCGTGGCCTATTATCCGACCCAGGTCCCGTTTCATCACCGCAGCCAGTGGCTGGGCGACCGCGACGTGTTCGGCGAACTCGTCGCGGGCTGTCGTGAATTGGGCATGGTCGTCATCGCCCGTACGGACCCGCACGCGACCTACGACGACGCCCGCGAAGCTCATCCCGAATGGATTGCCGTGGACGCCGAGGCCAATCCACGCCGGCATTGGGCCTCGCCGGAGATGTGGGTGACGTGCGGGCTGGGACCCTACAACTTCGAGTTCATGACCGAGGTGAAGAAGGAAATCGTGGCGCGATATGGCGTGGACGCCATCTTCATCAATCGGTGGGACGGTTCGGGGATGTGTTTCTGCGAGCACTGCCGCGCGAATTTTCTACAAGCGACCGGGCATGAACTCCCGCGCACGAACGATCCGCAGGACCCCGCGCGGCGAGCTTACATCGTCTGGCGACAGCAAAGACTCTTCGAACTGTGGCGTCTCTGGGACACCGAGGTCCGCAAAATCAACCTTGATTCCTGTGTCATTCCCAACACCGGCGGCGGGGCGACCAGTTCGCTCGATATGCAGCGCATAGGCGAACTCGCGCCCACGCTTATTGCAGACCGGCAGGCGCGTCGCGGCCTGACCGCGCCGTGGGCCAACGGCAAGAACGGCAAAGAGTACCGCGCGGCGATGGGCCGGAAACCGATCGTCGGCATCTTCAGCGTCGGGGTCGAGGAACCGTACCGCTGGAAAGACAGCGTGCAAAGTGAGGCAGAGATTCGCTTGTGGGTCGCCGACGGTGTGGCGAACGGCCTGCGTCCCTGGTTCACCAAGTTCTCCGGCACGCTGCACGATCCGCGCTGGCTGAAGCCGGTGGAAGACCTCTATCGCCGCTACGCCCGGTGGGAAAAGTACTTGCGGAACGAACGTCCACTCGCCCGCGTGGCGCTGGTCTATTCGCAGCAGACGGCGTGGTTCCGCGGCACGCACGTCGAGGAACACATCCTCGGCTGGAATCAGGCGCTTATCGAGGCGCGTATCCCATTCGAGATGGTGCATGACCGACTCCTCGACGACGCGCACCTGGGCCCGTTCAAGACCCTCATCCTACCGAATATCGCCGCGCTCTCGGACGCGCAATGCCGGCAACTTCGCGAGTTTGTGAATCGCGGCGGAAGCCTCATCGCAACTTATGAGACCAGTCTGTTTGACGAATGGGGCGCTCCGCGGAAGGAGTTTGGCCTTGTGGACTTGTTCGGAGTGTCCTTTGTAAGCCGCATCGAGGGGCCGATGCAGAACTCCTATCTGCGTCTGGAGGCCGACCCGGCGACGCACCTGCGACATCCGCTCTTGGCCGGACTGGAGGACGCGCCAAGGATTATCAACGGCGTGCGCCGTATCGAAGTCAAGGACACGGTCCCATTTCCCAACCCGCCGCTCACCCTCATCCCGTCGTATCCCGACCTACCGATGGAGAAGGTGTTTCCGCGCGTACTGAAAACCGACGTGCTCGGAGTTTACCTGCGCGAGACCGGCCCCGGCCGCGTGGTTTACTTCCCGTGGGACATTGACCGCACATTCTGGGAAGTCCTCTGTGTGGACCACTTCAAACTGATGCGCAACGCCGTCACATGGGCGACCAATGAAGAGCCGCCCGTCACCGTGACCGGCCCGGGCGTCCTCGACGTGACCGTATGGCGCCAGAAGGAATCCATGACCGTTCATCTCGTCAACCTGACCAACCCTATGATGATGAAAGGGCCGTTGCGCGAGATACTTCCGGTCGGCGAGCAAAAGGTCCGTGTGCGTCTTCCGGCCCGCTCACAGGTGAGAAGAGTTCGCCTCCTCGCCGCCGACCAGACTCCGCATGTCACACACGACGGTGACTATGTGAGCCTAACCGTACCCTCTATCCTCGACCACGAAGTCGTGGTGATTGACTTATGACGAGAACGACGGTGTGAATCACGCCCAGTTTTGCCCAAACCTGTTCTGCTATCCCTCCACGAACTTGTGATATCGCGCCAGCCAATACGAGAGCAGAAATGACCCGCCGTCGTCCTCGACGCGGCCTTCTCCGCTGAGGTCCGGACCAAAGTCGCGGACGTTGTGCGGCGACAACGGGCTGCCGGCAACCCGCTGGTTAATCCTTCCGCCGCCATCCGGCACGAAGGGATCGGTATTCCATCGGTTCCAATTTCGCTCGTCGGCGGGCAACACGCGGGTCAAGATCAGGTCGCCGTGGCGATTGGGGCGATCTTGAAAGATGACGTCCGCGCGGTGGCTGTTGACCATGGTCCATAGCCGGCGATCGGTGGAAATCTCTTTCAGGTTTTCGACCGCGGCCTCGAGATCCACATAGTTTGGATCAATCGTGGCCGTCACGAACATGAAGAAGCTCGATTTCTCCGGCGCGATGATCTTGTAGTGGCGGCGCACCGACCGCTGCAGCATCTCGCGAACCTTCGGGTCTTGTTCCAACTGCAGAATGGGATACCACGCCACGTAGCCGAGCTGATTATCGGAATGGTTGTTGGAATCGGGAAAGACTTTCTTCTCGAGAAGAACGTTGCTGAGATAATGGTGATCGCAGATGAGCTTCTCGTAGTGCTCCTTATACTTGGGGTCGCCGGTGATGTAATGTGCCGTTTTCAGGAACGAAAGGATTTCGAGCGAGTTAAGGCCGTTGTCACCGTAGTGATTCGGGTCGCCGTTGACGATCTCCGGGCTCCAGTATCCCCACGTCGTTCGCTCCCCGTCCCAGTCCATCAGCACATAACTGTTGCCGATGATGTAGTCCGTAACGTCTCGCACCTGCTTTTCAATCAGCGCGCGTTCCTCCGGAATGAACTGGGCCACGTGTCGCCAGTACGCGTAAAATGCAAAGTAGTGGCCGTCAATCTCATCGCTCGAAGTATCGCTCTTCCAGTACATCGAACCATCGGGAGTCGGCTGCCACTGCTCGCGTTGGTCGCGCCGCCTCGCGTCTTTCATCTGCTCGCGCTTCTTGAGGCCCTCCTCCGGCGGCAGCACGCTGCGCGCGACCAGCCCGGGGGTACCGCTGGCATTTTGCAGCATGACCAGGGCGTGCATGCCCTTCATCGCCGACTCTCGATATGCCTCGTTGCCCGTCGCGCCGTACGCCAGCGACATAGCCACCACGTGATACGACGTCCACAATCCGTCGTTGTCGTCGTCAATAATGATGGACGAGGTTGGATTCTCCGCGTCGTCCAGGGTGCAAGCCGCCACCAGGCCCAACCGACGATGAAACTGATTCAAGCGCGCCTCGAGGAGCTCGGCTTTTCCATCCAGCGTTCTGGTCACGGCGTCAATTCGGCTGATCCCGTTGTCGGTCATGAAATAGGCGGGCATCCCGCCGGGTGCGAGCGCCACGGCGCTGATTTGATCGCCCAACAAATAGCGGTGTCCGGCGCGATAGAACCATTGCCGCCCGGATTCGTAGGGCCGGTAATGAATCGCACCGCGGGACGTGCCCAGCCAGATGCGGTCCCGCTCGTCAATGGCAATCGCGGTGACATCCTCGACCGGGAGCCCTTGTTTGCCGCGAATGTACGACCAGGCGCCATCCGGTTTGAGCAGGGTCAACCCCAGCGGCGTACCAATCCAGAGCGTGCCTTTCGAATCGAAGGCGAGGGCATTGATACGGGACGAAAGCGGGCCATCCACGCCGTAGTCCTCATGCCGGACCACGCGCGACTCGCCGACAGGTCCCGAATACAGACCTTTCCGGGTGCCTATGTAGCGTGTCTTTCCACCTTCAGCCACGGACGTGACTAGCGCGAGGTCAACGGGGGGATCGAAAACGAAACCGCCCATGTCCGATAACTTCGGGAAAGGCTTCTCCGCCTCCGCCTGTTCTTCCGCCGTCATCCGAGCGCGCACATGCTCTTCGAATTCGCCGGCACGGACAGGCTCCGCCCTGACCGGGGCCTTCAGGCCCCGTTCGTCGTCCTCGTCACGCAGCGGCGGCAAGTTGTTGGCCAGATAATAGGGCCGACGAATGAGGCCATCTTGCCAGACCCAGGTCTCGTTGAACGACGCGTGATGCAGCGCGCCATCGGCCTTCACGTATACCAAATGAATGCGTCCGTCCGGCGTCCTGGCCAGCGCCGGTGCGCGGTTTTGGCCCTCTCGTTCGACATCGCGGAAGACGGTCCATCGTTGGCCACCATCGTGCGACAACCACAAGCTCAACCGCGCCTGCTTATCCTCGGGCGCCGGATTGAGGGCGAGCAGGACCTTGTAATCCAGTAGTTCCAGCGCATCAATACGCGCACCGTCATTGGGAACTTCAATCTCGAAACCTTTCTCCCAGGTTTTGCCGAGGTCTGGCGATACGCTCTTCCAAAGACGGTAGCGTTTGGCGGCTGTAGGCGCGTACAAGGCCAGTCGGTCGCCTTCGTGCACCAGGACAACGCTCGAGTCCAGTGCCGCGCCCTCCAAGCCGACAGGCTCGGATAGAATCCAGGTCGTACCGCCGTCGTCTGTCGAGAGCACATGGAGGGATTTTTTCACGGTGTCGAGAACCGGTATCCGCACGCGCCCTCCAGCAAGGGCCAGCGGCTTTCCGGCCGGAATCAACCCGGGATGTTGCGTGAGCAATGTAGGTTCGCCCCAGGTAACGCCAGCGTCGCTGCTCTTACGAAGACCAATAAACTGGGCCGCTCTATCTTCGCCTCCCGCGAAAAGCAACCACAGTCCTTGGCCCTCCACAGGACAAAGCCTTGGTCTGGAAGCGGAACCGGAAACGGCAACGGGCGCGCTCCATTCGGTCGCTCCGGGTGCCAGACGGGCAACTTCGACGCCCGCCGTCTGCGAAAGCCACGCGCACACGAGCCTCCCATCGGCCAAGGCCACGAGGCTTGGACCTCCACCCGTTCCGAAAGGAATCGCGACCCCGGCAACTGAGTCCGTGGAAAACTCAGGCTCCACAAAAATGGCATCTGCCGACGAATCGGCGCACCGTAGCGCGGTCAGGAACACAACAGCAAGACAAGACATGATAGCTCCCTCTCCCTGCCAACGAAGTATTGACGCGAAATTACCTAGTCAAGGAACCGAATACAAGGTCGAGGGCCGAGGCAACTGCATCCAAACGCATATCTCTCCAACGCCTCTTTCCCTCATTCCCCATGAGCACGGGAACACCTATTCCGCAATCCACAATCCGCATTCCGCAATCTTCAACTCACTGGGCATCCGTGCCCGCTACTACTTGTGCACGCCGGCGTCTTCGCCCCAACCAGTCTTGGTGGGTTCGATATAGATTTCTTCCGGGATTTCCATGCGCGGGTCGCTCGGAACCTCGACTTGCACGTCGAGCGGGTGCGCGAGGCGAGCCTGCCATTTTCCGAGGTTCTCGAAGCGGTCCGCATCCGTCTTGCCCAGTTCGAAGGGAAGGTAGCCCCATTCCTCCATGAAGACGCTGCCCGCCGGGATGGTCACCATCTGCTGCGGATTGCGGCTGCCGAAGGGATAGGCCAACGCGCGCGTCCAATAAATCCAGGGACCGGTGGTGATATACATATACGGGTTGACAGTCCGCAGTTGGCCTTTGAGACCGCCGTTGTAATAACCCATTTGGATGCCGCCGTAGCCGCAGCCCTTCTCGCGATCAAAAAAAGCGACCCACGGCGTCGTATCCGACATGGTCCATTCGCTGAGGTCCGGTGCGGACACAATGTGCCGATTTTCGATGCGCTTGCGCACTTCATCGTACCAGGCGGCCTCGCTGAATGCCTCGCGTGCGAAGACCACTTCCGCGTTGCGCAGGGCTTGCACCGCCACGTCGTAGCGAATGTGCATCGTCGAGCGCATCACGAAATAGGGCGTACCCGCGTAGAACTCGAACTCCATAGACACCGTCACTTCCGGCATCTGCGGCATCTGGCCCCAACGCAGAGTGCGGAACACTACGGGACCCTTGGCCTCTTCATACTCATAGTCGTATTTGCCGGGTTCCCAGTCGGAAAGATGGACCCACGCGCGCGGCGGAGAATAGCAGTCGGGATTCCACTGAATCGCGCCATTGGTCTCCTTTTTGTGCACGAAGCTGAACTCCGGTTTGGATTTCAGGGTCACTTCGTCGAGCATGCCGCTGAGGTCGTGAAGCTTCATGCGATAGATACTATTTTCGACCGTCAAACCCGGCGCGTTCCCGGAGACTTGCAGGTCACTCGAGTACGCGGGCGCCGGCGCGTCGGGATTACCGTAGAAGATCAGGTAGATGACGCTATCGTTGGCGTTGGCGTCGGCTGGGAACGCCACGGTGACGGAATCGGTTGGCAAGAAAGTAGCCGGCCGGCGTTTCCCGTGTTCATCATAGAACGGCGCTTCGGTGCCGGTGAACCTGCTGTAATCCACGACTTGGCTGGGCACTTCGCGCTGCTGCTTCTCGCGCCAATCGTATCTGACCACGCGAATCTCGCGCTGCGGGTCCTTGCAGGTATCCGGATAGACGAGCATCGTCACGTGAACCGGCTCGCCGGTTCGTTTGAGACCGGCCGTCTCGCTGACGACCGCGCTCGCATACTGTTTCCACGCGGGATTCCAGTGGCCGCCGGCCTGAGGGGCGACCGCCGTGGCCGTCCCCGCGTACGCCTCGCCGGTTTTCCCGCCCAGGCGGAGTACCACCCCGACCATACACGTCTGGCCGTTGGCCCAATCGGCCCGCCCGATCAGGGTCGGCTCCTCGAAGTTCCGTTCAGGACGCGCGCTCTTCAGCGCTTGGGCGATGGTAAGTCGCCGCTCGTTGTGCGGCTGGTCCGGTTCGAGAGTCTCGTTCTTGTCCAGCAGGAGGTAATTCCGTTCGAGGCGGCCATTGACCACAAGATTCTGAATATAGATGGGGCCTTTGCCGGGCACACCGAGTTTTACCGCAAAGTGGTAGTAAGGCACAGCCACTGTCGGCGTGCGCAGTTCAAGCGCACCCAGCTCCAGCGGCTTCGCGCCCACGGCGGCGCCGAGCAATACAACATCGCCGGTCTCCTTAGACTGCTGCGCGGCATCCCAGATGGCGAGGTAGTCTTCCATGACGTGCGCCGGGACGCCGTGGTTCTTGCCGCGAACGTAGTCGAAGAAGTAGCTCAACTGATTGACGGCCGAGGGGCGGGAATCCTCGTTCTGGTAGTGCACCTTATAAGTCTGTCCCTCGCACTCGACCTGAAGCGTGAACGGCGCCTCCGGCGATCCCGGCAGCAATTCCGCCGACAAGCCGTCGTCAAACGTCACCACGGTCCGAGGCTTGGCGGCGGCATCATAGAACACGCTCACCGGACGCCGGTTCTCCGCGATGGACACCAAATGGGCGATGGGGTGGATGTCGCCGGCGATATTTTCGCCGCTCCAGCCGAGGCTCGCCACTTTCGCCGGCTTCTTCCCCGCGAGATGCTTCTTGAAGTCCGTTACCGGCTTGCCCATCCACAATAACGAAGAGGCATCCACCGGGACGTCCCGTACCTCGGCCACCATGAGAAATTTCCGGGCCTGTTCGGCGTTCGAGGCGAGATATTTGTCCACAAACATCGGCTTTCCAGCGGCGATAATTTGTGGAACCAGTTCATCCTTCTGCGGGCCGTTCGCGCCGGTGCTCACTAGGAACACACAATTGCAATGGGCGAACAACTCGTCCAGGGTTTTGCAGACGACGACGCTTTCCGGACTCTCCATGCTAGCGGCGAACTTCGCGGCAACCTCAGTTCCGGCGTGACCGTAAACAGCGGTGATGCGCACACCCTCCCACTGGGGCCAGGGAGGCGAGTACTGATCGGAAAACGCGAGATCGTAGCCCAAACCGGTGAGGAATCCCGTTTGTTTGGTCTTCTCTGCCGACATGCCGAGGCCACCGAACATGAAACAATGGCTCTCCTCATTGGTAGTGAGGATGACGCCGAGGTTGATGTCCGTAAGCGCCGGCGCGGCCAAGCTCGCGCTCGTGAAAAGGATGACGCATGCCAAGAACAGTAATATCGCGGGTGTGTGACTGCGTCTCATCGGATTCTCCTTCCGTTCCCAAGTTGCCGCAGCAAAATTGCCGCTTAGGATAGCACAATTCCAAGTCTTGAGCAGCAACGTGGTTTTAAGGGCATTCGACTCCAAGCGGACTTCCGTTCGATACCTTTACTCCTCCCACATGCGTGGGACCAACCCGCCTACGGCCTACAGCCTACAGCCTTCAGTCTTCAGCCTCCAACCTGGGCTCCTCCGCACGCGTGATAGGCGCTCAAGAGCGCCTGAACGTTTGCGATGGGCGTATCGGCCTGAATATTGTGGGCCGTGCAGAAGATGTAGCCGCCGCTGCCTCGGAACAGGTCGGCGATCCGGCTTACCTCGTCACGTATCGCCCTCGGTGTGCCGAAGGGCATCGTCTGCTGGATGGAAAGGCCGCCGTGAAAACACAGTCGGTCGCCGAAGCGGGTTTTCAAATACGCGAGACCCATCTGCGCCGCCTCCGGCTGGCACGACTGCAACACGTCGAGTCCCGCTGCGATCAGGTCGGGGATGATCTCGAACACGGAGCCGCAGGTGTGGTGCATCACCCGGACGCCATACTGCTTGATGCACCGAACGTACTCCGCGAATCCCGGTTTCAGGAACCGACGCCACATGTCTGGAGACATCAGAAGGCCGTTCTGCCCGCCGAAATCGTCGCCCGTGAGTACAACATCAATCTTGCCGCGGGCCGCCTCCATGATGCGTTCGATATAAACCAGATAGAACTCGCGGATTTCTCGGAAGATGGCTTGAGCCACTTCTTCGTTCATAGCGAGATCTATGAAAATATTCGCGTCGCCGCGTAGATACATCGCCGGTTTGAGCTGCGCTACGCGGTTCAACCGGTCGCCCATGAACACGACCACGCGGCCTCGTTCGCGGATGGCGTCGCATTGGGCCTCAACGACACCGTAGTCGAACCAGTCCGGCGACGGCCAGCGTGGATATTCCTCCACGTCCGCCACCGACTGTGCCCACGCCAACGGGGATTCGGCGACTTCGCTGTAGGATTCCGTCCCATTTTGCACGGGCACTCGGATAGTCCGCCGTTTTACGCCCCAGATGTCGGTGTCCTTTTCGAGGGGTGGACCGATGTACTCCGGCCCCGAGATGTAGCGCAGGTCCACGTCATACGCGTCGAGGAACTGTTCGTGCGTGACCCCCAGTGTCGTCGTGATTTTCTGGATCATTGCCTTCGACAGCCAGACGTCAATCGGGATGCGGTCCCCCGGTTGATGTTCCAGGGCCAGAAAAGTTCGCTCACATGAATCCATGGGTATCCTCATCCCCCTCGGCTTGCATTCAACCAATCTCCCGGCCGCCGTTCAAGTCCCTACAGATAGTCCCCAATCTGCACGGAAGAAAGGTTGCAGAAAATGTAGAAACTCCAGGTGCGGTAGCTTGCTACCGCTTTTCCCGAGCCAGCTTCCTGGCGATCTGCTCGGTGTCCTTTGGAAATAGGAGAAGTCGTGGGATCAGAAACGGGGAGCAAGCTCCTGCACTCCATAGGAGGGAAGGTCTCCCCCGCGTCGCGGTTTCGGCTACACACGGATGGGCAGGATGCCCACTGCCACTCCTTGGCGGTAGAGCCGCCTCTGCAGGGCGAACGCCGTGTAGTTGTGCAGCGCCCGCGTGAGGAAGGAATCCTGCGGGAAAACCAGTTGTCCGCCGAAGAACATCACCTGCGGAAAGCGCTCGAAGATTTTCGGCGCCATGGCCGCCACTTCCTCAATCACATCTACCCCAATGCCGGACATTCCTTCCGCGTAGTAGCCGTGTCGCTTCATGAATTCGACGTAACGGTCCAGTTCGTGTTGGACGTGGGCCTTGAGCCGTTCAATCTCGGCCGAACCCTTGAACACGCCCGCATCCACCACGCCGACCTGAACAAACACGAAGTTCTTGAAGACGTCCCCATACAGTCGAAAGAGCGTGAACAGGGTGTGCAGTCCGAGCCCGCCGAAGCCGTTGACCAGTAAGACGGCCGTCTTCGCCAGCGGGTCGAACCGCGGTTCTCCCTGTACCGGTTGATGTGGAAGGAGCGAAGGCTGGGACGAGTCAGCCGCCTCGACGAGATCGTTCAGCCGCAGCAGCAGCCGCTCGGTGTGAAGATAGTGGCGCTTGATGAAGACGACCACCGCGATCAGGGCCCCCGTGACCAGTAACGTGATCCAACCTCCTTCGTGAAACTTGAGGAGGATCACGGAAACGAGAATGAAACTGGTCAACACCAAACCCACACCGTTAACGAGGAGTTTCTTGTGCCATTCGCACGTCTGCCACGGTACCGGCCACAACCTCGCCGAAATTCATCAAATGCGCGAGAAGGGCGTAGACGATGGCAATCACGTGGGTCAGAATGAACAACATGAAAATGGGAACCAGCGGCAGCACCGATTCTTTGACGCCGCGCAAGTTCAGTATGGTAAGGAGGATCACCCCCAAAATGGCGAACTCGAGCTTGAACGTGCCCCAATCGTTGGGAAGAAAGCTGAAGAGGGCGTCGGTGCCGCTCGCGATCGAGATGGTGATAGTCAAGACATAGTCAATAAGCAGGGCGCAGCCGGAGATCATTCCCACCGTCGGTGAGAGCAGCTTGCTCGCAACGAGATAACCGCCGCCGCCGGTGGGGAAGAGCTCGATAATCTGCGAATAGCTCCCGCTAATGACTAAGATCGTGAAGGCGGACGCTAACGCGACAAAAATGGCCAGGTAGGTGTGCCCTTGCAGAGCCAGATACGCTTCTTCCGGGCCGTAGCAGGAAAACGAAAGACCGTCGGCCCCCAATCCCACCCACGCAAAAAACGCGATGAGCGAGACCCGGTGAAAAACGGACGGCTCCTGGACATTGCGCGGGCCTCCAATGATCACCGTTCTTAATCGTTGCGGTAACGACGGTTGCTCTTCCATAAATCAATTTACCCCTCCAGATACCGGAGACAGCTAGGGGAGAATTCGGGAAAAGAAATGGCAAGCCTGGGTTGGATGAATACTACGATATATCGCCTTAAAAAGCAATTTCAATTCCGCCGACTCAGCGATTCCGTCATTTGGTGTGGCGGTGGGCATTTTCGTTGGTGTAGGGG
>JACQVH010000091.1 GCA_016209895.1 Candidatus Hydrogenedentota bacterium | reverse complement strand
TCCTCTATTGTAGACCGAAAAGAACGGGAAAAGTTACAGGGGGATTTTCGATTGCCGATTTTGGATTTGAAGCCCGTGAGTAGCGGCCAGTTCGCGGAAAAAGTCAGTCGGCTCGCCACGGTTAACGGTCGGCGGGGACGCGGACCCTCCCGTTCGTGGTTGTGGAACGAACTGTTCGCGCGTGGTATACTTTGACGGAGGCAAGTTGAAATGCTCTGTCAGAAATGCCACAAGAATCTGGCGACCGTACGCTATGCCGAAGTGGTCGAGGGCAAGGTGGCCGATCTTCATTTATGTTCCGAGTGCCTGGCGAAACACCAAAACAGCCCGGCCACGGGCTTTGAACTGTCCGGCGCCGCGCCGTCGCCGCTGAAACGTGTCCCGGGGGCTGCGGAAGGCGCCGAGGTATTGTCAGCCCAGCGGACCTGCCGCGCGTGCGGGGCGGACTTGCGCGAGGTGATGAAGACCGGCAAGGTAGGCTGTACGGTCTGTTACGAAAGCTTCGCCGACGTGCTGGAACCGCTGTTGCGCGGCATCCATACGGCGCTGCGCCACCGCGGGAAGACGCCGCGGGTGGACGATATCCGTGAGCAAGCTCGGAGCGAACTGCAGGCCAAGCGCGCCCTGCTCCGGAGCGCCTTGCGGGCCGAGCACTACGAAGAAGCCGCCCATCTGCGCGACGCCATTCGAGAACTCGAGAACCGGCTGGGCGCCGCTTTGGCTAAGCAGGAATGATCATGGTCGCGACGCTGCTCGAGAAACGCGCTCAATGGCTGAAAGGCGACGGACCGGAAGCCGTGTCGGTGGTCGTCTGTCGCGGCAGTTTGTATCGGAATCTGGCCGACTTTCCCTTCCCCGCCCGCTGTTCCCCGGATGAAAAGAAAGCGGTGGAAGACCGCGTTTGGAACGTGCTGGAAAGTAGCAATCTCCTGGCCGGCGGCCAGTATTACTCGTTCCGTGACCTCGATCCGAAAGTGGCGCGTTTCTTGGCCGAACGCCAGATGATCCCGCGCGAGTTTCTCCGGAACGACGGGCATCGCGGGGTGTTCGTGAGCGACGATCAGACGGTCAGCATCATGATCAACGAAGAAGAACACGTCCGCATTCAGGTAATGGCTTCGGGCCTCCAAGCCGAGGAGGTCTGGAACCGGCTGAGCGCGCTCGACGACCAACTGTCCGCGCACCTGGATTTCGCATTTGATAGCCGCCTGGGTTACCTCACCTCGTCCGTGGACCGGGTGGGAACCGGCCTTAAATTGAGCGTCACGCTACATCTGCCGGCAATGACCGCCGTGAGCAAAATGATTGCGTTGGAGCAGCGCATTCGGGCGCAGCGACACGCGCTGCACGGCGTCTATGGGAATCTGAATGAAGGACGCGGCGCCTTGTATCAGTTGAGCAACCATGCGACGCTCGGCCGGTCCGAGCCGGAGATCGTTTACCACCTGCGACATACCGCGGCGGACGTGCTGGCCGAGGAAAAGGCGGCCCGGGACTCGATGACGCTGCTGGCGCAAGGCGTGCGCAGCCTTGAAGACCGGGTGGGCCGGGCCATGGGCGTCGCGCGCGGGGCGCGGCTTATCGAATTCACCGAAGCCCTGGAAATCCTATCCTCATTGCGACTAGGCATTGCGGCCGGCTTCGTAAAGAACGTCACGATTCAACAACTCAATGAACTCCTCATCGCGGTTCAGCCGGCCCACCTCGAACTCCGCAAAGGCCACGAGTGTGACGAAGTGACGTTGAGCATGGAACGCGCGGACCTGTTTCGCGCTCGGTTCTCGTAGAGGCCTAGGGTATCGGATTTCGCACCGGTCTGAGCGGGCTCAGGTGTGTCTGACCTGTCCGACCGGTCTGACGCGTCTGACCGGTCTGACAACAAAGCGACTTGCGCTGAACGGAGCACTAGCCGCCTGGAAGGTGGCGCTACGGGGGCGTACAGGGAAGGGGGACAACCCTCGCTAGTGTTCTTGGGATGAGGTACCCACCAAGAGTATAGTGGAACCACTTTCAGACGCAAAGGTGGTGCGCGCGCATAGGACAATCAGATTCCTTTCATGTGGGAACGTTTTACCGAACAGGCTCGAAAAGTAGTCGCCGACGCGCATGACATCGCCGCGAAGTTTGGCAGCGATTATGTCCGCACGGAACACCTTCTGTTGGCACTGTGCCGAGAGCCGGACAGCATTGCCGTCGGCGCCTTGCGGAAGGTCGAAGTGGATGCTGAGGCTTTGGCGCGCGACATTGAACAGCAAACCCCGCAAGGCTCGGCGGCAATTCCCAGCATCGAAACCCAGTTTACGCCCCGCGCCAAGATGGTTTTGGAGGGGGCCATCGAGGAGGCGGTCCGGCTTCGGCATTCCTCGACGGGGACCGAACACATTCTGCTCGCGATCGTAACATCGGCGGAAGGCATTACCGCCGAATACACCAAGAAGCTGGGGATTCAGCCGGAACGGTTGCGCGCCGCCATCATTGGCTTGTTGCTGGACCGAGGGGATGGCGCCGAGCCGCCGACCAGCGCAACGCCGGCTTACGGGATTCGGTATTCGAGTAGTGCAGTGGAAGTGCTGAACACGGGCCTCCGCGAGGCGCGCCGGCTCTTGCACAAAAAGGTTGAGCCGGGGCATATCTTGCTTGGTATAATCC
>JACQVH010000001.1 GCA_016209895.1 Candidatus Hydrogenedentota bacterium | reverse complement strand
TGTTCAGCAACTTCAGACCAAGGCAAGCCCAGGTCATCGTCCGGTTCAATTTCTGAGCAGCCGCAGATTGCGCGGATTACGCAAATGGGCCGCCCATCTGCGTAATCCGCGAACTCCGCGGCTATTTTGGAGGTGCCCGGGTTAAAATCCGGCTCAGAAATTGAACCGGACGATGACCTGGGCTTGCCTTGGTCTGAAGTTGCTGAACAACGTCGCGGTGTTGACGCGTCCGAAGCCGGAAACGATATCTTCATTCGCGTCTCTCGTCTGCGTCAAATTCGCGTTTGTGGAATCGGGGTTGTTCATGAATCTCCGGTTGAAGATGTTTTCGGCCTCGATTCGGACCGACAATGATGCTCCTTCCCGGACGTAGTTCATGCGGAACGTCTTCTGCATACTCATGGATTCCTGCGGGCGGCGCCGTTCCCGGTACTCGTCCAGGAACGAAGCTGTTGGGCTAAACTCGCCGGCCGCGGGGTCTCTCCACGCTTTAGGATTAAGCACGAACTCCTTGCGAGGATTGAAGTCACCGTTGATGTCCGTTAAGAAGAGAGGCTCGCCTTCCACGCGCACGACGTTGGTTCCGTTGGCAGCGCCTCCGTTGTTCTGGAGGAGCAGCGTGTTCAAGCTGCTTTGCGCCAGCGGGACGCGGATTGGCCGGCCCTTGGCGTATCGAAGAACAGTGCCGTAGGTCCAACCGTTGAGCACCCACCCCCACACCTTGTTCCCATTCAGTTGAGGGAACCGGTAATTCGCCGCGACTACAAAAGTGAACGGCTGCGAAAACGAGGAAATCTGTTTCTGCGCATCCCGGTTGAACACGTTATTAATGGCTGCGCCCCCGCCGTTCTCGTTTTCCGCGCCCCGGGTCAGTTCCTTCTGCCAGGTGAATGCGCTGGAGAAGTCCAGCCCCTTGGAAAGCCGCTTGGTGGCCTTGACCTGCAGCGAGTCGTACCAGCTTTCGCCCAGCGGCGCCCATATGGAGCTGATGCTTTGGAACTGCGGGTACGGCCGCAACGCCTGGGCCACGGTTGCAGTCACCGGGAAACTCGGAAACGGCGCCGTGTTGAAACCGCGTTGCGCGGCCACCGGCGAATTCAATCGAGAAGCCAGCAGCGTGCGGTCGGCGGCGTTATTGAGGTCGAGGCCGAATGAGGCCAGCCGCTGCTGTGTGAGCGCGTTGATGTCTTTGAGCTGGTTCGCTTGCAACCAGGCGCCGCGGTTGCCAACATACGCGGCTTCCACTACCAGATTGGGGCTGATTTCGCGCTGAACTCCGATATTCCACTGGATGATTCTTCCGGGACGTCCGGCTTGCGGATCGATATCGTTAGGGGCGCCTCCACCGATAGGGTTCCCATTCAGCGGAAACAATCCCGGATCAATTTTAGGCCAGGCGACCTGCGCCCCAGCCAAAGGTATGCCATCCTGCAGGCGCAGAGCGGGCTCACCGAAAGCAGTTCCGCCGAAGGGATTGTTGGACCCAACATTGGCAGGCCGGAGATTAGCCGTGCCGCTATACGAGACGCCAAAACCGGCGCGGGCCACCCATTTGGGTGTGGCCTGCCAGGCAACACCCAACCGGGGCCCAATCGCCCATTCATAGTTATCCGCGAAATCGCAGTTGCAGCGGCCCGGTCCTTCCCCCTCGAAGATCGACGCCCCAAGCAGGCCGCCGGCGGCCGGGTTCGGCGTGGTTGGCGAAAAAGCAGGCAGACGGCCATGTTCCTCTTTCAGGTACGTGAAGTAATCCCATCGTACGCCATAGTCCATCGTCAAAGTGGGCATCGCCTTCCAGGTATCTTGAGCATAGAATCCCCACGTGGTTTTCCCAAGACGTGAGTCCGACCGGCTCGCAATGTTTCCAGTATCGGCCAAACCCAGAAGGAAACTGGCGTATGGGAATCCAACGAGTCCGCCACGAAGAGTGTTCGCCTCAAGAAAAGGCTGTCCGGTCTGGGCCCCCGCGAAATTAAATTGGCCGGCGGTCAGCACAAAATTCTGGGTAACGAATCCGTTGAGGAAGAATTCCGAACCGAACTTATAGGTGTGGTTGTTCTTTACCCAGACGAGGCTCGCGTTGCCCGATGGTTTGATCTCCAGACTGCGGCTCTGCGCGAACGGGCCCAAATCCGTCATGCCGCCACGAGCGGTGTTCAATCCACGGATCATGGGGAACTGCCGCTTGAGCGTGCCTCCATTCAAGCCAAGGACGCTTTGAGCGTCGAAATCCAGTGTCGGCGCATCGTCCTTGAAGTCGTTATGCTGGTTGCCCAGGCCGACATGCAGAAGCATGGTTGGCGATATGGTGTAGTCCCAGTTCACGCGCGAGATCCACGACTCGATGAATGTGCCGCGCGCCTGCGTGATGGGCGCAGGCAAGCCATCGGCCCCGCCAAATTGCGCCGAAAACTGGCTGCTCGTCTCCGTTCGCTGCCAGTAGAAGGACAGCTTATTCCGGGAGTTCAGATTGTGATCGACCTTGAAGGCCGGGATAGTCGTATACCTTTTGCTTGGAAATGAAGGACGGAAGTTATTGACCAGATCCGGAGTGTTCGGCATCGGAATCATGGACTGGATCTTCAGCGCAACCGGATCCATCCGGCCGAGTGGAATCTGATTGTTTGGAAATGGATCACGGACCGGCTGACCATTAACGATCCGTGTTGTGGCCGGATCGAAAATCTGTCCTTCCATAATCGGACGGCCGAGCGGGTCGGTCCCGAGTTGGCGCCCCGTGAGCACCTGGCTGAAATCGCCTTTCCGGAACGCCTCGGTGGGAATCGTCCGTTGTTGGGTGTTGACCATCTGGGTGTCGCGGAACTGTTCGAAGCTAAAAAAGAAAAATGTTCTGTCGCGGATGATCGGACCGCCGAAAGTGAAGCCGTAATCGTTGCTGCGTTGGTGCTCCCGCACGTTTGCTCCACCCGTGCTGGTGAACGGCACTCCGGCATTGAGGTTTTCGTGTGTCAAATAATCGTATGCGCTCCCGTGGAAGTTATTCGTTCCCGACTTCATCGTGTAGTTGAAAATGCCGCCACCCGCCTGCCCATATTCGGCGGCATAGTTGCTGGTCTGAACGGTGACTTCCTGAATCGACTCCACATTCGGCTGCGTCTGTGCCGGCGCAAATGGAATAAGCCGGTTGGTCGCGTCCTGACCCTCAACCCGGATTGCTTGCGAGTTCACCGGAGCGCCGTTGACGCGGACGTTCGTGTTCGGTTGAAAAAAAGTACCCGGAAGGAGCTGTGTGACAGCCAGTGGATTCCGGACGCCGGAGCTTCCAGCGGCGGCTGCCCCTACCCCTAATATGGGAAGTTCATCCAGGCGTCCTGTCGCAACGTTATGGCTCACATCAACGCTTTCCGTCCGAAGCAACGGCGCGTCGCCGGTAACGGTGATCGCCTCCGAGACTCCACCGAGCTCGAGACCGATATTGATGCGCAACGTTTGCGCTACCAAAACTGTAATGCCTTGCCGGACGGACTTCTTGAATCCGGGTAGCTCGGCCGACAGTTCGTAAATTCCTGCCGGCAACTGAACGAGCGTGTAATTTCCGGTCTCTGTGCTGACCGTCTCATACCGCGACCCCGTTTGGACGTTCGTCGCGCTGACACTAACGCCTGGAAGAACCGCGCCTGTCGAGTCCGATAGTGTACCGGTGATGGCGCCCCGGTCGCTCTGAGCCAACGTCATCGAGCTGATCAGGAATAAGAACAAACAAATTACAACTAATCGTGAAGTCATGAAATTTCCTCTCTTTCCCAAAACTTTTCACTTCAAATGAAGCCAGGCCACGCTATTTCCCCGATCTCGAAGCGGGACACGGACGGGTTTCGCACCTGGCTCTGCGCGGCGACAGTAGGTGCAAGCGGAATTCCTCCCGAGTTTCCGTTTCCGTGGAAGCACTTACTCCCCAACGGGAACGTCTCTCTCTCGCAAGATGAAATAGGAGGCCTTTCATTTTGAAATAGCGCCTCCGGCCGAATTGAACCGGTTCCGATTCGTCAGTCTCAGGTTGCCTTACGAATAATTCAGAAACTCTTCAGTCAGGGCTGGCGAATTCTTTGTTTACAGTCACCGTAGGTCATGTGGAGGAGGTTCTTATGTCTCGCCGAACTACGCTCCTTGAAACACGGTCCAGAACTCGGCTTCGTTCCGCAAGTCAAAGCACTTGTATTCAGATATTCAGAAGCGGAACCGGAGGACCGCGCGCCCTTCACGCGGCCGGCCGGTGAACCCTGGGCCGGAGAGGGCCGTTCCCGTCGGAATCCGGCCGAAGC
>JACQVH010000086.1 GCA_016209895.1 Candidatus Hydrogenedentota bacterium | reverse complement strand
TCACCTCCGCCAGCCCCGCGCGCAGTTCGCGATCCGGCAAGGTGCGTAGAAAGTTCAAATCAATCAATACCGCCGACGGTTGATGAAACGCTCCAATGATATTCTTCGCCAAGGGATGATTCACGCCGGTCTTGCCGCCGACACTCGAATCTACCTGCGCCACAACTGTCGTCGGAATTTGGACGAAGCGGATTCCACGCATGAAGCAAGCCGCGGCAAAACCCGCGACATCTCCCACCACCCCGCCGCCCAACGCCAAAATCAGGCCGCCCCGATCCAAGCCCGCTTCCAGAAATTGCCCACAAAGCGATTCGACATGCGCCAGGCGCTTCTCCTCTTCCCCCGCCGGCATCGAGCAGATTACCGGCGTGACGCCGGCCAATGCCGCCGCTTCCGATACGCGCTGACCGTACAACGGCCCCACGTTAGAATCCGTCACGATGGCCAGAGCACGATTCACTCGGAGTTCCCGGAGCACCGTCGGAAGATGGTCTAACGCACCCACGCCGATGTGAATCGGGTATGATCGATTACCCAAGGAGACGAACAAGGAGGTCATGCGCATAGTATGCGCATTTTCAGAAAGAAGACCCAATTCAGCCCATCCTGTTGTAAGAAAATGTCGGCTCATTCTAACCATGGCCCCCGAATAGCGCAACCGCTCTCAGTTATGCTAGAATATTTCTTACGGAAGCGTCGGGGCGTGGCGCAGCCCGGGTAGCGCACCTGCTTTGGGAGCAGGGGGTCGCTGGTTCAAATCCAGTCGCCCCGACCATTCTTCCTACGTCAGAGCCGCGTTCCCAGGCCTGCGGCCCGAACCGCCTTGTCGCACTCGCCGCAGAAGCCCGGACCTTTCAAGTCAATTTCCTCGGCGGCGCGGGACGCGTGCATCGCGCAGGTGTATTCTGGACAGTGAATCAGTCCAATCGTATGCCCCAGTTCGTGAACCGACTCGACTTGCGCCCGGAGAAGCAACAAGCCCCGGTCCTCGGGGCAAGCCGTAGAATCGCGTGTCAAGGCGGTGGCGGGAAACCACCACGGCAGGACGACCAAGTAAAGCCTCGCCGAACACGAACGTCAGAATGGGTATAAAGAGGTCCACTTCCGTAACGCCCAGTATCGCGCGTTCGTCTCGGGACAGCATGCGCTCCATGCGCCGCAGCAGGACGCTCGAATAATACTGGCCGCGTGCGGGAACGAATGCGAAAGACGGATCGACCGTAGCCGGGACGCTCGCGCAGCGGCGCAAGATAGAGTCTGAGGCGATCCAGCCAATTGGTTGGCGTCATGTCGCGTCGCGCATAGCTTATGAATAGCTTCTCGGCAGCCATGAGCCTGACTTCCTTCAGCATATCCTGGTCAGTTGTTAGGTGCCACTCTACGCGCCGACCGAGCCACCTCGTAGGGCCTCATGTTGTGCACCCAAGCCATAGGGTAGTGCTTGTGCCCATGGAGCACCAGGTCAAACCCCCGATCCTGAAGGTATGATAGAACGCGCCCCGCCTGCGCAATAGCGTCGTAAGTCGTGTACTCCGCCGAGACGGGTGGCATGCTGCTAGGATGATGATGCAGCACGGCTATCTTCCGCCGGGGCGCATCACTCGCGGCATGCAACAACTCATCGGCCAAATCCAACTACGCGTTTTCGACTATCCCGATATCCCTCAAGTTCGCCTGTTCGGCCGACATCGTGCACGAGCTGAAGCCGATCACTGCGACCATGCCCTGATCCGTAGACACCTGTTGGTACGATACGATCTTGTTTGGCTCACAGTTCAGATAGTCGGCGCTGCAAGACGTGTATGATTCAACTTACGCGCGTGTGTTCGGTGGATGACATCGGGAGACCCGCCGCCACGATCAGTCCTAGGCGGCGCTCCCGGCGCTCCAAAATCCGTAACACAACGGCACTACTTCTCGATGAATAAGGTGATTCTACTCCCCGGCGATGCGCGCATGTCTAGTTCTTCGCAGCATATGTTGGTGGGTCATTCACGGCTGATTCAAGCCGTTGTTCCCGAGAATCCATCCGGTATCGATTGGCGCATCAAATGTAGATCAAGTACGCGGACTTCGAGCGCGCGGCATTATTTCGTGTGCCGCGCTTAACGGCCTGCTCTCTATGCCCCACCGCATCGGAAGGAAGAAGACCCCGCTGAGATTGGATCGCTATTCACTTCTTCCAAATGCAGCGGTAATTGAATCGTCGGTTTGGAGCGCTGTCACCGTTGACGCAAAGCGAAATCGGGTCTTTCAGGTCGCTTGGATTGTCGCACCAGTGGAAATCAAAGGTAAACGCGTCGCTCTTGAGCCCGATGAGTGCCCGCGGTACAGCTAATTCAAGAGCTTTCCCGGCGTAACGATATTCGAGCGGTGCGGCCTCGACCCACGGGCTGCCGGCGGAATTTGTCACGTAACGCATAAGCGTCGTTGTGTTCTCGTCCACAATCTTCTTATTGACGAGGAAATCATAGCCGTACCACCCCTTGCCATGGTCATGGTCGGCGTCTATCAACAGGAGCATCCAGTTGTTGCCGGTATGCGGGGTGAGCGGCGCGTTCGCCTCCGCGTAGAAATACACGTTCGCATCGTCCACCGCGACTTTGCTGGTAACAATGTCGTTGCGGCCCGAATCGTTCCTGTAATGCAGTCCACCGTAGCCCGGATAATCGCGATGGAAGGTATCACCGACCGTGTCGCGGAATTCAATCTCGCACTTTTTCCAATCGTCAACGCCGCCGTCTATTTTCATTTGGGAGATTCCGTGTAACTCAGGCATGGGTCGAATGCCCTTGTAACGCCGGACGTTCTGCGCCATTTGCATGTAATAGTTGTCCGAATACCCATCCTTCATCGGCTGAATGCACCGGTTGAACTCGGCGTTGTACTGATCAATAAAACGGTAGGTGCTTTGGCGCCGCATGAAGTCGAAGGTCTGCCCTTCCTGCGGGTGGTACTTGCCGGCGGTCCATTCGTTCCAGTCGTTGATGTAGAGGAACTGCGGGCTGGCCTGGAGCGCTTCGTCCCATCGCTGCTGGAAATAGATACCGTAGCCCTCAGGATGCTCCACTGACTTGCCCAGCCACGGCACTTGGGTTGAGATCGGAAGGTCGTATTCGTTCAATTCGGGCTCGCCGTGTTCGCGAGTCCAGGATTTCCCAATCAGACTGACCGGATGCTGCGCGGGCGTGACGGCGACTTCTTCCTTTTGGGCGTTATGCTTCGACACCAACTCATCCTGGGTCATCTTTTTGACCCGGTCATCGCCGAGGTCATACCCGAAACTCCAGTTATCCTCGGTTCCGAGGTAGCGTTTCCCGGCCCATTCGTAGTAGCCCCACCACATGGCCCTCAGCGTGAAGAAGTCTTTCACCTCCTTGGTATAATCCGCGTAAAACTCCTCCGCGTAATCGGGGTCCCCATAGTGCGGGTGATTCGCGTCGGTCTTCGCGGCGGCATCATAGTGTGGATTCGGATTCTTCGGGGCTGGGCCGTTCGAATCAACGCTGGGGTTTCCGTTGTATAGCAACAACGGCTTGCCGTCCCAGTAGAACCAGAGGTCTTTGTACTTATCCGTTTTGTAGACTTTATCGTACAAATCCTGCACCACCGTGATCACCGGACCGTTGAACGCCCAGAAGCAGAACTGCGGCACCTTATTGCCTTCCGCCTTCATTTTTTGCATCACTGGGAATAGGACATCCCACTCCTCCCAGTAGCGGACCGCATTTGTGACATCCATCACTAAGACATCCACTCCCGCATCGGCCAGCATGGACATATCCTTCCGAATGACATACTCGTCCTTGCTCAGGAAATAGCCGTTTTCCGGTTCACCCCAATGGTACGAGCCTTCGGTCCAGAGTGGATGCTTGGCGTCCAGACGCGCATTCGGGTCTCCGGCGAGCACCTTGGTCACGTCCGCGGCATAGGGACTCTTCAAGGTAGCCAACGAGTCGCTGTGCCAGGTGATGTAGAAGATGCCTACCACACGGCGCTGATCCTGCTTGACTGGGCCCGCGCTGGAGAAGTCCGGCATGGTTCGGCCCAGCGCATCGGTTGCCACCCAGGTATCGGAATAAAGATCGCGATAATACGGAGCATCCGTACGCGCTACGTTCGAGACGCAAAAAAAGACAAACAAGAATGACGCGACAAATCCTCTCATGACTGGCTCCAACTCATTGAAACAGCGAGCCGCACAGCGCGGAACGGAGCAGCGAGTATACCACAGCTACGCTATCCCCGAGCTGACTTCGCCAAGAAAGTGGACGCGGCGTGCGCGGTTTGGGTAGAGTCGAAGCGGACGGCGAAGGTTCTCGGGATTGCGGGCTTGCGGAGGACGCGCGATATGAGCGCAATGCAGGTAGTTCTCGGGTTCGACATGGAAACCGACATCGGAAGCTGGACATCGTTTTACGAGGGCATGCGTCACGGCACGCCGCGCATCCTTGAAATTCTCGACCGGCACGGCGTCACTGCGACGTTCTTCTTCACGGGAGACGCCGCGAAAAAACACCCGGAGGCGGTGCGCGAGATTCGGGCGCGGGGCCACGAGATCGGCAGTCATACGCTCTTTCACGAGACCATCGGCGACGCGCTCTACGATATCCCGGGGCAGACGCCCATCCTGCCCGAAGAAGTACCCCTGCGGCTCGAACGCTGTACGGAACTCATCGCGGACATCGGGGGCATCCGGCCGGTTTCCTTTCGCTGTCCGCGGCTTTTCGGGTCTAACGCCGTCGTGAACGCGCTCGAGCGACTGGGCTACCTTGCCGACGCCACGTACCCGTTGTTTTACTTCCGGGAGCGGCTGACGCCGTATCACCCGTCGGCTCACGATTGGACGCAGGAGGGCGAACTCAGCATCGTCGAACTGCCGAACTTCGCCGACCTTTCGATGGAATCTCACGACGCCTACGGACGCGACCGCGATCAATGGCCGAAGTTCCGGACCGAAGGGGCCGAGGCCGTCCTGAAACACATTGACGGATTCGCCGGATACTGCCGCGAGCGCGGCGTCGAGCCATTTCTCTGCTTCTATTTCCACCCCTGGGAATTCCACCCCATGCCGGAAGGCGAAATCTGGCAGGGTGAAGGCGCGGTCCGGCCGGACCCGTTCATTGTGAAGAACTGCGGCCCCCATGCCGTCGAGCAACTGGACCGCCTCATCGGCGCCTTGAAAAGTCGCGGCGCCGAGTTCCTACAAGCGAAGCATGCGGCCGAGCGAGTCTAACAAGATCAAGGAATCAGCCCGGTATCGGGTCTATTAAGGAGTGCAAGGATGGGCTACCTGGGAACCGAAGAACGCGACGCGCGACTATCGCGGGTCCGGAACATTCTGACCCGTAAAGGGCTGGATGCCGCGCTCATCTACTACGACGAAATCAACATCGGCAACGGATGGTACCTGACGGGATGGTGTCCGCAATTCGAGAGCGGCGCCGTGCTCGTACTACGCGACGGCGACGCCATGTTGCTCGGCGGCCCCGAGAGCGAGCCTTTCGCCAAGTTGGATAGCGCCATCACCGAAACGCGCAATTTCCCCGTATTCATGGTGCCCGACGAAGAATATCCGAACGCCGTCATTACGGATTTCCCATCGCTCTTCGCGGAACTCAAAGCCAAGACGGGCGGACTCGAGACCCTGGGTCTCGTTGGCGGAGGGCGCATGCCGGCCGAGTGCTATCGCCAGATCGCCGAAGGATTCAAGGGCGTGCAACTCGTGGACATCACGAACGAATTCGTCGCGTTGCGCTACAGCAAGTCGCCCTGGGAACGGCAGCAGATTCGGGCTGCCTTCGGCCTGGCCGACGCGTGCTACGACGCCATGGCCAAAGCCATCGCGCCGGGCGTGTCCGAGATCGAAGTGGCCGCGGCCGGCGAATACGCCGCACGCAGCCACGGCGCGACGGGCTTTGGGTTCAGCGCCATCGTCGGTTCGGGCGCGCGGTCCAACGCCGTCGTGCCGACCGCCACCTCGAAGAAACTTGAGGCCGCTGAAACGGTCATGATTGGCATCGCGCCGAAGGTCCACGGCTACGCGGGTGTCGTCGGCCACACGTTGCCGGTGTCGGGCGAATACACCACTTCGCAACGGGACTGCTTGAACCATCTCAAGGAAGTCTTCGGGCTCACCAAGGCGCAGTTGACGCCGGGCCGCACAGGCCGCGAGATTGACGCCCCGGGCCGGGCCTACTACCAGAAACACGGCCTGCTAAAATATCTCGTGTGTCCTTTCGCGCATACCATCGGCCTGCACGAAGCCGAGGCCCCCTTCTTCGGACCGCATAGCCACGACGCCCTCAAACCCGGGATGGCGGTCTGCATTGACGTAAGTTTCTTCGGCCATCCCGAATGGAACGGCGCCCGCATCGAAACCGGTTACGAAATCAGCGAGAACGGCCCTATTCCCTTCAGCAGAAGAATGGACCAGCTTCTCACTGGATAGCGCATTCGTGGCGCCTAATCCGCTCCGCTCGACCGGAATGAAGCGTAGTCCTTCAGGACGTGCCCGAGAGAAATCTCGTCGCGATCTGCCGTCCCCTCGGAGTAAAGAAGGTGTGCCCTTTAAGAGCTGTGGCCTTTCCCGTCTTCACGCTTGGCGGCAGGCAAGAAAAATCTGCGAGCGTAACGGCGTCAGATACAATGCCATATTCGAGCGAATCCAACTTGATGCCGCGGTGGAGGGAACCGATGATTTCCAGAATTCGCTCGATCGCATCAGGGGGCACTCCTGCCTCGGTTAGAATTGCTCGTGCACGAGACGATCCGTCCTCGTCCGAATGATGCTCGCTATGCGTTTCGACTTCCGGGTTGAAGAAGTCGTGTAAGATCGCCGCCGCCCGGACAATCAGACTGTCGCCGCCTCCGACTTCGAGGATTTGTTCCGCGTAATCGAGCGTGTGAAATATTTGGTCCATGCGCGAGGGGTCTCCCTCACATGCATTCTTGACCTCCTCGAGCATCTGGTCCCGAACGCTCTTCTTTGCCGGCATCTCGGTATGTTCCACGCCGAGGCATTCGGCTGAAAACTTGCACCATTGCGCGCAGCCCATATCCAGCCTCGGATTCCGCACTTCCCGCCCGCACGCGCACATTCGAATGGGTTCGTCCTTCCAGAACTCGATTTCGTCGCCGCACCAGGGACATTGCACGCAGAAGATGTCCTCGGGCTTCCAGAAGCGCATGTCTTGTCCGGGGCAACGGGGCCGATTCATGCTCTGCATCTCCGAGAATTCCTCAAGTTAGCTACGGGTTTGCACGCCCTCGAAGCGAGTTTGGGGACGCCACCCGTCGTCTTTGTTCGAGGCCATTATTCGTTCCTTGATAGTAGGGAAACGGTCCTGATTGGTGTGCGGCAAGAACAACGCGGCGGTGTACTCGTCCATATAGCCCGGCATGACGCTGAGGTCTATATAGGTCATTCGCCGCGCCAGCTTCATCTGGTCCTGACGATAGTCTTGCGATATGACGACTTGATACGATCCCATCAGCGAAGCATTGCCAATAAAATGAAAGCGGTCCCGTGGAAAGTCCGGGACCAGTCCAATCGTCATCGCTTTTTCGAGGTCCAGAAAACGTCCGAATCCGCCGGCGATGTAGATGCGCGTCAAGTCTTCAAATCCGATGCCGATTTGTTGGAGCAGAAGCGCGCACGCGGAGTAAATGGCGGCTTTGGCGCGGATGACGTTCTCAAAATCGAGTTCGCTGACGAAGATCGCCTCGCCCGTGGCGCTTTCTTCCGCCGTGGCGATCACATAACGCGCACGCCGTCCCTCGTATTCGATAGCCGGTGAGCGGCCACTGCGATCCAGCTTCCCGGCCGGATCAATCCATCCGGTCATCAGTAGATTGGCCAAGCACTCGATTACGCCGGTGCCGCAGATTCCGCGCGGCGGCACGCCTCCGATGGTGGAATAGGCGGCGCGCCCGGTGGCGGGATCAACGTCCACTTTTTCGATGGCGCCCAAGGCGGCGCGCATCCCGCAATGAATCCCGCCGCCCTCGAATGCGGGGCCAGCGGAACAGGCGCAACTCATCAGAAAATCCCGGTTACCCACCACAACTTCGGCATTGGTGCCGATATCCATAAAGAGTTGGATATCATCCGTGTTAGCGCTCAACTCGGTGCAGAGCAGGCCGGCGGTAATATCGCCTCCCACGTAACTGCCGCTGTTCGGCGAAAAATAGACGCGTGCATCCCGATTGATCTCGATGCCCACCTCTCGAGCGGTCAAAGATGGGATTTCCAACGCCGCCGGCGTGTAGGGCGCCAACCGGAGGTACTCCGGCGTGATACCCAGCAAGAGGTGATTCATGGTGGTGTTGCCGGAAACGACCGCGCTCGATACCTCGCGGGGCGCAATGTCATTGCTGCGGCAGGCTTCGGCCACGAGGCGGTTTATCGTTTCCCGTACGCGATTCCTCAATTCCTTGAGACCGCCGGGGCGTCCCGCGTAGTTGATTCGACTAATGACGTCGAGTCCGCACTTTATCTGGTCGTTATACGCGCTGCGGGTGGCCAGAATTTTACGCGTCGCCAGATTGATAAGTTGAACCGCGACGGTGGTCGTGCCCACGTCCACGGCAATCGCATATAGGCGCGTCGTTTGGTTGCCGGGCTCGCAGCGAATCACGGAAAATCGCTCGCCGTCACGAACGACGGTCACGGTAACGACGCCCTCCTCGGCACGCAACGTTTCCGGCAGTTCACGCACGACGCCAAAGGAGCAGACAATCTCCTGATTGCCCCATTCCCGGCGCATCGCTCGGATCAGGCGGTCCAAATCCGAAAAACCGTCCAACGTCTCAGCCGGAGCAACATGGACGAGCCATTTGACAACGATGGGATCGTACTGCCAATCCTTGAGGAGAAGTTCGGGCCGAACCAAATAGGTTTCGTCGTCGGCCAGGATTCGAGCGCCTTCCAATTCGAAAGTCTCAGGCAAGTAGATGGTGACGGGAGTATCCGTCACGCGGGCGCGACAGGCGAGCACGTAGCCGTGGGCCACTGCCGCATGTGTGAGAACTCCGCGACTTTCATCAACCACATCGCCGGCAACTACACGGACACCACAATTGCCGCAGGTTCCTTTTCCACCGCAAGGGGAGTCGAATTCGAGACCGGCCGCGCGCGCTGCCGCGAGCACATCCGTACCGTTCTCGACCACAACGGTCTTACCGGATGGTTCGAACGTTACCGTGGACATTGGTTAGTCCCTTGTTCCACGCACTTGGAAAATGTGCGGCACAGTCCTTACACCACAAAAGCACTCTTGACAAAACTCTCAATATCGCTGGCCTCTTGCGGACCCACAATCACTTCCCAACCCGGCAATGCCTCTTCCAGTTCGCCAGAAATCTGAGCCACATATCCGGGTATCACGATCTTTCGATTCTTGGTACAAGCTTCGAGTTCGACTTCCTTGGCAAAGGCGGCAATCTTCATGCCACCGAATTTTCCGGCGGCCCACGCCGTCAGCACGCTCATCCCCTCGCACTCCGGCACCAGCAGCCAAGTCGAGATTCCCGAATTTTCGATCTCGCCCGAAACTATGAAATACGTCAATGAGAAATTTGTCGTGACAAAGACGGGGCTGTCCTCGTTCGGTTCGCCGATGGCATAGACTTTCGGCGTCACCTGGATGGGCTTCTGCGGGTCGGTATAGATGTTCTGTCGTAACGTCAACAACGACACGAACACTGCTGGATCAAACTCCGGCAGAACGACCAGGCTTCCATACTTGGTGACCTCGAGCCCAGCCTCCACCGCGTCATCGAGAGGATCGCCCGTATCAATGTAGCTGAGCGTGGGATATCCGAAAGGCTTGAATTGGGATTTCAATGCGCTGCGACGCATCAGGATGTTGTTCTGGATTCGTTCGCTGAGACTGTCCGCACGCAATTCGAGGAACAAGGCGCGTCCATCTTTTTCCCGGACTCGTTCCACCATGGGAACGAGATGGTCAAAGCGGTCCGCAGCGATGCCCAGCACGGAATCGGTTTGCTTGGCCACTTCACACAATTCATCCAAGGTGGCAGAGGTGGCCGATGCCAACAGCGGCCGCCGTCCCGCCAGCTTCTCCGCCGCCGCGCGCAACATTTCGGCATCTTCCGTCCGGACTGCAATCGCGCGATCCCAAAGGCAAGACACACGGTCCAGCGCCCCCAAGAACCGGTCTTTCGAGCCGCTGCGCCACGCGATGCTGATGAGGTCCGGGCGCAACACTTCCCCCACGCGTTCGAGTTGGTAATCCGCCACCGCTTTGACTCGGCGCTCTAACTCCCCGTCATCCATCCGATCATCCACCGCGAGGCCAATGCCGGTCTGATTCACAAAGGTCTTCTCGTGCCGAAACATGACCGTCTCGCCGCCGGCCACCAGCGCGTTCTCGCCCGAGCCGAGCGTGACGGTGAGGATGGGCGGCTCGGCCGCCGCACCCAGGATCGCCTTGGCCTCTTCCGAAGCGTACGGGCATTCGGACAAGTGCGCCTTCTTCGCGGCCAGTTTCATCGCAAACGCAAGGCACGTGTTCGATCCGCACTCCTTGCAATTCGTTTTGGGGAGCAATTTCTGTATCTGCAGCCCGGTAAGCGGAGGCATTTCAAGTCTCCTGGCTCTCGGGCCGGCGGTAGGCCGAGAGCTTCTCGACGTTGCGGCGAAGAATTCCGAGGGATTCGGGATGATGGAGTACCACCAAGTCGGCCCCGGCCAACACCAGTGGCATCGCGGTCTGTACTTCCCATAAGACCGCGCGTTTCGCACGGTTCCCCCAGGCCGGAAATTCCGTTTCACATGCGCGCGCCTCTTTGACTTTCGACGCTTCCTGTCCCGCCGCCACCAGCATCGGAAACGCTAATGCGCGGTCGCCGCCGAGCGCCGTCAATCGGATTCGTTCCATCACCGAGAAGGTGTACTCGAGCCCGTAGCCCAGCGCCCCCGTCAGGGCGTCCATGACGATGCGGTCGCGCGGAATGTCCATGTTGGTCAACAGAATGTTCAACTGCTTGGCGAGATTCACGTCAATTGGGCTTTGCGCTACGAGGCAATGGCCGTACGCAAGCGCCAAACCCGCGATGGTCCGATAGTTGTCGCCCTCCACCCAATTCAACAGAAGGCGTTCGCCCTTGCAGACCGCCGCGACTTTTTTCATTACCTCGTTCGCCGTTTCGAAGTGGCTGTGCGCGGTCACAATTACCGGCACGTCCACGGCCGCCAGTACGTCTTTCACCAGAGCCGCCGCCTCCTCCGGACTCTTGTTGCCTTTGTCCGGATGAGTTCCATCCAGGCGCACCGAAATAAGCTCGGCGCCGTAGCGCTCGACGGCTTCGCGCGCCATTTCTACCGGTCGTCCCAGGAAACCACCCCACGCTTCGGCTAGCGCCGGTGAAATTTTCGGATCAATACGGTCGAACACTTCGAGCGCGAAAGCCGGGGTATGAGGAATTTCACCTTCAAAATAATGGAACGGAAGACAATTTTGCCCACCCACCGCGACCGTCTTTCCCCGCGTACCGCCCTCCGCCGAAGTCGCCCCAATCGTGACCTGTTCGACGCGCTCGCTACCGGGTTCCTTCACCAGGGCAAATCTGGTGATCTCCGCGATCTTCTCCTGGGCATAGCGACGCGCCTTTGGTAAGACCCGAATCGGCGCCCGAGGCAAATCCGCCGACTTGGCTTTCGTCTCCTGTACTTCGAGTTTTCGATCAACGGCCGGTGCCTGAGGCGTTGGCTCGGGCCGTGCTTCCGCGAGGTCAGTAGACGCCAGCGCGATTTCCGGTTCCGGCTTCCGGGCCGACGTGACTTCCGGGAGGACGAGTGATGAGGGAACAGCCATGGGCAGACCCAGAGTTCGCTGCAACACTCCCAGAATGGACCCGGCAACTTCTCTCACCACCGTCTGCTTCAAATCGGGCGGCGCGTACACTTTCAATTCGGCCAACAGAGACGTCCGGAGTTCCTCGACTAAGGCTTCCTTCAGTTCCGCGCGAATCTCGCTCTTCAACGCTTCCTTCAATTGCCCAGCAACCGCGGTCGTCAGAGATTGAAACAGCGCCGACATGAGGGCTACCGGATCGCCGTTTCCGGACGCTATCTTCGCTGCATCTTTCTCTAAAGCTTCCTTTGCCAGTGGTAAATCCGGTGCAGGAATTTCCAGAGCCCTCAGTTCCGCCGGTTTCTTTTTCGGAGGAATGGCCACCGTTCTCGGCATCTCCACCTTGGCCGAGGTGTCTCCCTGTGACCCCGTGATTTGTCCCACTTGTCCGACCGGTCCGACTTGTTCGACCTCTCCCGTCGGGACCGGCGCATCCGTCCACAACCGATCCATGGGCGCCATCGCCAAAACCGGATGGTCCACGCGCGCCATGAATTCTCGAATCGCATGCGGGTCCGTGGCAACCGATTCGTCGGCGATCCTATCCCACAGGTCAGGCGCTTCTTCCTTCTCCGCGCGCGCGCGGAAATCCTCGGCGATCATTTCCTTCAGTTGTTTCGGCATCCAAATCACGCGGCGGATACCGCCGTCCGCTGAAAGAAACTTTCGGCTGGAAAGAAAGGCCTTTCCAACGCCCATGAATCCCGGCGTCTGCACGCCTCCGCCGACGATTCCGGCCAGCGTGCTGAACGTCATCCCGACCGGCGTATCCCCCAGAAACTCGCGATTCACGGCCATGACCCCGTTGCATTCCGGCACGTACGCGACGATCACCTCGAAACATCCGCATGAAGTCATGGGGTTATTCATCAGACTATAGGCCGTAAAGACCTGGGTGGCCTTGTGAGAGTTCTTGTAGACGTACTCGTTTACGCCTTCCCAGATGCCGCGGGTCGAGTCCAGGCATCGGCCTTTCGCGACCGGCTGATTCGGGCCGGTCTCATCAATTTCATGCGCCGCCTTGCCGTCGAGCCAGTTGTACGCCCCGCAAAGCCCCAAGCGCTCCGGCGTAATGATGCAGACGTGATTCGGTGCGAACGATTGGCACAATAAACAACTGTAAAAAGTATCCACGGCCTCGTCAGTCAGGGTCGCCACACGGTGATTGCGCTCAACATAAACTTTCCGGGCATGTTTCAGACGGCGCTCCACTTCGGCCTGTTCCGTAATGAGCGTGACCTTGACCTTGTCAACGATTGCCGGATAGTCATTCAAGAACTTGGCGTGAATGATCTCGCCGTAGTGCCGCAATCGAAGGCCGCGGTCATAGCCCGATTTGCTCACGCGCGTCCAAATGATATCGCGCTGGCCCATGTGCCAAATGCCTTCAGCGCTGTTCAGCAGATGATGAATCTGCCGTTCGAGTACCGGCTCGAAATCCGGTTGCATTTTCCGGCCCGCCACTTCCACCCAAATCCCCAACGGAAGCGCAGAACTTGGCTCCACTTCATCAATGTCCCGTCCCACGATTTCGATCTCGCCGTCGCTGATGCTATCGAGTTCAACCATCGTCACGTATTCGAAAGCGGGGGTTAGATTGCCCCCAAACTCGACATGCACGTCCTTCTTCCGGATTCGCTCACCCTCGAACGCCGGACCATACGGGACCGGAATGGGCACCTTGGCCATCTTGACCTTGCAGCCGCGAACCTCGAGGGCTTTCTCAACGATCGCGTCATGTGGCACATTGCTCACGACGTGCTCGTACGTGCACACGCCCGTCGGAAGAATCTGTGGAATGTCGGTATCGGCAATAGTGGGGAAGCCGTAGTTGATGGCGCCCGCCGCGGCCGCGTACTTTTCTTCATCTACCTCGCCCAGCGCCAGCACGAATGCAAAGATGCGGTTCTTGGTGTAACGCAGATTCCGCTCGAAGTCGCCCGGCACTACGCCACCGAAAGACAACGCCGCACGATTCGCGAACCCCAGGGCGTAGACGACCGCCGACACGTCCCGACCAAACGGGACCAGTCGCGTCTCCCAGCCAAGTTGCACTCCCTCAGAATGAAGCTGCTCGGCAAACGTCTCGCCGTCTACCGCACCGGCCATAAACACGTATAGGTTCTTTTCCTGGAGTTCGCGGGCGATGCGTACGGCGGTCCTGGAATCCGGGGCCGCGCCGATTACGGCGGCAAAACCGGGCGCGGTACCGTCCACAAACTCGACGCCGCGCTCCCGCATAATCACGTCATTCGCGGCACCCAACCAGATGCCGTCAGCGGGATTGGGACCGATTACGGTCTTGCAGGCTTCGATAGCTTCGAACGCAAACAACGTGGCCACGCCCGCGTCCAGCGCGTCGCCCAAATACGGGAGCCATACTTGCTCCGACGGTACTTCCGGCAGCAGACGATGACAATCCTCGAGTACCGGCGCCAAATCCCCAACGGTGGCGACTTTGCGCCCCGTGAATGAATAGATGATTGGCAGGTAGTAGGCCGTATTGGGAAACGCGACCGGGTGATCCGCCCCTTTCGCCTCGATGGTCCGCGCCAGCATCGCGTCGGCCCGCGCCACCACTTCCATCGCCCCCGTGATGGCGTCTGCACAAATCGCCTTAGACATACAGCTCTCTCCGGTCTTTCATATCGAAGAGCTTACGTTCCACTTTGCGATTGATGCCTAGCGCGTCCCGCTTTTCCTCGAGATGCGCGCAAATAGTTTCCACCGCCCGCTCAACGTCCGGGATATAATGGAACTTCGCACCCACGTCGTTGGCAATTTCCCCGCACAAGTAGCTGGTCACTTTCTCCGACCCCATGGTGCGGAATGGATGTCCGAGCACCACGTCTATCCCGGAAGCCACGAAATAGTGGGCGATGGCTATGGCCTTCTCGCTCATCCACTCGGGTGCCGCCCCGATGGCCGGCAGGTCCGAAAGGTCGTTCCCCAATCCGCCTTCTTCGACCAGATACGTGGCCGCCATCAGAATCCGCGAGTTATCTACGCACGAACCCATGTGCAACACGGGAGGAATCCCGATGGCTTCACACACCTCCCGGAGACTCGGACCGGCAATGCGAAGCGCTGCTTCCGGCGTCAGGAGCCCCGCTTTTCCAGCGGCGACGGCGGCACAGCCCGTTTTCAGAACGAGCACGTTGCGCCGAATGAGCTCCCGCGCAAGCGTGATCAGGTAGCGGTCGGCGGTACCGCGTCGGGCGTTCGTACAGCCCACAATACCGCACACGCCGCGAATGCGTCCCGTAATGATGGCGTCGTTCAGCGGACGGAAACTCCTTCGGAACGTCCCGCCGAGAATATTGAAAATCGTCTCATTGCTGAACCCGGCAACCACCGGCTGAGAAATGTCGGGAATAGCGACTTTCTTCGGGTCTCGATTCGGGAAATTCTCGATGGCTTTGCGCAGGATCGCTTTTGCGCAGTCCATCGCATTTTCCGAAGAAAAATCTACCGCTTGGGCATCGGCGTGTTGCGCGATGGGATTCGAGGTCAGAATCTTGGTGTGATAGCATTTGGCCACTTCCGGCAGCGAAGGCATACAACACTGGACATCCGTGATCATCAGTTCCACTGCGCCGGTGACGAGCGCCAGTTCTTGCTGGAGGAAATTGCCGGCCACCGGCACGCCGTGGCGCATCAGCACTTCATTGGCCGTACAGCAAATACCCGCGAGATTAATCCCTTCCGCGCCCACGGCCCGCGCTTCGGCAAGAATCTCGGGATCGCGTGACGCCGCTACCAGCATTTCCGTCAACGCGGGCTCGTGTCCGTGTACCACCACATTGATCTTCAGTCTCTCAAGAACCCCCAGGTTGGCCCTGGCGCGCACCGGCGAAGGCACCCCGAACAAAATGTCGCCCACGGTCGTGGCTATCATCGAGCCGCCCCAGCCGTCCGCGATGCTGGTCGTCAACGCGCCCCGCAGAATGTTCCGGTAGTCGTGGTCCACACCCATATTCGATCGGTGCAGACCCTCGACAACCGAAGGATCAATCCCTTTCGGCGCAATCCCCAAACTATCCCACGTGCCTTGGCGCGGCTTGGGCGCCAATCTCAGCGAAGCAAGTTTACCTTCCTGATGAGAAAACTCCGCGATAAAAAGCTCGGCCAGTTGTCGCGCCAGTTCCAGCGTGTCAATGGTCGTGTCCGGGATGCCCCAAGCCGCCGCCGCCGCCCGTAGTTTCCCGGGATCGCGTATCTGGTACTGATGATTCCGACCCTCGGCCACGTCTTTGAGCAGCAACACCAGATGACGCCCATGGTCCGAATGCGCCGCGGTGCCGGCGACCAACTCCCGCAATAGATTCCGCGCCACGACCGTGTCCAGCGTCGCACCGCACACGCCGCGGACCTCGTCCGAAATCTTGCAAGGCCCCATGTGGCAAATCCGACAGCACCGGCCTTCGGAACCGAATATACACGGCGCCCCTTGTTCATCGGCCCGGGAAAATACGTCGCTTTCCACACCGTCGGCATCCGCCTTCCGAAGCATGGCCACACTCGCCTCGTCAAAGGCGGCCTGCGACGGGTTTCGTTCCCTATCGTACGCCATGGCGAGTCCCATTTCGCTCATCGCACGCAACCAGTGCGGCGGTCATTGGTTCCGAAATTGCGGCGAAGATCTCCGCCGAGGCCCTCGCCACGGCATTGTTCTCAGGAAGCGTGAAAATCGTCTTTCCCGTGGCATCATGACCTGCGAATTCATCGTCTTCGGGAAGCCCTCCGAGGACATGGACCGGGGTGTCACGGAAAAGCGTCTGTGCTCGCTCCAGTGCCTCGAGACTCCGCATACGGTTCACCACGATCCCCATGGCGCTCGCCGAGATTTCCATCTCCTGCGCTAAATCAAAGAGACGCCGCGCCGTGGTCAGTCCCCGCGCCGACGGGTCCGTCACGAAAACGAGCCAGTCCACGTTCTGCACGGTACGACGGCTCAGATTCTCGAGACCCGCCTCATTGTCAATAACCACCGCCGGATAGTGTTTAGCGATGCGCGCCAAGACCCCGCGCAACACGTTATTGGCGTAGCAGTAGCAGCCCGGCCCCTCCGGACGTCCCATGGCGATAAGGTCAAAGTCCTCGCCTTCCACCAACGCCTCTTGGATTTTCAGATCGAGCAACTCTTGCTTGCTGATTCCGCCCGACATACCCCCCTGGACAAACTGTTTCGCCTCTTCTCTCACGCCGCCGACCGTACAGGCGGCTTTCACGCCGAGTAGGGCGTCGAGACACGTATTGGGGTCCGCGTCCACGGCCAATACGGGTTCCCGGCCGTTTTCGCCGAGCCAACGCACGGCCAGCGCTGCCAGCGTCGTTTTTCCAACGCCGCCCTTACCGGTTATTGCCAGTGTCCAACCCATAACGCTCCTTCAGTGCCGCGCTCGTTTCACCCAGAATTGCAAAGACCCGCTCCGAGTCCTCGATAGACATGGAGCCGGTACCACACGACGGCGTGATGAACGCCTGCTCCACAATCACCTGCTTGTCAACACCCGCCTTAGCCATCAGTTGATCGCTGAGGCGCTCGAACAATTCCAGCAGGCTTTGAACCGACTGCTCTCGGACCGCCGCATTGCTCGGTACCAGGCCCCACGCCAGCACGTTCTTGTTCTCCAACAGATGCCGCCGCATGTGGACCGGATAAAGCGACACCGTCTCCCCGTAATGGAAGGCGTCGAAGCTGATAATGTCCGCACCTGAATCCACGGGTATGGACCATTCCGTGTTGCCGCAACAGTGAATCCCCGCGATAGCTCCCTCCTCGTGAATAGCCTCAACCACTTCAATCAACCTGGCCACAACGTCGTCACGCTGCACCGATACGAAGGTCGAGCTGCCAAAGGCCGAGAGGATGGGTTCATCAACAAAGCAGATTACGTTTTCCGCGAAGGTTTTGAATTTTTGAATCTGCCACCGACATTTCATGGCTAGGCTCTTGACGACCGCGTCGGCAAATTCCTCGTTGTAAAAGATGGCGCGCTTGTTCTCATCCACGATTGTCAAGGCGAACGAGAGCGGGCCGGTGGTCTGGCATTTCACGATGTCGCGTTTACCCCCATTCCTCCCCAACCGCTCCACGAGCGCCGGGATACCGGCTGAAAAGTCTTCACTAATCACTGCCGCCGAGTAATCCCCACGCTCTTCGGAAGCCAGATAGCCTTCGTAGAATGCTGCCAAATCTTCGGAGTAGTCGCCCGACGTGTCGAAATACATTCGCCCTTTCACCTCGTCCAGAACGACTCGCGGCATACCTTCCGAGTATTGAATCTCCATCTGCTCGTGCAGGCCGCGCCTGGGTAACTGCGGCCAGAAAGGAACAGTGCCCACCGAGCTGAATATGACTTCCATCGCCCGCTCAAGGTCAGTATGCGGCATCGAGCCGATAGCCGTGGCCGCGCATTTAGGTCGTATTTCCATGACTTATCCCCTCAATCCGACAACCTGTGTTACCGGAGTTCGAACCCGTTCCTTAACTCGTTCCCACAACTCGCAGGACTGCACCATGAGGATATCGTCGGCAATGTCAATCAATGGCACGTCCTCACGGTCCGCCTTTTGGATCACGTCGCTAAACCGAATGCTTCCCAAATAATCCGCTGAGGGCAGCGCGTTTCGAAGAAATATCTCGTCGCATTCATCCCGTATCTTGTTCCCAACGATAGCCAGCTTCTGAATCCCGATTTCCACGGCCATCCGATGCACACTACGGGCCGTCTCGACCGCACGCCCGCCCGGTTCAACCACGACAAGCAAAAGGTCTACCGCGCGCGCCGTAGCGCGTCCCAAATGTTCCAACCCTGCCTCGAAATCCACGATGACGCAGTCGTCCCGGTATAGAATCACATCGGTCAGCAGCGCCCGCAAGATCACATTTTCCGGACATGCACAGCCCGACCCCCCGCGCTCGACCGCCCCCAGAACCAGAAGATGAATGCCACGGAATTGCGCTGACTCCTTCTCGGCAATATCGGAGACGTCCGGATTCAACCGGAAAATCTGACCATACTGTTTGACTTTCGCCCCGGTTCGCTCCTCAATCAGCGCGCGTCGTTCTGAAATCGGGATAAGACGCGCTCGTCCCTCCGGCGGTATACCCAACGCGGCCGCCAGATTGGCATCTGGGTCGGCGTCAATGGCAAGCACGCGCCGCCCCTCCCTCGAAGCGAGGTGCGCCAACATCGCCGCCACCGTGGACTTGCCCACGCCACCTTTGCCGCTGACTGCGATCTTCATAGTGCTATGAAATCCTGTTGACTGCCCACATCTGGCACACGCAGGCTCACCTGCGAACCGGTGACAATCACATCACATCACATCATTGCTAACAATACCGCATTCAACTCCCTTTGTCAAGCGTGTTTACCCCGGGGGCCGCAAGTAGCTCCAACACTCAAGTTGGCCCTATTCGTCTTACCAGTCTGACCGGTCCGACACGTCCGACAAGCCCGGCCCCCATAATCCCCGAGAAAGCTTGCACCCGGCTGCACCTTGAGGTAGAATAAGTCAATGTGATGTGATGTGATTGAGCCGATATATGATGTCATAAAGCCAATATGCCCACCTCAGACGATCATTCGATACTCAATCTGCAATCCGCTGATCCGCAATCCGCGATCCGCAATCCGCAATCAGATATGTCCCCTTCCGACGAGTACACGACGCCACTTTATCAACAACTTGCGGAAACCTACCGGCGCGATATCCTGAGTTATGCCCTTCCCCCAGGCTCCCGCATAGACTCCATCGCCGAAATGCAGGCCAAGCACCGCATCGGCCGGGACACCGCCAAGCGGGTCCTAAATCTCCTCGCGGAAGAAGGGTATATCGTCCAGCGGCGCGGGAAAGGCTCGTTCGTCGCCAGCCTCGGACCCAAGCAAAAGACGTGGGGACTGGTATTCCCCTTTCACTCGGTTCAGTTCGAAGATCTAATTCGTCGCGTGGGAAACCACGCGGATCGGCTGGGCCGTCAGTTGAAGTACCTGTGCGATTACCACAATTACCAGGAAGAAATCCGGCTGGTGAGCACGATGATCCGTGACCGTTACGAAGCCGTGATCGTCATCCCCACGCTCGACGAATCCAAGACCTGGAGCTTTTACTCTCGGCTCTCGGCGCTCGACTCGGCGGTCGTTCTACTCGATCATACGATGACCCAAAACGATTTTACGTTCGTCATCCAGAGCTACGACCTGGGCGTAGTGCGGGCCATCAACTACCTGTTGGACTCGAAACCGGGCGGCGTGGCATTCGTCGAGAACGAGGTCTGGGGAGGCCGCAACATGGTCCTCGAGGTCATGCGCGAGTCTTACCTGAATCTCATGCAAACCAAACGCCTCGGATTCGAACCCCTGATTCTCGAACGGGCCGGACAAGTCCGCCTCGACAAATTTCGCTCGCGCGGCATAACCGGTGTCTTTTGCTGCGATGAGGTCAGCGGAATCCAAACCATCGGCCGTCTCAAAGAACAAGGTGCCGACATCCCCCGCGACCTCAACATCGTTACCTACGGCAACACCGAACTGGCCCGCTTTTTCACTCCCCCTATCACCTCCGTCGACCCCCACAACGAAGAAATGGCCTCGACCCTCGCCGGTTTCATCCACGCCTCCAACGGCGAAGCCGAAGAAACTACCCGCCAATACGTCGTCCACCCCGAACTCATCATCCGCGGCACCTGAGAACCGGGGCTGGTAGGAAATGAAAAGACGAAATTGTCACGCGTTACCGCGAATCATCGCTCGAACTCGAGGCGGCGCGCCTCCAATTCATCCAAGATTTCGGGGGTACCTTTGAGTTCCACGAGCGGCTTCAATTGGGATCGAATGTAACCCCAATCGAGCTTACCAGTCTGTCGGGTGATGATGCCTTCTATGTCCAGCCAGTCTCGTCCGCGCGCCGCGAATGCTTTCAAAATCACTAGGTCTTCGGCCGAACAAGTGCGAATCATCGCATTGCCGGGATATACAAAGAGACTGGAGCGGGCAATGACCTGCTCCTCGAACGGAAGTCCACCCAGCGCAACGTCCAGGCCGACACCGGTTCGTGTGCGCAGTAGCAGGACTCGCCGTGTCAAGGCGAATTGTACGGCATCCTCGATTCGCGGTTCGAAATGGTCGAGGAGCGTCTTCACAAAGGGTTCCTCTCCGCCAAAGCCGGTGAAGAGTGTCAGGTCAACGTCAACGGTTTCGCGCGGCTCGCCCCACCGTTGCAGGGCCAGACCGCCAATGAAGCAGAAACGCCACGATTGCGCCTCGCAGACCGATTGCAGTGTGGCGGCGGCTCGGACGACCTCAATCACCGAGCGCGGCCTTCATGAACCAGAATTGTTGCTCGACGAGGCCGGACGTAGGCTTGGGCGCGCGCGGCGGAACCCGGTAATCCGCGGGGCCGCAAAGCAGCGCTATCGCTGCTTGACCGTTGAGCCGACGCAACTCGTCCCGCCGTAGCCGTTCCATGGCATCCCCGGCTTCTTTCCAGGTCTGCACCCAGCGCTTCCCCTGCGCGATTTGTTCAGGCGTCCAATCCGCCAAGCTTGAACTTTCCGATTTCATTACCCCATCCTAGCCACGGCTTTGCCGATCCGATAGCGCCCAGAGTCATTATACGCGCCCAAACCACAATGTATCGAGTAACTCCCGGATATCCGTACACGCTTCATCGCGAGTTCGGAAAGATTTGCCAGTCTTGCTTGATTCGTCTGTATAATCAGTGTTGGACAGGCACGCCATACATGGGATTCTCACTTGATAAAGTCGTGCCATGGGGGCGCTCCTATGAGGAGCATGTCTGCGATGGACACATTTCTATCGGATTTCGACGCCGGGAAAAACGAGGGGAGATACGTCGCCGGCGGGCTACCGTCGCTGCCTTTTGGAAACGGAGATTTCGACATCGCTTTGTGGTCTCATTTCCTTTTCCTGTATAGCGTCCACCTATCGGTTGAATTTCATACTCTACGCGACGCTGAAAACGTCCCAATGACGGTCGGAACTCATGACGACGCTTAGTCCTTCAAGGCCGGCGGCGTCGAGTTGGGTGCGGACTTCGTCGGGCGTGTAGGCCGACAACAGCGAGCGGTAGAATTCCTCCTGAAGCAACGGCGATTCATGCGCCGCATAGGTCTCTACGATTCTGCGGGCGGCTTCGGGGCTCGGAGGACGCGACAAGTCGCGAAGCAGTATATGACCCCCCGGCTTCGCCAGGCGCTTCACCTCGTTCCAAAACGCCGCCACGTCGGTAATGTGATGCACAATGCTGTTCGAGAAGATGATGTCGAACGCGCCAGATAGAAACGGGCAGCCTTTTGCGTCCGTCTGCACCGGCACTACCACATGACTTGCGCCGGCCTCAGCAATAGCTCTACGCGCCAGACGCAGCATGGCAAAGGACGCATCCACGGCAACGATTCGCCACCCCGGGCGCTGACGTACGATGCGGATTGGCATGTCCCCCGGCCCGGTGCCGAGGTCCAGGGCCACCGCGTCGGCACGATCGCCCGCCAGTTCGAGCAGCCGCGCCACGAAGGCCTCATTGACCTCAGCGAAATCCGCCGCGGCATAGGCCTCCGCCTCGGCGGATAGGTTCATGAATTCAGTTTCAGGCTGTCGGAACATGGCAGTAACCGGACGTATTATTGCCGCGCCTCATCCAGATGACATCTTATCCCGACAAGAAAGTCCTCGGCAACCGTCATTGAGAGCCCCTCAGTCCACTTCGCGGCCCTATTTGCAGCAGGATGGACCAGGGCACTGCCGCGAGCTCTGGTCCGGCTGCCGGTCACTTTTCAACGGGCTTCACGGTAAGCATCCGAACTGAACCGCGCGATTCATAGATTGAATAAAGAATTCGGCCCTTCTGGTCTACCGCAAGGCTCCATGCCTGCATGCCCTTCTTCAAGACCGTCAGTTGAGCGGATTCGGGCTTGACCACACCGATGGTATCTGGATTGCCTCCACGCTCACCGTCGAACGCTAAGTAGAGATTGCCTTGGGCGTCAAAGGTCAGGGCGTTCACGTTCTGCAAATCCTTAAGCATCGTCTTTTGGCCGGTTCCATCGAGATCGAAGCGCAATAATGCGCCGCCCTTTCCGGGACTTCGTTTCCCGCGCGTTCCAATATAGAGCCGGCCGTCCGAGCCGACAGCAATCGCCTCAAAGCGGCCTATCTTGGGAAGAATGACTTCATAATCCTTCGAACCGTAAGGAAATCTGATGAGCCTTGCGTTCCCGCCGAACTTGGTATTGTACGCTGCCGCTTCCAGTACATAGATATTGCCATTCTTGTCAACAGACAAGCTTTGCGGATACTCGAGTCCACTGTAGAGAATTGATCGCGTTGACGTCTTGGGTGAGTACACGGAGAGAGTTCCATCCTTGTACTTGCCCTCCGTCGTACCGCGTTCCGTGAAGATAATCTCGTCGCCAAACGAGGCTATATTGTGAGGGTACTTAAGATCGGTTAGAAGCGGTTTCATTTGACAAGCTTCGACGTCGAGAATACCCAAGGTGCCTGTCGCGAAATCTCCGGATTCGACATAGTACACGGTTCCGTCGGCGGCACAACAAAGACCCGTCGGTTGCTTATCAGGGATAACCAACTCGTCAACGACCTCAATCGCGCCTGTAGCCGTTTTCACACGATAACCCGATTCAAGCGCTGCGAGCAGCCGTATCTTCAACGATTCCTTGCCACGGCCTATACCAAACTCAAGGGGCGCGTATTGTGCCGCCGACCCGCTATTGGAAAAGTCGGCAAGCGCGCGGAAGAGGGCCTCGACGCGGTCGGTCGGCACGCCGTTCGCATCCAGGATAACATCGCCTGGTTTGAATGCGAGTTCGGATAACAGCTTCAGCGCCGGGCCGTCGCCGAAAACAACACCGGTCTTGCCGCTGGGCGCGTCCGTGCCGGTCGAAAGCCCGGCGGGGTCGTTTGACAAGGTTGCGAACTTCAGAGTCACGGTCTCCGTGAAGTCTTTCTTCTGCAACTGCACGATGTAAAGCGGGGTCACGTTCGCTTTCGGCCGCGATTCCCATTCGCGCCAGTAGCGCCGCTTATGTTCTTCGATGCGCTCCTCCAGCGATGTCGCCTTCGGTCCCGGATAATCCGAATCTCTGTAAGGAAAAGCCGGCCAGAGTATGGCAGTCCTATCAGTACTGCCCGAGACAAGCTGCAAGCCGCTAACGTCAAAGGACGTGGTGCGGACCCCATCGGTATGTCCTCTCAACCGAAGAATTTCACGCCCAGTGGCTACGTCGGAAATGCCGATGGTGTTTGAGCTTCCGGCATGAACGATGCGCTCTCCGTGGCGCGGCAGACTAATCCCCGTCGAAGCCACCTCCAATCGGGCTATTCGGCGACCTGACGGAACACTCCATACGTTCGTGGGATCCCCCTTGCTGACCGCTAACCGTGACCACTGGAGCAGGCCACGAATGAATCCGCGAACGGCACCGCCACTGCCAACCCTCCCGGCCGCTACTCGGCTTCCATCTGCACTTATGGCCAAAGACTTCCAGCTTGTACCCCTATCCAAGTTTGTTGAAAGGGAACGCACTTTTCGTCCACTCTCGACTTCCCATAGATCGCATACACCATTCATGGTCTCCGTGATCAAATGCCTTCCGTCCGGCGAGAAAGCAAGAGAAGACATACTCGCTGGTCCTGAAACCGTAGTAAGCACCTCGCCGGTTGCCCAATCCCAAATTTGGGCGGAGCCTTCATCGCCGGCCGTCGCGATTCGTTTTCCGTCCGGATGAAATTGGACACATTCCACACCACGACTGTGTCCAGAAAACTCAGAGAGATTCCTTCCGGTGGAGACTTCCCAGACCCTGGCTTTTCCGTCCGACCCTCCGGTAACCAAGAGCTCACCGTCCGGGCTGAAGGCGACGGAACGAATCCACCGATTAGTAGCGTTCGTGCGGCAATCTATAATCAACAGCCGTTGCCCGGTTGCCGCATCCCACACGACGGCCGTGCCGTCCGCGCCTCCCGTGGCGACGCGCGCACCATCAGGACTGATCGCAGCACAATACAATTCATCGTCGTGTTCTCCAAAGACTTGTCGAGTCGGCCTTTCCTGTATGTCCCACATGGCAATTTCATAGGTGTTTCCGCCAGACGAGGCAGCTTGGGTCACCACACAGCTTTGGTCAGTAGATATGGCCTCGACGGTTCCCGGTATTCCCCTGAACTTCGTAAAGCCGCTGCCGGCCGCTTGCCAGACGCTCCCAGTTGTCCCTAACAGCACGTTCGCGTTCCGACTGAACCGAGCACGCCATCCGAGTCGCTCCTGTGTCGCGACCGGAACTTCGGTACTCACATTCCACAGGAACACTTCTCTGCCTTGCGATACGCTCAATAGGTAATGTCCCTCCGGACTGAAACTAACCTCGCTTATACTTTCCGCGTGCCTCGCCAAAGATTTCACCAATTCACCGGTATTGGGATTCCAGAGCCTTACCAGTTTGTCGTGACCCGCCGTGGCCAATAACGTGCCGTCGGGACTGAAGGCAACGGTAAGTACCGATTGGTCTGAAGACTTCAGATCCAACAGCATATTTCCGGTTGTCACCTCCCACACTTTCACAGTGTTGTCTGCTGCACTCGTGGCCAGCAAATTGCCGTCGGGACTCAATGCTATCCCGAAAATACCATCGGTATGGCCGCCAAACTCCAGCATCTTCGTTCCTGCAGCCAAGTCCCAAACCACGGCCGTCTGTCCCTCTTTGCTATAATGTCGGCCTGCGGTTCCGGCGCCGATACATTTCCCATCCGGCGTAAAGATGAACGTGCGGATTTCGCCGGCACCCAAGGTTTTATCCGCCAACTGCTCGCCTGTTCCTGCGTCCCAAGTTTTCACTTGCGAACCCGTCGAATTATAGTATCTGCTATAGGGGTCCCCCTTGACGATCGCTGCGATCAATTTCTGGCCATCCGGACTGAAGTCAATACAGGTCGCAGCGGAATACGGTTCCAGTTTGAAGGTCATCAGGTCCTGGTTACAGAGGTATTGGAGCCGGCCCCACTCCCACCCGCGAAGCCGCTCTGGGCAACTGTTCAGGTATTCGCGGGCCTGCCCTAACTCCTGTTCCTCGATACGCGCCTCCGCCAGGTTTACCGAGGCGCGGTAGAGTTCATATTCGGCGGCCTCCTTCGCCCAAGAAATGCGAAGAAACGAAATCGTGCCAATCAGCAAGAGCGCGGCAAACGCCGAGGCGGCGGTCGTTACCACGGCTTTGTTCCGGCGCACGTAGTGGCGTAGCAAGTCCCACGGTTTGTATTGAAACGCTTGCACCAAGAGACCGGACTGGAAACGACCGATCTCCACCGCCAGTTCCCGGGCGGAGGCGTAGCGCCCGGCCGGATCGTGCGCCATGGCCCGTTGGCAGATGGCGGCGAGTTCGGGCGGCGCGTCGGGTTCGAGCGTAGCCACGGGCGCGGGCGATTCGGCAACGACTTTCTTCATGATCTCGATCGAGGTCTTGCCGGTAAACGGCGTCTTGCCGGTCAGCAGCTCGTACAATACCGCGCCGAGCGAGTAGACGTCCGAGCGTTCATCAATCTGGTCAATCAAGCCCTTGGCTTGTTCGGGCGGCATGTACATCGGCGTGCCCATGGCTTGGCCGTAGACCGTTTGCGCGAGACCGGCCTCGTCGCCCAAACGTAGCGCCAGCAACGTCTCCTCCATGTCTTCGGCCAGCGCGTCCGAGCGCCCTTTAGCCTTGGCGAGTCCCCAGTCAATCACGACCGTTTCGCCGAACTCGCCGACCATAACGTTCGAGGGTTTGAGGTCGCGGTGGATCACGCCTCGGCTGTGGGCGTACGCCATGGCTTGACACAGATCGCGGAAGTGCGGGAGCAATTCCAGACGGTCCTTCAGGACTTTACACTCTTTAAGCGCCTTGGCGAGGGTCTTACCGCGAACCAGCTTCATCGTGTAGTACAGGGTGCCGTCTTTGCGGTGGCCCAGTTCGTACACGGGGACAATGGCGGGGTGCTCGAGCTGGCCCGTTAGGCGCGCTTCCTGAAGAAACCGGGCCATGTGCGGAACCGACAGACGGACCGGGCTGGCCCCGCCGGTCTGTGAGTCGTCTCCGGGAGCGGGCAAGAGTTCCTTGAGCGCCACATCGCGGCCCAGGTGCGTGTCCTGAACCAACAGGACGCGCCCCATGCCGCCGCGGCCGTGCTCAGTGATGTGGGTATAACGGCCCGGCGTTTCCCGGACGGCCGGGACAGATTCCGGGTCCATTGCCTCTCCCACCGGCATGGGGGTAGTTACGACGCTGACCCGGCCCGAATCTTCGCGGACAATCGAACCCCGGAACGACTGATGGACCTGCTCATCGCCCCCGAAACTCTCCATAGCAGCAGCGCTATCTCCGCCGTGGGCGTCAATGGCCTGCTGAACGAAACCGCCGAGCAGTTCCCGGTCTTCTTTCGAGAGCAGGCCGGCTTCGACCAGTCGCCCAGGAAGATCGCGCGACGGGTCCATAGCCCAGGCCGCCGCGATGTCCATGACCTGTGTCTGCGTGACCTTGCGTAACTGGACCGCGAGCACGCCGAATAACAGATTTCGGTCGTTGTCCATGCGCCGTTCTCCCGTTTCTTCAATCCCCGCGCCGAGCAGACACTTGGGACACAGGCCCTTGGGCGCGTTGGGACGCAGCTCGGCTCCACACTGTCGGCATCGTGAGGTCTCGGTCATCGCTACCCCTCCCCTTTACCCTCACCATAGAAGAAAAGAAAATGGCGCCGGAAGGTTACAAGATACTTATGAGGTACCGCAATTCCCCGTCAATATCCGCTTCATTCCCGAGGGTTTGGGCGATTTCTTGTCTGACGAGTTCGCGATATCGCTTTCGCATCCGGTGGACGGCCACTTTCACGGCGCCTTCCGACATCTCGAGACCATGACCGACTTCCCGATACGTCGCGGTGTCGGGTGAACCGCTAAGATACGGACAAAGCGCTTCGAACAGCGGCGTCTTGCCGGACTGCGCGTACTCCGCTCCCAGGCAATCGAGGACACCATTCAGGAGCGAGTGCGCCCACTGGCGTTCGAACGCGGTTTCGGGGGTGACGTCCGTGGCGGGTTCGTATGGGGTCAAGGCATCGAGCGAGAGGCGCATCAAGTGTCCGCCTCGTTTCTGGGCGCGGGCACGGTCCCATTTGTTGGCGAGGAAGTTCTGAAGGCACACGAGGAGGAACGAACGAAAACGGCCTTTTTCCGGGGAGACGTTTCGGAGAAGTTCGTCTTCCAGAAAGTGCGCGAAGAAATCCTGCATCAGGTCCTTGGCTTGTTCCTCTGGATAGCCCTTCCGGCGAAGGTAAGCGTACAGGGCCGGCCAATATTTCTTGCACAGCACTGACAAAGCCGCTCGTGCGCGGCCCGTGTCCGCGCCTTTGGCGGCCAGCACGACGCTCCAATGGGTGGTGCTGATTTCCCGCGGGGAGTTCACGGTCAGATGGTAGGCGACACTGAAACGGAAACACAAACCGGAGATTCACCCGCAGCGTACGGCGACGGCTTTGCGCTCTCGGCGCGGCGTGATAATATGGGCGCTATCGGATTTGTAGCCAGGTGCGGGCAAACGGAAGGGTAACCGGTACGCGGAGAAGGGGGATATCGCGATAGGCAAGGCTCAGGCAAAGAAAGACCGCGTTATTGCGGCGTTGGAAGGACGAGAGCCGGACCGGGTTCCGGTCGGGGAGTTCTTCTGGAGCAATTTCTTGCGCCGCGTCGAGACGGAGACGGACTGGGAGAAACCGTTCGATCCCTATCGGCATTGGGATTTGGACTTTGTGGTGCTCGTTCCCAATATGGACCCTCGTATCACCGGTCTTGCGATCTTGCAAGATACTCCCGAGCGAAAAGTAGTGAAGACTGGATTTGGCGCGACGATCGAACGCCGCAGCCATTACCCTATGCCGCTATACGCCGACTTCGAGACCAAGACCTACGCGCAAATGGCGGCGTTTCGATTTGACGATCCATTGGATGACCGTCGCTATCTTGCCGCTATTGACGACCAGATCAATTCCGTGGGCGACGCGTTGAACCTCGGACTTCCCTCCTTCATCGAGCGCGTGAATGCATACGCCGACGATTTCTGCGTGTTCGGGAGCGTGTGCGAGCCGCACGAGATGATCTGGCGTATCATGGGCACCGAGAACGTGTTGACCAAGATCGCCGAAGAGCCGGGAAAGGTCGCAGCATTCATTGAGCGACTTGGCGATTTTCTCGTCGGCATTGTCGAAGGGCAGATTGCCGCCGCAAAAGGGCGGCTTTCGGGGCTATACATCTGGGGCGACATTGCGTATGACCGCGGCATGTTCTTCTCGCCCGATTACTGGCGGAGCGTCTATAAGCCGCAGCTCAAACGTATCTGCTCCGCTATCCACGATGCGGGGCTTAAGACCATCTATCATGGATGCGGTAACGCCTCAGCAGTGTTCGAGGATCTCATCGAAGCGGGCGTGGACGCCTACAACCCGCTCGAAGCCAAGTCGGGCCTTGACGTAATCGCCCTGAAACGGCGGTTCGGCAGGCGCTGGGCGTTCAATGGGAACATTGACGTGCGCGTCTTGGCTACCAATGATCGCGAGGCCATTCGGCGCGAAGTGCTGACGAAGCTGAACGCGGCCAAGGGCGGCGGATATATTGTGCAGTCGGACCATTCGGTGCCCGACAACGTGGACCCCGCCAGCTATGACTATATGATCCAGCTTGTTCGGGAATTCGGACGATATCCGCTCGAGTTGGGAGAGTTTGATCAAGAGATCGGATAGTGCGCGGCGGAACCGTCTTGCGAGCTCGCGCGACATCAACGGAGCAGCCTCATGAAACGATATGGAATGGTCACCAAAGTACTCGAGGGAAAACTGGACGAATATAAGCGTTTGCACGCGCAGGTCTGGCCGGAAGTGCTGCGCGTCATCCAGCAGTGCAACATCCAGAACTACTCCATCTACAGCCGCGGCGAGTATCTGTTCAGCTACTTTGAATACGTTGGTAATGATTTCGAGGCCGATATGGCCAAGATGGTTGCGACTCCAATTACTCTCAAGTGGTGGGCGGTGTGTACGCCCTGCCTCGATCCGTTACCGCCTCGCGCTAAGGACCAGTGGTGGTCGCCCATGGAAGAGGTATTCCATCTTGACTGAACGCCACGAGGACTGATCGCATGACCGAGGCCGTCTCACCATTGGAGGTCAGTGGCGCTTCGCGAAGAATCTCGATTCGGACCATACAGACCGCATCAGTATTCCTGCTCCTGGTGGTCTTGTGTCTGATCTCGTCGCTACAAACGGACACCTTCTTTACGTGGACCAACCTGGTGGACAACTTGTTCACGTCTGCCTCCTACATCGGCGTGATGGCCTGCGGCATGACGCTGGTCATGATCGCGGGGGGCTTCGACCTGTCCGTGGCCTCAATGGTCGCGGTGTGCAGCGTCATTACGGTTTTGGTCCTCAAGGGCTTGGCCGGATACGGCGCTTGGGTCGCCATTCCGGTGGCGGTGATCGCCACCACTGCCGCCGGGACGATACTGGGCGCTATTAACGGCGTGTTCGTGTCGTACGTCGGCGTCAACCCATTCGTGGTCACACTGAGCACGATGTTGGTCTTTCGCGGACTCGCGCTGGTCATAACCCATGGCGGACAGAGCATCGAGGTGCCCATGACCCTGGGGTCGTTGTTTCGGGAAGTGTACTGGGGCCGAGTGCCGCTTTTCGGAAGCGAGTATCGGTTGACGATACCGATCTTGGTATTTCTCGGCGTGTTCGTCGTATTCCATGTCTTCCTCCGCTACACTCGTTTCGGCCACTACGTGTATGCCGTAGGTGGAAACGAAACGGCATCCTGGCTCACCGGCATCAACACGGCCCGCATCAAAGCCATCACGTACACTCTGAGCGGGTTGACGTGCGCGTTGGCCGCGGTGGTCTATACCGGCATGTCCAACACCGCCCAAGCGGCGAGCTACCAGGGCATCGAGATGGTCGTTATCGCGGCGGTGATCGTGGGCGGGACGCCGTTGGGCGGCGGCAGCGGGAACCTCTGGTGCACGTTGAACGGGCTGCTCCTGCTATCCGTGATCGAGAATCTCCTTACCCAGTTCGGCATTGCCGAGGAATATCGAAATATCGTGCGCGGCACGCTAATCCTTATGGTCGTGGCCATTGACGTCTCCGTGCGTCGAGCCAACATGAGAAAACGATGGAGGTCGAAAACATGCTAGAGGACCGCACCCGTACCGTCATACTTTTGATTTGCCTTTTCCTGGCGGTCACGGGAATCCTGGTCAGTTGCTCAAACTCCACGGAGAACCGGCCACGCCAGATCGGGTTCTGCATGACCCTCGACGATCCCTACTGGCAAAACATGCGGCTGGGCGCGCTCGACGAAGCGAAAAAACTGGGCGTCGAAGTCACCATCACTAATGCCAAAGAAGACCCGGTTCTTCAAATCCAGCAGATTCAGGAAATGATTGCAAAGCAGGTCGCTGCCGTTTGCGTGGTGCCGATGAAGAAAGAGCCGCTGGTGAGCGGGATTCAGGCCCTGAACCGCGCCGACATACCCGTGATCTTGGTGAACCGTGAGGTCGCCGAGGGCTGTGACTACTTGTGTTTCACCGGAACCGATACCTATGACGGCGCGATGACCTCGGCCGGGATTCTGATGACCGCCATCGGCGGTAAAGGCGGCGTGGTCGAACTGCACCAACACCTCGGGACCGGACCGGAGATCGCCCGCTCGCGGGCGCTTCGCGACGCGATGAAGGAGCATCCCGAAGTGACATTGCTGGCCCGCGCACCCCATGACGGCGACCGCGGCAAAGCGATAAAAGAGATGCAAGTACTGCTCGAACGCTTCCCGAATATGAAAGGCGTATACGCCCACGGCGATCCGTACGCCATCGCCGCTGCCGAAGCCTGCCGCGATGCCGGGCGCGTGGACATCGCAATTGTCGGGATGGGCGGCAGCGCCGAAGCCATCGCCGCGATCAAGGAAGGAAAGATTACCGGAACCAGTTATCAGCAGCCGGAAGAAGAAGGCCGCAGCGCAATCCGCTTGGCAGTCCGCTGTCTGAACGGCGAGACACTGGAAACGAACTACCTCGTATCGTGTCCCGCCATAACCAAAGAGAACGCCGGCCAGTTCGTCGGCCAGTTTTGAAATGACGCCTAGGTCGGGCGACGCGTGCTCCACCAGCGGCAGCGCATGACCCAAGAATGTCAAGGTCGAGTCCTCAAGATTCCGTTTAGGCACAATTAGCCACTCATTGAATGCGCGGCTGTCGCACATTAGCTTGCGGTGCGATTGACACGCGCTTCGCGCGACGCGTAGAGTGAACAGCAGTAAATACGAGGCTTGACAGAGAGCAAGTTGTGGCTGCGTTTACACTAAATGTAGAGAATCCGGAGACGATGACCATGCCTCGGGCGCTAATGAAACCGCGTATCTATCTGGACACCAGTATCGTCAGCGCATACTTTGATGTTCGCACGCCGGACAGAATGGCAGTAACTCGCGAGTTTTGGGTACAGTCTGGGAAGTACGCGCTGGCCGCCTCGACACTTACGTTGGAAGAGTTAAACGACTCTCCTGGAGGAGACCTAGGAAAGAAGTTCGAGCATATTTCCCGCGGCGTCGAGATTATTCCGATCTCCGAAACGATGAATGAAATCGCTCGGGAGTATCTCCGCGCCGGTGTTTTTGCCCCCAACGTATGGTCAGATGCATTGCACGTAGCATGCGCGGTGGTATCGCGTCAAGATATCCTGCTTTCGTGGAATTTCAAACACTTGGTGAATCGCCGGCGCCGAGCGATGGTGAACGAGACAAATGTCGTGCTGGGACTTCCAGCCCTGGAAATCTTGGCGCCGTCGGAGTTGTAGGAGATCAATTGCGATGACTTATTTTGACTATGAACGTGTCGCGAAGGACGCGGGCTTCACCGCCGAGAACCTTGCAGAATTGAGCCGACTTGTGCGAAGCGAGTTTCCACAGGACGACATGCTGTATGAACTTCATATGCTACGCTCGTGCAAGGCCGTTCGAGACGGTGTCGTAACGATTGAGGAAGTCATTCACGACGATTCGTTCACCACAACGACTTGAAGTGTGGTGTCAGGGATTCATCCGTACACTCCCGAACAGTGCCCGGCCCCTGACAGCAATCTCTAGGCGTGGAGATCGCGCACGATCACGCCAATTCTCGTGTGGGCGACTGCCGTCGGAACGGCGCCAGTAATGTTCGACTGAGCGCAAAATGCGATGTCCTCCTCTAAACCGACGTCGCGCAGTTTTTGAGCGTGCGGGGCGGTTTCGAATAATCGAAGAATCCCCTCTTCCCGAATGCGGTCGCGCCAATAGTCGAAGCGTTGCCGGCCTTCGCCGATTTCGGCCTTAGCTGCCGCGGCGATGGCCGCCGCCGCGACCCAGTCCTCTTGCGCAATAAACGACGAATCGGTGGCGAGTCCAGCCGGAATCAGCACCACGTCGGCGCCATTTGTCGCCGCGCGCGCGCGAACGGCGGAAGCGTTCACGGTCGAGCCCATGTACACCGCCGCCGCACCCCATGCGGAGACCAGCCGCTGGGCGCCGGTGGTGGTCGTAAAGATGACCCGCCTTCCCTTCGCCGCGTCCGCGTCCCGTGGGCTGTTGCCGAAATCGAAACCCTCCGGCGGCAAGCCGCCACGCTCCCCGAAAAGCAATGCATCCCCCCAGTGTTTCCGCGCGTCAAGTGCTTCTTCGATTTCGCGCACCACGAGGATTTCGGCAGCGCCCGCGTTTAGCAGCATCGCGGCAGTTGCGCTCGCCCGCAGGGCATCCACTACCACGGCCACGCAGCCGTGGCGCCGGGCATAGGCGCATCCCGCTTCCCCCTCAATCAAGTGCCAGGCCATGCGTCAGCCACCGCTCTTCCGCCGGGCAAGGATATGGGCCACGATCCGCGGGCCGTGGTCGCGGCTGTTCTCGACGAAGACGGTATTGGTCTCGCAACCGGCGCAAAGCGTACCCGCCACGTACACGCCTGGCACATTAGTCTCCATGTTTTCGGTGAGCGCCGGTTTCTTGGTTTCGGGGTCCACGCGGACGCCCAGCGATTCCAAGAGTCGCGTATCCGGTTCGTATCCGGTCATGGCCAGCACGAAATCGTTCGCGATTTGAACCGGCTTACCGGTCGCGTCAACCAACACGACCTCATCCATGCGAATCTCCACGACCTCCGCGCCACGGTAGCACGTAATGGAACCTTCCGCGATGCGATTCTCAATGTCCGGATCAATCCAGTATTTGGTATCGAAGCGATCGCCCCGCATCACCGCCGTTACGCGCGCACCGTTGCGCCAAAGGTCGAGCGCGACTTCCGCGGCCGAACTGCCCCCACCGATCACCAGCACGTCCTGGTCAGCGTAGAAGTGGGCCTCGGTGTAACGATGGCTGACCTTGGGCAAGTCCTCGCCGAGCACGCCGAGCGGTCGCGGCGCATCGTAGAAACCGGTGGCAAAGATTGCATTGTGCGCCTGCCAGACGCCTTCGCGGCCAAACAAGTCTCGCACGGTGATTCGGAACAGCCCATCTTCGGCCGTAATGGCGATCACCTCATGATACGTCACAATCTTCAGATCGAAGTACTTCACAAAAGCGCGGCAGTACTTGAGATATTCCTGTCGAGTGGGACTCTTCTCCATCGTGATCAGCGGGAATCCCGCCAATTCCAACCTGTCCGACGTTGAGAACCAGCGCATATAAGTCGGATGGGAAACCAACGCTCCGCAGATAGGGCCTTTATCCAACGCGACGGCGTCCAGTCCGGCTTGTTTTGCCGCATGCAGCGCGCTCAACGCAGCGGGGCCGGCGCCGATTATCACAATGTCGAGGACTCGGTTCAGGCCGTAGCGCTTCATCACTGCGATTCCGCCATTCGCGACGTTGTCTAGCCTTTGCAGGCCAATACCCGCATGCTGATCGGCGGAAGTCGAAGCCGCCCCGGCAACTCTTCGTCGAGGACCGCCGCCGACTCCGGGTCCCACCATTCGTGCTTTCCCCGGGCCGAGACCTGGATGGACACGTCAATTTCCTCCGGGCCCTCGTTGGCGAACAGATAAAAGTGAATCCGACCCTTGCCGAGGTGAATATATCGTAAATGAGACGGCGGCGGCGAGACCATGACATCCGGTTCGGCCCGCTCGTCCAGAAGTTTGACCAAATTCTCCGCGGTGGTCGCCAAGGCGGGAATCTCCGGCACAGGATCGAGATAAGGAAGGACGCGCCCGGAATTGATCATGGGTTGAAGCGCTCGCAGGATGTCGCGCGTGACAAAGTCCGGTCCATCCACGATCAGTGCGCGGTAGTTCATATCGGCGATGCGGATACCGTCCGCGCCAATCCTGCATTTCGTCAACACGGTTTCGCTGTCCAGGTAATTGAAGTCGTGCTGGGTCTCGAACATGACCTTAGCGGCGCGCCACGGCAACGTGCTCGGTGCGCCAAGAATCGCGAAATGGCACACGTGGACGCTTTCCGATAGCAGCCAGCACAGACGGCGGCAGTAATCGGCGTAGGTCTTGTAACCGGCCCACCACACGTTGTGGGGGCCGACGTCCGGCGGGCGCTCATCGTGACGCGGGCCGCGCACCGAATAGTAGAAGGCGTGCGGGTAGAGAAGGTTAACGCCGCGCACCAAAAGCCAGTTCGTCACCCAGCGCATTTCGTCGTAGGTCAGGTTCCAGCCAAACGCGCCGAAGCACTCGTTCGAGTTGCGCGCACGGCGATAGTGCCGCTGGGCCGAGGAACTGCACTTGCCCATCGTCGAATGTTCGCCTTCCAGGGCGCTCGGCTTGTATGGCTCGATGTAGCGCCAAACGACGTCCTGGCCGGGAACGTGGAAATACTTGAGCACGCCGATGTCATCGGACCCCGCCGGGTGGCCGGCAAGGGCGATTCCGTGGTTTGCACACCAGCGAGAGTATGGCGCATAGAAGGCCTGCTCGAGCCGCGCATTCACCGCCCGCCGGAAATCAACCGCGAACCGCGCTGCATCAGGTTCCTCTTTTTCCCAGAGTGCGGCGAGATGCGGACGGAAGTCGTATCCTAAATAGTCGTGAAGAAACGTTTCGAAATTCCAAGTCCAGGGCCGAATGTCCGGAAGTCCACCTCGCCCAAGAACGCCGGGTTCGTCGGTAAACATGCCGATAATGGTCTTTCCAAAATGATCCTTCAGCACCTCGTAATGGTGGTACAGAACCAAGCGAAAGAAGCTCGCCGTAGCTTCCGGATTCAGGATATCTCCCGAAGGCGGGGAGAACTCTTTCCCATCAGGCAGGTAATGCACCCCGCGAATCACGCCCTTCGAGTACCGGTGGACGTACATCCAGCGGTCATCTTGCGCGATCAATTCTTCATCGTCGCCGAGTGGACCCGGGGCGCTCCGTTCGACGCAGCGCGTGGCGTGGCGCGGATTCGCCGCGACGACTTGTCCCGCACACGAGCCGGAAGGATACATGCCCTCGTCATACAAGACCACCACCATGTCCCTCTTAGCTGCGTGCTCCACGCAGACCCGAATGAAATGGAGATACCGTTCCGACATGAACGCGATGGTTTCCGGCAGTCCAATCCTTGCATGCGGCACGAACCCGTAGACGCCATGGGCCTCGAAGTCGTCAATTTGCCGCCGCAGTTCGTCTTCCGACAAGTCGTCATTGAGGAACCAAAAGGGGATCAACGTGTACTTGCGGGGCGGGTTGACGAAGGTTTCAAACAGCTTCACGTTAGACTCCACTGTAATTTCGGGTATGCAGAAACCCCGAATTCGGAGCGTATCTTAGCGAAGCGGCACGTGGAAATGGTAGCGAGTAGCGAACGACGACGGGAAGGCTGAAGGCCGTAGGACGTAGGACGTAGGCTGAAGAGCGGAGCAGGGTTCCCAGTTTCCGGTTATTTGGTCCCTGGTCCCTAGTCCTTGGTTTCCAGTTTCCGGTTTCCAGTTTTGGGGTGCCTGCGTCCCTAGTTCCTGGTTGATGGTTTCCCCTTCCCTTCTTCATCCTTCATACTTCAGACTTCGCACTTCATTCTTCCCCCTACGGTCTTCAGTCAAGTCCCAGCGCCGCGTTGATTACGAGTTGGACGTCCACGGCATCTACGCCGCCGTCGGCGTCTACGTCTCCCGGAAGAGTTCCTTGGGTCTGAATCACTTTCGTGGTCGAGGGCAGCGATATGTTGCCTTGGGTGTCGAGGGCGAAGATGGCGATCTCGTCGTCGCCTTCGAGGGTGAAGTTCTCATATTGCGCTTCCTACCGGTATTGTCCCGCAGGGATCAAGTCCAAAGTCGGCAGATTCAGTGATAGCCTTGGCGGACTTGCGGGCGCTGAAGCCCGGCGGCGTGATCATGGGTGTGTGTAGGTGTTCTTCACGTGCCCGGCGCGTCTGCGGAGACAAGTCTTAACTATTTCTTTTCCCTTCGGCGTCGAGATAGGCCTCGGGGGCGGCGGCTTCGCGGCGGAGTTCGAGGATGCCGAGGTGTTCGATGGCGAGGCAGAACAGGCCGGCGAGCGCGACGGGTCCGAGGTTCAGGAGATGGATGACAATGGCCACGGCCTTGGCCTCGTCTACGTCTACGGCCGGGGCCAGCATCAACAGACTGACGACGATAGGAAGGTGGAACTGGCCGACGAAACCGGGGGCGCCGGGGACGCTGACGGATACGGCTACGAGAGCTTGAATGACGAAGGGCGTGTACCAGGGGCATTCCATGTGAAACGCGGCCAGGATGGTGATCGTGGCGAGTACGAAGCATGCCCAGGTCAGGAGCGAATAGAAGATGGACTTGCTCATATCGGTAACGGACCGGAAGATGTGCAAGCCCTCGGCGAACTGTTCGAGCATAGCGTGAATTCGTCCGGCCATTTTGTTCGAGACCACACCTACGGTCCGGTCAGCCGCACGCAAGACCAAGGCCTGATTCAGATACAGCAGAATCAAAATGGCGATAATTCCCACCAAGAGCAAGAGTGTGACGATCCCCGCCGCTTGCAGCGCCTGGGCGGATACGCGGATGTCGGCGGCGGTGTTGAACGTTTGGGCCGGGAGCACCATGTCGTGAGTCGTCGGCACCGACAGCACGGCCACGAGCATTACCGCGATGAGCCCCACGAGATCGGTGACGCGGTCGAGCGCCACCATTGCGACGCTTTTGGCGAAAGACAAATGGCCGAGTCGGGCCAGGAGGAAGGCGCGAAGGAATTCGCCGACGCGCAACGGGAGCGTGAAATTGGCGAGGAAGCCGATCTGGGTGGCGCTGAACATGATTCGAAACCGAACGGGTTTCGCCACGCGGACGATGTAGCTCCAGCGTTGAACTCGGGTGAAGAAACTTCCCCAGATAAATATCTGGCTCGCCAGCAGCCACCGGACACTTACGCCCTCGACGGAGGCCTTTACCTCGCTCCAGTTTGTGCCGCGAAACAACAGCCAGACTAGTGCCAGTCCGACGGCACAACTCAAGCTTATTTGTAATGTTCTCTTCATCAGTTTGCTTGTGTGGGAGGAAGAAACTTCATGTTTCGAACTGCGCACAAGTTGCTGCGGCACTTGCGAAAATGCACATCATGCCGGGACCGATCGCAGGCCGGACTTGGTCGCAGTCCGCACTATTTCAGCCCGTGTTTGATGACCGGATTGAGGCGCTTCAGCGCGGCGCGCTCGCGTTTCGTATTGACCGCCGAGACAACACCACTCGCCCGGATCGGTTGGGAGGAGCGGTCCGATCTTGGGACCTTGCCTACCAGCCCTTGCGCCGCATCACGCAGCGCCACACTCAGTTCCTGGCGGCATTGAGCGCAGAACCGCGCGCCGACCTCTGGCGGCGCCTTGTGGCATCGTTCGCATTTTCCCGTCAAGGGGATGCGTTCCCGGAGGACCGGTGATTCCTGAACGATGGCTTTGATCGTCGCCGACGCGAGCCCGGTGATCGCGGCGATCTCCGGCACGCTGGCCGCGCCGCTCACATCAACCGCCGCTTCCACCGCCGAGACTCGTTCCGGATAACGCCTCGTACAGGCGGGGCAGCGTACCTTGCCCGGCGTAGCCGCGAAGGCACCCCCACAGTCCGGGCATTGAGTCACGACACCCGCCATGGCCCGCCTATCTGATCGCCGATCCTATCCACTTGCTCGTACAACTCGCGTAACGTGCCGTCATTTTGAATGATCCAGTCGGCAAAGGCAACTTTCGATTCGGAGGGCGTCTGAGCGGCAATCCGCTGTTCGGCTTCTTCCCGGGATAAACGGCGCAGTTCGACCAAGCGGCGAACACGGGTTTCGTGACACGCGATAACCACGATGAGTCCGGCCAGCCACTCGTCTTTCTCTCCTTCTTCGCCGAAGAGCGCCGCCTCGACAATGGCGATGGGGCAACCCTGCGCTTGCAGGGTCTCGCATTCGTGGTCAATGGTGCTTCGTATGAGCGGATGGATGATGGTTTCGAGACGTTCACGGGCCGCTTGATTGGCGAAAATGAGCGCGCCCAGCTTCACGCGGTCAATCGCGCCGTGGGTCAGAATCCCTTCGCCAAACGCGGTAATCACTGCGTCCACGGCCTGCCCGCCCGGGGCGATCATCGCGTGGCCCACCTTGTCCGCATACACCACGGGGTATCCCAACTTGGCAAAATGGCGGGCGGCTTCCGATTTCCCGCTGCCGATTCCACCGGTCAGTCCGATAATACGCATGGTCACGAATTGGGAAAGAAAAGGCGATTGTTCCAGACCAATCGGCTCTTACCCCTGTCTCAGACTCTCCAAGAATTTGACGAACGGCTCGAAGCACTGAGGACAGCGCGCGGCCACCTGCCGGTAGTCGGCACCGCTCAGAACGAAAGGTGCGTCCTTCGTTGGAACATAGTTCTTGCCGTGCATTTCGAATAGTTCACTTATCACCCGTTTAGGGGGACGGTCGAAATTCTGATCTTCGACCGGCACGCGCCAACTGGCTTTCAGGTGTCTCACGCCCAGGGCGTTCTTCAACGCCTCGTCCGCGGCCAACAACAGCGACTCCTGGTCGTGTTTAAGACAAAATACGTGGAAACGGTCTGGCAACCCATCGTCAGCATCTCGTCGTCTTTGGGATAGGGCGTGGTGAAATTTCGTTATAAGACCACGTTGAAGCTCTTCACAACTGGTGTGAGGAAAATTTATATTGGCAGGATAAAGGTCCGGCAGCGCTACGACCCTAGAATTCGGGTCATTCAAAATAATATTCGCCGCCTTGCCCGGTACCTTCTGCAGCAGCGACTCTTTATTGTGGCCGGGCGGCAACGTGAAAAAGTCGATGCGGAATCCTTCCTGTTGTTTCTGGCGCAGTAGCGGCTGTAACAAAGTTTGCATCGCGGCGCGATCACTGGGGCCTTCAACGTAGACCACCAGCCTCATGCCAGCAGTTCCAACTCATCACTCTGATGCATGACTGCAATCTCCTCTGCGCCGAAATCCTGCAAATTAGCCACGAGTATCTTCGAGTCTCTCGGCTTGATGAAAACGGCCTCGCCATCCCGCTTGCGCATGATCGCAACGCGATTGATTTCAAACTGCGTCAAGAAATAAGAAGCATGAGTAGCCAAGAGTATCTGGGTTCGGCCGCACGCCTTTTGGAACATAGCTGCCAAGATTGGTAAGGTCCTTGGATGCACACCTTGGTCCGGTTCATCAATGCAGATGAGTGTCGGAGGATTGGGTTGAACGCACAAAACTGCCCAACACAAGAACCGCAGGATGCCGTCGGACAGGTCGGCCAAACTCAAGTCGCTCGACACACCGGCCTCACGCCAGAATGCAATGATTTCGCCCGGTCCTCCTCGCGCTTTGACCGTTAGCGCTTCAAAGCCTGGGACCGCGGCTCGCACCTGCTGCTGGAGATCATCGAAAAGTTCGGGATACTCCGTCATTAGATAGTGCAGAACGGAGCTGAGGTTGCCCGCGTCCTCATGAAGGACCGGTTCCTGCTCAATCGGCACCGATTTCCGAATTTTCCCATTGGCGATATTAAAGGCACTGTAGAATCGCCAAGCCTGCATGTAGTCCCGTAAGTTGTAAAGCACGCCGAGTGCCGGGTTGGTCATTGTACTTAAAGCGAGTTGGTTGGGTCGCTTCAAAGCGATGTCTTGCCTCTGCAGTTTCTTTGATTCCGGGTCCTGCACTACACCGCGCCGCTCTTTGACATCCATGTATAAATAGGGACGCGTGGGCTGCGGACCTAAGGGTCGCGACGTCTTCACACGTTCGAACGAAATGTGGGTACGTCCGACGGGTCCCATCAGTTGGCCTTGGTAATAGAGGGTCACCGGTTGTCCGGTATCAATCTCGATACTCCACCAGAACCGCTCTGGTTCACCCATATGAAATATCTGTTGACCGATGGACCCCGGAACGATCTCGGGCGGAATGTCTTGGTAAAGACTATCTCGCAAGAACTTCAGAAATTCGAATACACTAGACTTACCCGACCCATTTGCACCGACCAAGACTTCTAGCGCTCCAAGTTTTGCCGTGAAATCACGGAAAGGTCTGTAGCCCTGAATCTTTGTGGAAACAAGTCGCAAACCGGCTACCCTCTCAAATTCGTGTGGAAAAAGAACTTAGACTTGCTCGTATATTATCCCAGACAGTTATTGGATTCCATCCTTCCGGTCGCAATAAGCTTTGACCGTTTCGTCGAGGCGGCCTTGGGCGGCGAGGATGCGGTGGACCAGTTCGCGCAAAGGGCCGTGGCCGCCGGGCGCGTCGGTTATGAAGTGCGCTACGGCCTTCACTTCGGGTGCGGCGTCTTGAACCGCGACCGCAAGGCCCACGTGCTTCATGGCGCACAAGTCAATGATGTCATCTCCGAGGAAGGCAATGGCCTCGGGGGGAATGTTGTGGCGCAGGGCGATCTCGGCGCAAATCCGGGCTTTGTCCTTGATCCACAAGTGGCACTCCGTGCAGCGCCAGGTGGCCGCGATGGCTTCAATGGCCTTGCTTCCCAAGCCGGAGACCAATGCGCTCTTGCCGCCGGCCAAATGCCAGAGGGTCAGTGCGGTCACGTCGCGGGCATGCACGGCGCGAAAAGATCGTCCCTCCGCGTCAAAGAAGATTGATCCATTGGTCAACACGCCGTCTACATCGCACACGATGAATTGGACGTTGCGTATTCGTTCTTCCAGTGCGGTCATTCCGCTCATTTGCGTGCCTGGTTCAACTCCCGTTTTGTGTGGGAATCTCGGTAACGGAAACGTCCAAGGCGCTCCCAATCATGATGGGCTTTTCGGGGATAATCTCGATGAGCCGTCGCCGTCCGTCCGATCCCATATAATGTTCTATCTTTTCTTCGCCCGCTTGGCTGATACACTTGACGGCCACGTTCTCAATGTGCTCCGGCGCGCGCAACACCAAGGTCTTCACCTGAATCGGGCTGTCGAACGAAATCCGTAATTGCTGGTGATAGACGCGGCTGGGCTGTTCCCGGAATCGGAGCCAGCCGAAACAGGCGGGCGTGAAGAGCGGCGTGCTCAGCGAATAGACGCCCTTCGGCAGATTCGGGCAGACCCACAGCGTTTGTTCCGGCAGATTCAGATAGAAACCCTGGAGCGCGTACAGTACGTGCCAGATCGCCAGCGAACCCGCGTGGCGCTCTTGTCCCCAGCCGCAAGGCAGGTTGCGATCCAAGTCCCACATCAGCGGCTGGTTGAAGATCAGTCCGGCCTTGGCGTGCACGTTCTTATACATTTTCTGAATGGCATAGAGTCCGCGATCGGTTCGTCCCTGATACATGAGCAACGAGGCGTAGTGCGTAGCCGAAAACGACGGCCAGCCCCAATCCGCATTTGGCGGGACCGGCACCGAGGCGGGATTCTCCCAGGGCGATTCATCGGGCATGGCGCCGTTGGCGATTCCCGTGATTTTCTCGTTCAGGCGCTGCATTGCGTCGAGTGCGCGGTCCACCCGTTCGCGTGGAAACAAGTTCCCCAGAGAGAGAAAGTTGGCGTACCATTGTCCCGCAAGTTGACCGCTGTGGCAGCCATCGCCCGACCCACGAGAACCATCGGGATTCGGCTTTGTCTCGTGGAAGAGACGATAGTAGCCATGCTCTTCGGACCAGAGGCGTTTTTCAAAGCTTTCGATGGCGCGGGGCAGGAGGTCTTCATATTTCCTGGCCTCCTGACCATGGCCTAATCGCCGGGCCAACTTGCTATACGCGCGGATGGCCGCGATCCACAATCCCGCGGTGTAGCTGTTGACGCCGTATACCGCCCAGGTATCGAAGGTGGTCGAAAGGCTGCTCTGTTCGGGGAGACCATCCTGGTCTTGATCCTTGCTGAGCACATATTCCATGGCGAGTTTGAGCTTGGGGTAAAGTAGCTCCAACGGCGGAAGCCGGCTCGTCATGAAGTAGTTGCGGTACGCCATCAAGACGAATTTCGGGGCGATGTCCAGCAATTCGTCCTCGGTCGGTCCCATATTGGGCCGGTGTAGGCACATGTTGCCCAAATGGCGATACAGGCGACCTGGCTGTTGGGGGTATTCGAGCTTGGCGAACAGGGCTAATTCCCGGTGCTCGAACTCCGGGAAGAACAGCAGGGACCCCAGTGAGTAATGGAAGCGGCGATCAAGCGACCCGACCACCGGGTCGGAGGGCGTCTCGAACATCGCGAAGCGCCCGTCGCGGGTGAACAGGGTATTCGTGGAAAAGACATAGTTGTTATTCACCAACATCCGGCTGAGCCAGCGGGGCAACGTTGAGGATAAGATGCGCTTCTGCCAGTCCTCGACGGTACTGAAGTAGTAGCGATAGTACTTGAGTCCACGACTCGCCACTTCCACCGCGTCGTGAAATGCGTTGGTGTATCCGTTGCCCATATCCACGCCTTCGACTTCAAAGCGGGGGCAGTACCACGTGAAGATGAACACCACACTGCGGCCGCGGTTGGCGGGCAGACTGAACGAATTGCACACGGCGCCGGAATGGCTCCGTTCGCTGCGGCTGATCTTATTGCCGAGATGTCCCTCGTAGTGGAACTGGTTCCAGAATACTTCCAATTCGCCGGGGCTGCGTTCGTCCCACCCGAGGAGCGAGATATCCACGTCCTGTTGTTGCTTCGCCACCAGGCAGTAATTGCCCTCAGCGTTGGTGCGAAAACCTTCACGAAACCCGAACTCGAGTCCGGCCGGACGCGCGGGTCGCTCCTCGCGGAGCAGTTCTTCGTGCTTGCCAATCTTCTTGGCGATTTCCAGTTCCGTATCTTCCTCTTTGAGCACGACCGGCCGAATCGGGCCGCGCCTTTCCGGAAAGTAGCTGGCATAGCAGCCGCACAAGTTCTCCCAATTGAGCGTCACGGCCACATCCATGTCGGAGGCGGAGGGATTCTGCACGTACACCGTGATGAAGAGTATCGGGAGGGTGGACGCCTCGGCGTCATACGGGACGATGGGAGACATGGCCGTCCAATTCACGTCGGCCGGGAATTTGGGATCGTTCAGGCGGTAATGGGAACAAGGGTACAGCCCGCGCCAGGACAATTGTTCGACGGTCGAGTACGTGGGAACAATCCCGGCCTCCGCGAACGGCAACAGGGTTTCCGTCTGAAGAATGCGGCTCAGCACTTTGCCCTTTTGGGCGACGCGTACCGCCAAGAATGAACCGCCTGCCCAGCCGATTCGTGTCCGCTCCGCTCGATTATTGTTGATGGTGACGTTCCGGAAGCAGCCGTCGCGCCCCATTTCGATGCTGCCCGCACCCACACCGCCTAAGGGGACGCCGTAGGATGCGGTCGCCGGAAAATCGGTCAGTTCGTCATAGGTGCCTTGGGTCATGTTTCTCCGCTGCGGTTCATCGGTGGTCGTCTACACATCATCGCAAATTAAGTGGTCAGGAGACAGGAGTCAGAAGTCAGGAGTCATGCTGCGTGCAATTACTGGCCTGCATCCTCGAGGCGTCTTCAGCACATCATGAAAGCAACTCTCAACGAGCATTGCTCGAAACTCGGTGACATACTGATTTCATTCTTCTGTCTCCTGTCTCCTAACTCCTGTGTCCTCTTATTAACCCACATTCACTGCGCGCGGTCTCAGCGGTCCACTGATTATTTGGCGGAAACCAGTTCCTTCAACATCACAAACGCATCTTCGTTAGTCTTGGGATAGTACCGTTTCCGAACGTGCACCGGGCGAAACCCCATGCTGAGGTACAGGTTCCGCGCGCGCAGATTCGACACCCGCACTTCCAACGTCGCGAGCCGCGCGCCGGCCGACACGGCGGTGTTCAGCAGAAACGTCATTAACCGGCGGCCGTAGTTTCGGCCGCGAAATACGTCGCGGATGGTCACATTGGTGATGTGGGCTTCGTCCAGAACCAGCCAGAAACCGCCGTACCCTACCAACTCGAGGTCTCGAAACGCCACATAAAAATGTGAACGCTGGTTCCGCAATTCGTCCCGAAACATAGCCTCCGTCCACGGCTCCGGATAGGCCTCGATTTCGACCTCTATGAGAGCGTCAATATGATTCTCACGCAGTCTTTCGAACTCGAGCGCCGCTTCCTCCGGCTTAATCATCGCGGTTCCTACTTCTTTCGCATCTTTTCCGCCTGAGCTGGACGCAAGTACACCGGGATCACTTGAGCCGCGTCGGCAGGGGTACCGGTCTCGATCATAGACCGCGCTTCGGCCGCGACGGCCGCAGCACGCGGCAGTGCGCACCATGCAGGCGCGAAACGGGCCTCGGGTACGGCCGCGTGTATGCGTGCACGAAACAAGGCCGCGCCGTTGCCCAGGAACGTGACGGGACCCGGCAAATCCTCTAATAACGTCTCCACTCGACCGACGGCGTCCGGGCGGAGTTTGAGGCGTTGTCCACCTTCGAAACAATACAGAGCGCCAAAGACTTCACCCATTCGGGCGTCGAGGAGCGGACACACGCATCCATCCCGGAACGGCGCCACCCGGGTCATCGCGTCCAACGTCGGGACGCCCACCAGGGGTAGTTTTGCCCCTACGGCGAGGCCTTTCCACGTAGCGACTCCCACCCGGAGTCCCGTGAACGAGCCCGGACCCACGGAAATGGCTAGCGCGTCCATTGCCCCCAACTTCGCGGAAGCCTGGTCCAGCACCCAATCTACCGTCTCAAGCAAACGCTCCGTGTGCGCGCGTTCACAACGGACGATGGTTTCGGCCAGGACTTCATCATCATCGCACACGGCCACGGTATTGATCTCCGTAGCCGTGTCGGCAGCCAAGATTCTCATACTCGACTAAAGATGATACGAGCGCGTGCCGATACAATCAATTGCCGCCCCCAACGATGCGATCGAAGAGTACTAAGAAGATACCCCCCACGTTTCGGCCGATTCGCGCACGAGGACGATTCTCGATTTCGACAACGAGCGCGAAGACGAGAAACGCGCTGCGGCGCTCGATAATCTTGCCGCGCAACCAGGAAGAAAAGGGGGGTTTCCGATCGAAGTCACGGCTAGGAAATCGCCCCGGCGCCCGGACTCGACGCCTCGGGCGCAGGAGCGCTTGTTTCCCTGGCTCCGCTCTCACTCGGGGTGTCGCTGGTTTCCCCGGAGATTAGGTCCTTCATTTTCTTGCCGGGCCGGAAGGTGACCACTTTTCGTTCCGGTACCGGAACCTGGTCGCCCGTCCGCGGGTTGCGGCCAATACGGGAAGCACGCGTCTTCACTTCGAAGACCCCGAAGTCGCGCAACTCCCAGCGTTCACCGTTGGCGAGCGCCTGGGTAATAGCGTCGAAGGTGTCTTCGACAATCCTCGCTACATCACTCTGCGTCAATTTGGTGTGATTGGCGACGCGAATGACGAGTTCACGCTTGGTCATGGTCACTGGGTCAGACCCTCCCTCCTGGACCCGCCCGCCGCGGAGCAGGTTAATCGGAACGAGTTAAAGATACACCGAACAGAAGCTTTCTCAAGGCTGTGCGGTATTATAAGGGATATTTTTCGAATGTGCAAGTCATTATCGCCAATTGGCTTAGATCGGTTTGCGGGCGCGGGACTGGGGGTTTTGACTGATCGGCAGTACCCGCCTATACTGAAAACAAACCGAAGGATGACAAGTCTTGTCCATTGACATTTCCACAGTCGTATTGCAATACGTTTGCCTACTGTTTTCATTGTGCGTTCATGAGGCGGCACACGCCTTCGTCGCGGACCGGTGCGGCGACCCAACCGGGCGCTTTCTGGGCCGGGTCACGCTCAACCCGCTGGCGCATATCGATCCGATAGGTACGGTAGTCTTGCCAGTGATTATGATGGTTACGAGTATTCCGTATCTTTTCGGTTGGGCAAAGCCGGTGCCGTTCAATCCACGCAATTTGCGCAATGTTCGACGCGACCCGGTTCTGATTGGGCTCGCAGGTCCGGCCTCGAATCTGCTCATCGCGATCGTGACGGTACTTGCGTTGCGTGTGGCCTTGATCGCCGGCGTAGGGAACTTTCCCTTTTCTTATCCCCTGGTGTTCATTGCTCTTAACTTGATCGCGATTAACTTCTTATTGGCGGTGTTCAATATGATCCCGGTACCGCCCTTGGATGGGCACTACTTGCTGGGGTATTTCCTCCCGCCGGGAGGCCAGCGCGCCCTCGAGCAGATTGGCCCATTCGGCATCATTATCGCCATCGTCATCGCGAACAAATTCATGCATATACCGATGGGTTTTATGGAGGACACGGTATTCTGGTTCTTGGGTCTGTAGTAGGCCGCCTGGGTCTTCTCTGGGGCAAACCCGATAGACGAGAACCGAAATCCGAACCCAGCGGATTCCCATCGCCAACCCCCTATCTGATATGATTTGATTCTCACTTCGTTCGTGGTCCTTTTCCCAAACACGTACGCATCGGGCGGAGTGCATGTAGGAGTAGAGCATGGAGTTACCCAAAGATTATCAGCCCGCCGAAGTCGAAACGCGCTGGCGGGAGCAATGGAAAACGGACCGGTTATACGCCTGGGATCCGAGTCGGGGGCGCGATGAGACCTTCGTCGTGGATACGCCGCCGCCGACCGTGAGCGGCTCCTTGCACGTTGGCCACATGTTCAGTTACTCGCACCAGGACTTTGTGGTGCGCTATCAGCGTATGCGCGGACGCAACATCTTTTTCCCCATCGGGTGGGACGACAACGGGCTGCCCACCGAACGGCGCGTGCAGAACCTGTACAACGTGAAGTGTGAGCCGCATGTCCATTCAGTCATGGGATTGAAATTCGAGCGCGGCCGCAAGGGCGACCCGCTATCCATCAGCCGGACCAACTTTATCGAGCTCTGCAACCTAGTTACGAAGGAGGACGAAGAAGCCTTTCGCCATCTGTGGACCCGCTTGGGATTGTCCTACGACTGGGAGCAAGAATACGCGACGATTGACGAGCACTGCCGCCGCATTTCCCAATGGAGTTTTCTCGACCTGTTGCAGAAGGGCGAAATCTATCAAGCCGAGCGACCGGTGATGTGGGACGTGGACTTCCGCACCGCGATTGCCCAAGCCGAGGTCGCCGACAAAGAGAAACATAGCGCGTTTCATTATTTACGCTTTGGCATTGAGAACGGCGACCGCGACTACGTCGTAATTGCCACCACGCGCCCGGAACTCCTGGCGGCGTGCGTGGCTGTGCTGGCCCATCCCGAGGATGATCGCTATCGTTCCCTGTTCGGCAAACGGGCGATTACGCCGCTCTTCCATGTGCCGGTCCCGATTATGGCCGACCCGCTGGCCGACCCCGAAAAAGGCACCGGCATCGTCATGGTCTGCACCTTCGGCGATCAGACGGACGTGGACTGGTGGCGGAAGTATGACCTGCCGTTGCGCCAGGTTATCGGACGCGACGGCCGACTACTTCCCATCAAATTTGGAAGTCCCGGTTGGGAGAGTGTAAACGCGGAAACCGCCAATCGGGTGTATGCACAATTGCACAATCTCACCGTCAACCAAGCGCAACGCAAGACCGTCGAGATCGCGGAATCCGCGGACGGAGTGATTGACCGGCCCAAACAGGAAGTCACGCATGCCGTGAAGTTTTTTGAAAAAGGCGACCGGCCTCTCGAATTGATCCCGACCCGCCAATGGTTCTCCCGAATTCTCGATAAGAAGGAAGCATTGATTGAACAGGGCCGCAAAATCGAGTGGCATCCCGCGCACATGAGCTTGCGCTATGAGCACTGGGTTGAAGGGTTAAATCAGGACTGGTGTTTAAGTCGGCAGAGATTCTTCGGTGTGCCCATTCCGGTGTGGTACCGGATTGACGAGGAAGGAAAGACACGGTACGACCAAATACTTCTTCCGGACACAACTTCTCTGCCCATTGACCCGCTCGACGACGCCCCTCCCGGATTCGATGAAAGCCGGCGGGACAAGCCTGGCGGATTCGCCGGCGATCCGGACGTGCTCGATACGTGGGCCACGAGTTCCTTGACGCCACAGATCGCCACGCACTGGTATCGCGACCCGGACCGGCACCGGAAGTTGTTCCCAATGGACATCCGTCCCCAGAGCCACGAGATCATCCGCACGTGGGCGTTTTACACCATTGTCAAAGCGTACCTCCACGAGCGCGAAATCCCGTGGAAAAACGTGGTAATCAGCGGTTGGATTCTGGATCCCGACCGCAAGAAGATGTCCAAGAGCCACGGCAACGTCGTCACGCCGGAACCGCTCATTGACCAGTTCGGGGCCGACGCCGTCCGCTACTGGGCGGCCCGGGCGCGGCTTGGTGTGGACACCGCCTACGACGAACAGGTCTTCAAGGTGGGCAAACGACTTTGTACGAAGCTGTTCAACGCCAGCAAATTCGCCATCGGACGCTTCGACGGGATTGACCCCGCGAAGCTTTCCCCCGACAAGATTGTCCGCGAGACGGACCGGGCCGTCATCCAGGAATTACGACCACTCATACAACGCGCGACCGCCGCGTTCAACGAATTTGATTACGCGCAGGCCTTGCAACTCACTGAAGAGTTTTTCTGGAGCACTTTCTGCGACAACTATCTCGAATTAGCCAAGCCGCGCACGTATGAAGAAGCTCTGAGCGAGGGACGGCTGTCCGCAGCCGCCACGTTGCGCCTCGTGCATCGGGCGCTAGTCCGCATGTTAGCCCCATACCTGCCGTACTTGACTGAAGAGGTCTGGCATTGGTGCTACGCCGAGGACCCGGATATGCACGCCTCCGTGCATCGCAGCCTCTGGCCGACGCTCGACGAGTTCAACGCTATTTCGGAACCTCAACACCCCAACACGTTCCCACTTACCGTAGCCGTCCTCGACGCGGTCCGTAAAAGCAAAGCCGAAGCCAACCTCAGCATGAAAGCCGAAGTCAAACAAGTCACAGTGACGGCCAAAGCCAACGAAGTAGCTGCGCTCCGCCAGATCGCGGCCGACATCCAGGGCATGCTGCATATCCAGTCCTTGGAATTGTCGGAAGGAGAACCGGGGACTGGTTTGGCGGCGGTCAACACTGCCCTGTAGGCGAGCTCGCACTTCCGCTATTGGCAGACGCCTCAGAGTAGCTTCTTGAATGCCTGCGGGGTGAGTTCTATATCGCGCAAGATTTGCCGGAGTAGACCGCGCCCAATATCTTGGCCCGGATGCACAGGAATCGTTGTCTTCCGTCCGTCGGGATGAACGTAGCGACGATGGCTGGTACCCTTCAGCGGACGATGACGAAAGCCAAGTCCTTCCAAAGCCGTGATAATCTGTTTTGCCGTAAGAACGGGCAGTTCATGGCCCATGCCGTGGTCTCAGACTGCGATTTCCAGTATTTTGATTCCTACCACTTCCGGATATCGGAGGTCAATATCCATCCCGTCTTCGCGCAGTTCTTGGACGCACATAGCAACCACCTCGCGGATATTCTCCAGAGCTTCTTCGAAAGTTTTGCCCTGAGTGTGGCAGCCCTGAAGAGCGGGCACATCAGCCACGTAGTAACCATCTTCATCCTGTTCAATCAAAACTTGGAAGCGCAGCGTTTCCATGTAATCACCCTTCAAAAGTAGGCTACCCCTTGACATGCACCATTCGGATCTTCATCTTGTCTGGAGATTCCTATCGAAATTCCGAAATCATCATATCGCAACAAAATCGGGGCTTCAATTGGTCGGCGCCATCCGATACCGCCAGACTCGGCCCTCGTAGTTTGGACCTTTGCCACCGACTAACAGAAACTCTTCGTCCTGGCGTTCCCCGGAAACGGCCGCCACGCATTTGCCAACATCTTCACCGAAATACTCACAGTAAACCACCTTCCCAGATTGGTCCAGGACATTCAGAATATTTGCCGTGAACTCGTATCGCTCCCCGCTCGGCCCGGGCATCCCGATCCAGCCGCAAATAACAAAAAATGGCGCCTCGCCCCCTTTGAATTTCACCGCAGTCGTGCATGGATCAATCATGGCAGGGACATCAAACGTACGGAATATGCTGTCTGCGTTTAAATTGACCAAGGCTGCAAAGCTTAGGTTCTTTTTTTTTGCGCCACCCCAAAAATAAAGTGAGCCATTCTCGTCGGGATGATGGACCAACCGGGAATTTTCAAGTGTAATCTCTGATCCCTTAATCAGCTTTTCCGAGAGCAGCTTGCCGTTAACATCGAACACCAGCAGCCTTTCGGAATCGACGGCGGCGATTTCGGGCGTGGAATCACCCTGAAGGTCTACGAAGTACAAGTTGCAAAACCACATTCGATGCTCAACTGGAGCCTTATTCTTCCAAAGCAGCTTGCCCTTGTGGTCTACCATCACAAAATCCTCACCATTGTGCATGCAAAACTCATGATGTCCATCCTGGTTCAGATCACCGTGAGTAGCTGCGTTCGGATCGGGAAGACAAGTCTTGGTACCCCAGATGAGATCACCCTTTCTGTCTACCAAGCATGCGTAATCCACTAGGTCCGCACCCGTGAAGAACTCACACGTGCCGTCGCCATTCGCGTCGAACGCCTCCATTTGCGTGAGAGATCCCTCCTGGTACCACTTCTTCTTGCGGAAATCTACATAGTCGAGCAATTCACCGTCCTTGGAGACAAATGCGACTCCATCGCTGCTGGCTGCGGCTACCTCACCGCCGACGTGCTCCGGAATCCAATCTCCTACGAATATCCCATCGGGCCAACCCAAGCGCTTGTCCTCAAAGAAGAGCGTTTTCTCCAGAACACCTTTCCCGACCCGTACCCCCGGCTTCAGCGATTCCGGGAGTTCAGCTGCCTCCGCTGAAGTATCGTTGCCGAGTACAAGAAGACCTCTGCCGGTCCAGAGTACGAGCAGCATCGTTGTTGCTTTCGCAAAGTGGAGTCGTCGCATTGCTTGTCCCTCCCCATGTGACGTCTTCGTCTTTTCCCGAAGCGACGCCGGTACTGACTCTCCTTCCGACATGAATGATCGTACGATGCTTCCCCCTCTCGGCTTCGTAGCCT
>JACQVH010000089.1 GCA_016209895.1 Candidatus Hydrogenedentota bacterium | reverse complement strand
CCTGCATAGAACGGGAAAGGGCACATTCGACCTGGCGGCATGCGAAGTCAAATCCAATTGGATCAGAGTTCCGACGTCGCGGGCCGATAACAGTCCGTATCTGAACGCGTTGAATGACGCGGATCGAAAGCGGTTAGTCGAGATTTTTTTCAATCAGGTTGCCGCGAGGAAGGCGGTCATCATGGCGGCGGTGATCGATAAACGCCACTTGCGCGAACACATGACCCCCGAAACGCTGCATAAGAAGGCGTATGAGTTCTTGCTCGAGAGGATTGAGCACTACATGGCGGAGTTTCATCCAAAACACAACGCACTTATCGTGATGGATGACACGAGCAGGCAATTGAATCGCGCGGTTGCGATGAAGCATGCATACTTCCAGCGCGCGGGCAATCAGAATATGCAGTTCCGCCACGTCGTTGAATATCCGTTCTTCACGCGGAGCGAGCTCTCGAATGGAGTCCAACTAGCGGACTTGCTGGCCTACAACGTTTACCGGGCGTTCAAGGACGAAAATTTCGATTATGCGTATTTCCAAATGATGTTGGGCAACTTCTATCGTCGCGGGGCGGGTGAAATCCTGGACGGCTTGAAAGTGTGGCCGGAAGGATCGCCACTTATCGAAATGGCGCGGGCGGCATGGAAGAATTATAGAACGCGGCACCCGGAAGCGACGGGGGAAGATTGATGTCAGGCTGGGCGAACCATATCAAGCCCACCAGGGGCACCCGACAAAAAAATCACGCCACATTTCAGCTGACAAGCCAACCCATATCTATATTATGGGCTTTACTTGATGATTTGTCAAGTGTGTCAGGTTGGGCGAAAATCATTTCGAGCTCGCCAGGAGCACTCGACACTCCGTGCAGTGTATACGGTCCAAGTCTCGGCTCGCAAATTTGTCAGGATGCCATTGCGTCATGAGCATGCTAGCCATCAGCGAAGCCGGCACCGTACAGTTCCCAATGGTGAGGCACGCCGTCGAAATCGGCTGGACGCCGATCACGCCAACAGATGCTCGCATCAAGCGCGGGGGCGAGGCCGGCGCGTTCTTTCGGGATGAACTCGAAGCCAGACTTGCCAAATTCAATTCGTGGCTGTCATCGGACAGTGTACGCTCGATCGTCGAGACTTTGGACGCGCTGCCTGCCACCATTGAAGGCAACCGGGAACTACTGGCCTGGCTACGCGGTGAAAGGCAATGGTACGACGAAGCCGAAAACCGCCATCGTCACGTACAGATCATTGACTTCGAACATGCGAGCGAGAACGACTTTCGCGTCACTTGGGAGTGGAAGATCAAACCCCCGGCGCGCAAAGGGAACCGGGCGGATGTCATGTTCGTGGTGAATGGCGTGCCCGTATGCATCGTCGAGCATAAGAATCCCAAGGACGACGACGCAATTGAACGGGCGGTCAAGCAACTGCAACGCTACGAATTGGAGACTCCGGAATTGTTGGCTGCGCCGCAGCTTTTCAACGTGACCCACTTACTCGATTACTGGTATGGCGTAACGTGGAACGCGAACCGCCGCAACATGGCGCGCTGGAAACAGACACCGGAAGAAACGTACCGCTTCGCGGTGCAGTCCTTCTTTGAGCCGACGGATTTCCTCCGAACGCTCCAGCACTGGATTCTGTTTTATGTTGAGGACGGTGAACTGCGGAAATCGGTCTTGCGCCAGCACCAGCGGCGCGCGATTGACGCGATCCTCGATCGCTGTCTGGACCCGCATAAGAGCCGCGGGCTGGTCTGGCACACTCAGGGCTCGGGCAAGACTTTCACGTTGCTTACCGCAGCGCGCCTGATCCTTGAAAACAAGGACCGTTTCGGGAACGCCACCGTGATCCTGGTCGTTGACCGTACGGAACTTGAGGGTCAACTCGAGGGTTGGGTAGAGCGGCTGCTTGGGGAAATGCAGCAACTGGACATCGCCAACCGGCGGGCCAACACCAAAGCGGAACTGCAGGCGCTGCTCGATGCCGATTTCCGGGGCCTCATCCTCTCGATGATTCACAAGTTCGAGGCAATCCGAAAAGACACCTGTACCCGCGACAATGTTTACGTATTCATAGACGAGGCCCACCGTTCGGTGGCCAAAGACCTTGGCACGTACCTGATGGCCGCCGTGCCGAACGCGACGATCATCGGCTTTACCGGCACGCCGATCGCGCGCACGTCAATGGGAGAAAGCACGTTCCGGATTTTCGGTGCACAGGATGAACGCGGCTATCTCGACAAGTATTCGATCGCTGAGTCCATCGCCGACGAAACCACACTCCCGATCAAGCACGCGATGGCGCCGAGCACCATGACGGTGCCCGTCGAGCAACTTGATAAGGAATTCTTTGCGTTGGCGGAAAGCGAAGGCATTACCGATGTCGAGGAACTCAACAAGGTGCTGGACCGCGCGGTGGGGTTGCGCACGTTTCTATGCGCGGACGACCGCATCGAAAAGGTCACCGCGTTCGTGACCGAGCATTTCAAGGAAAGCGTTCTGCCGCTGGGATACAAGGCTTTTCTGGTTGCGGTGAATCGCCAGGCCTGCGCGAAGTACAAGAAGGCATTGGATAAGCTGCTCCCGCCGGAATGGACCGAAGCCGTATACACCGAAAATGCGGCTGACGCAGTTGACCGCCCGCTGGTAGCAGAACTGCAGCTTTCGCGTGAACGGGAAAAAGAGGTACGTCTGTCGTTCAAGAAGCCTAAAGAGCATCCCAAAATCCTCGTCGTTACGGACAAGCTGCTGACCGGTTACGACGCGCCGCTGCTCTACTGCCTGTACCTCGACAAGCCGATGCGCGACCACGTACTGCTGCAATCCATTGCGCGCGTGAACCGGCCTTATGTTGACGACAAAGGCGTGCAAAAGATGGTCGGTTTGGTCGTGGATTTCGTGGGCGTGCTCCGTGAGCTAAAGAAGGCGTTACAGTTCGATTCCAGCGATGTGAGCGGCGTAATCGAAGACCTCGAAGTACTGCTTCGGGACTTTCAGCAAAAGATCGCTCAAGCTGAGAAGGACTATCTAGACGTCAGCGAAGAGGGTAGTTCAGACGAACAATTGGAGCGGTTGGTGTATGGCCGTTTCCTCGTACCAGAGGCGCGCAAGGCTTTTTTTGAGGCCTACAAGGAGATCGAAGCGCTGTGGGAGATTCTGGCGCCCTCGCCGGAATTGCGCGACCACATTACAACGTATAAGAAGCTGAGTCTGCTCTACGCCGCCGTGCGCAATGCGTACGCGGAGAAGGTTGGTTTCGTTGCCGATCTCGCCTATAAGACGCAACGCCTGATTGAAGAGCGCACGATGCAGCAGGGATTGGGGCGTCTGACTAAGAGCGTCACGTTTGACGTAAAGACGCTGGAGTCACTACGAGAACAGCAAGGTCCTGACGAGGGTAAGGTGTTCAATCTCGTTCGGGGTCTGCAAAAAGAAATTGACGACGACCCTGCCGCGGTACCGGTCCTGCAACCATTGAAAGAACGGGCGGAGCGTATTCTGAAAGACCTCGAAGAACGTAGGACCACTGGACTGGCCGCAATAGACCAACTCGCGGCACTTGCGGCCGAGAAGGAAGCCGCGCTCAAGTCCGCAAAGGAAAGCGGCGTTTCTATGCGTGCCTTTGGCGTGGCCTGGGCGCTTCGTGACGATTCAGCGCTTAGGAAGGCAAGCGTCAGCGCTATGGGGCTTGCGAAAGAAGCCGAAGGCCTCCTCTCGCGCTTCCCGAACCTCCTCGTCAACGCCGATGAACAGCGCCGGTTTCGGGCCGCGCTTTATAAACCTTTGCTTGCGCTTGACCAAAAGGAACGGGCCCGTGTCGTAGATTTGGTCGTGAAACTGTTGGCACCGGAGTCTGAGACATGACGGCACGGCCTCGTTCCGTGCGTGAACTTAAACGGCGCGTCATCGCTTGGGCGGCGAAGTTGCATGTGACCCCCAAGGTAATCCGCGTTCAAGCGATGCGGCGCAAATGGGGTTCGTGTTCATCGGCAGGAACCATCACACTAGCCGCGGACTTGGTTGGTCAGAACGAGAGATTCAGAGATTTTGTAATCGTTCACGAGCTCCTGCATCTTCGATATCGTACACATGGGCGACTGTTTAAGGCCGTCCTAAGCGCGCACGTGCCAGGTTGGAGGAAATTACACGGCTTGCACGAAACGAGGCGAAACACGGTGCGCCGGCGTTTGGCGAAATAGCTACGCTCCCCGTAATCCACTCGAAACTGTGCGGCACCGAGCGACAAGATTGGTGGTAAGCGTCGCTCATCGTGGCGGAGTGGACCCCGAAGCCAGCGCGTCTACCGTCGAGATGCGGGCGACACTGTTGAACGAAACCCTGCAAGTGTTGGGCATCGGCAACGTCCGTATCGAAGGTCGCCGGGCGCTCGTTGACGGGAAACTTGGCACCTGCACGGTCCACTTGGGTAGTGCCGTCACGCATGTCATGCCCGGCGGCATGCTGTTCATCGTGCCCGTCGGCGCGCAACACCGCGGCCGGCTCTTTCTGCCTTTTGCCGATGACGATCCCAAGACCGCCGAAGTGCTCAGCAAGGTGATCCTCCTGGCGCGCGACGACCAAATCATGGACCCTAACATCCTCAGCCAGATTCGAAACCACTGACTGCACGCCGGTACGCTTCATCCTTCAACCTTTTGTCCCTTGTCCCTCTCCCTTTGGCAATTTTAGTCAATTTCATAATTTTTATATCAAGAGTGCAACGCCGGGGGCTATATATATAGAGGGATATTTG
>JACQVH010000088.1 GCA_016209895.1 Candidatus Hydrogenedentota bacterium | reverse complement strand
GGGGTTTCAAGATAGGAGTTTAGAGAGGTCTGGCCCCGCAGAGAAAATCCACAACGACATTAGAATCGAGGACCCATTCATTCCCATTCATCACGCCACTTTCTCTGTAACTCGACCGAATCCCCTTGGAAGGCTGGAGAGTCCTTCAAGCGCCCGAAGTATTGCATAATGTCTCGATCCGGTACTTGCCCCGCCCCTTCCTCAACGAATACCACGACCACATTCACGTTCGGTGGCGCATTTACCGGTTCCAACGGGCGCACAACCTCGCCGTCATATACGCCTCCGATTGCCGGCATATTTGGTCTCCTCGTTCAGGGACGGATTATATCACAATCGGCACCGCCACCGCGGCCAAGAATGCCGCGCGACAAAGGTGGGCGCACAAGAAAACGACTCGTCGTTCACATACGCAATTGACGGGACGGGTAGACGCAACGTCCTCGTCGCGTCATGAGGGTACTCGAAATCAACCGAATGGTAGTACGAGCGGTGCGCGGGTCACGTCATCCCCGGCCAAGACCGCCCTCGACCCGAAACCCGATACCCGATACCCAAAACCCGAAACCCTGCCCATTTTTCGTCCTTTTCGCTGTTTTCACCGCAGGAGTGCAACGCCCGGGGCTATATATATAGAGGGATATTTGCAGCCTGGACCGGTCTACCCACCACGGTTGGCCGGCCCACAACCGACTATCCCCTAAAGTAAAGGCTACGAAATGCTAAACTCAACGAACTCCGCCATCCGCACCGCGGCCAACGATCTCCAGTCTCCGGTTCCAGACTCAACCGCCCCGTCCATTTTGTCCATAAGGTCCATATTGCCTATTCGGTCTACCGGGTCCACGCCTACGCCTCCACGCCTGTTTCGACTCGGCTCCGCTCCTTGCCTCCCGATTGGTCTAATCCAAACTACTTGCAAGTCCCACCGTCGTCATCTTCATCGGGGGTGCCCCAAGAAAAACTGCACACTTCTTACACACTTTGTACACACAATATGCACAGAAACGCGCAAAAAGCGTCAAGAATATGCACATTTTATGTACACTTTATGCACACTTTTTCACGCGAAACTCCCCCCTCTCGCCGGCTCAAGTCCCTCGGCGCCAGATACTTACGTCCGGCCCATTCTCATTCGACAACCTTCTGCCTACGGTCTTCAGCCTATTTCCTACAAAAATGTTTCACCGTTTTTCACCAATTTTCACCAAAGATGCACCCTTTTTTCACCAATTTTCACCCAAAACGTACGGTTTTTCACCGATTTTGCACCGTTTTTCACCCGAAATCTCCGCCTTCTACCCCAGCCGATCATTGCCCGCCAAGGACTTACACATCGAAACGGTCCCCGAAGTGCCGGAACGGCGAGCCCGTAACCCCGAATTCCAATTCCGCATTCATTCCACCATGTTGGACTTTCGTGCCGGGAGAGGTGATTTGACAAGCAGCCGACAACGTTCTAGGGTTTCATCGAACGTGGACGGCATTTCGTCACAAGTTAGGGGTGCGCTTATGGGCAGATATCGAACGCTACGCGTCGGCGGGATCGTATCCCTGCTGCTGGCCGTGGGCGTCGGCGTCGCATGGTCCCTGGCGAAAGTCTTGGTCCTCACCGCGGGCGACATTGATTATTCAAGCCAAGTAGATGCCGTAGATGTCCAACTCACCATCAACGCGGCGCTCGGGCTAAGCATTGATTCGGATCAGGATGGCTTGTGTGACGCCGCCGAGGTGCGGCTTGGATTGAATCCCGCTATTGCCGACTCAGACAACGACGGTGTCTCGGATTTTCAAGAGTACTTCCAGGAAACGTTGCCGCCGCCCACCCGCGATTACCGCCAGGATATGCGCGATTTTGTGCAGGCCATCAGCGACTACGCAAAAACAGGCCATCCCGGCTTCGTAGTCATACCGCAAAATGGACAGGAGCTCTTGACCGCGGATGGCACGGCTACGGGAACGCCGGTCAGCGCGTACATCGCAGCGCTCGACGGCGTGGGACGCGAAGACACCTTCTACGGTTACGATGCGGACGACGTCGCCACGCCTCCCGATGTGCGCGACTACTTTCTGGGCTTTCTCGATTTAGCCGAGCAAAACGGGATTCAGGCGCTGGTCATTGATTATTGTTCGACGCTGGAATTCGTAGACCAATCTTACGCGGGAAGTGCGGCCCGGGGATACATTTCTTTCGCGGCGGACCAGCGGAATCTAACAACCATTCCGAGCTATCCCGCGACTCCCTACAACGTAAACACCTCGGACGTCGCAACGCTTTCGCAGGCACGGAACTTCCTGTACCTGCTGAACCCAGAACTTTTCGCCACAAAGGAAGATTTCCTGGCCGCGATTCAGGGTACCAACTACGACCTGTTCGTGATCGATCTCTATTTCAACGAAGACCGGTACACCGCAGCCGATATCGTCTCGCTGAAAACCAAGGCCAACGGCGGTTCCCGTCTCGTCGTTGCCTACATGAGCATTGGTGAAGCCGAAAACTACCGTTACTATTGGCAGCCCACCTGGGCCACGAACCCGCCCCCGTGGCTCGAGGCCGAGAATCCCAACTGGCCCGGCAATTACAAGGTCCACTACTGGGACCCCGAATGGCAAAGCATCATTTTCGGTAATCCCAACGCTTATCTCGACGCCGTCCTCGCCGCCGGGTTCGACGGCGTCTACCTCGACATCATTGACGCCTTCGAGTATTTTGAGTCCAAGCAAGGAGACCGGTAGGCTGTTCAAGGATTGCGACGATGCCCATCCACCTCCGAAAGAACGAGAGCGAAGCCCAACGTGTCATGCTGAGCGAAGTCCAAGTACCTCTTGCACCGAAGCCATGGCTATCCGAGATTCTTCGTCCGCCGTGGCCGTCTCTGGAGTGCGGCCGCTTGCTGCCGCTTTTCTAAGGGGAGCTTGCTCCCCGTACTTAGACTCATGATTATTCTGCTTTCCGAATGTCATCACACGGGTCGCGAGCAAGCTCCCACAGTCCAAAGTTTAGCTGTACCTACTTCACTGCGTGGGGGGCGAGTTGGGCTAGGAACGCGCGGGCAGTGGCGGCGAGGCCGGGGGCGTCGAGACCGAGGTCGGCGAGTTGCTCCTCGCGGGTGGCGTGGGGGATGAACTGGTCCGGGAAACCGACGCGGCGAATGCGTGCTTCATGGAGCACGCCCTTCCGTTCGAGGTATTCAAGGACGGCGCCGCCGAAGCCGCCTTCGATCGTGTTTTCCTCCACGGTGATAATCGGGAGGGGCAGCAATTGGTCAATCAGTTCGGTATCGAGTGGCTTGACGAGGCGCGCATCCGCGACGCCTGCCGAAATCCCTTCGGCTTCCAGCCGCTCGGCCGCTTCGAGACACGCGCCCAAGACGGGGCCGACCCCCAGGAACGTGAAGTCGTGACCGCAGCGAAGCATTTCTCCGCGCGTGATCTCCCGGTCGTCAACGCCGCCGATGGTCGGGGCTTTGCTGCGAGCATAGCGGATCGCAATGGGACCCCGCTGCCGTAGCGCCCAGCGCAAGACGTGACGCAGATCTACATCGTCGCGTGGGGCCAGCACCGTAATGTTGGGAATGACCCGCAGGAACGAGAGGTCGAACGCGCCTTGTTGGGTCGGACTGTCCTCGCCGACGGCGCCGGCGCGGTCAATGGCGAACACTACGGGCAGATTCTGCAGGCACACGTCATGGACGAACTGGTCGTAGCCGCGCTGAAGAAACGTCGAGTAGATAGCGGCGACAGGGCGCATGCCCTGGGCGGCGAGACCGGCGGCGAAGGTGACAGCGTGCTGTTCGCAAATCCCCACGTCGAAGCAGCGGTCCGGGAAACGCTCCTGGAATTTGCTCAGCCCCGTACCAGTCAGCATCGCGGCCGTGATTCCAACGATGTTTGGATCGTGCTCGGCGACCTCGATCAACGTTTCCGCAAGCACGTCCGTAAACGTCTTGCCGGACGATTTGCGCTCGGTCTCCGGCACGCGGGCCGGCCCCTCGAATTTGCCCGTCCAGATGTCGAAGGGCCGCACGCCGTGATACGCGAGCGGGTCTTCCTCGGCGTAGCTGTAGCCCTTGCCTTTCTGGGTGACGCAGTGGAAAAGGATTGGTCCGTTCAGCTTGCGCAAGTTTTCGAGGCAGCCGACCAGCGTGGGGAGATCGTGGCCGTCTACCGGACCTACGTATCTCAGACCGAGTTCCTGGAAGAACGACCCGGGTGTGATAAAGGCCTTAACACTTTGTTCGAAGCGCTGGGCGGCGCGCGTAACGTGCGTCCCCAGCATCCGCGTCATGAAGCTCTGGATATCTTCCTTGGCGCGATTGTACAGGCCCGCGGTAATGATGCGGCTGAAGTAGGCGGAGAGCGCGCCCACGTTGCGCGAGATGGACATCATGTTGTCGTTGAGAATAACCAGCAGATCTTTGTCAAGATGACCGGCGTGCGCCATGGCTTCGAAGGCCATGCCGGCGGTCATGGCGCCGTCCCCAATTACGGCGACAATCTTATGATCGGCATTGCGCTGATCGCGAGCCACCGCCATACCCAGCGCCGAGGAAATGGAGGTGGAGCTGTGACCGGTTCCAAAGGCGTCATACGGACTCTCGCAACGCCGGGGATAGCCGCTCAGCCCGCCTCGCTTGCGAACGGTATGAATCTCGGAACGGCGTCCGGTAATCAGTTTGTGAGCGTAACATTGGTGCCCCACATCCCAGATGAG
>JACQVH010000085.1 GCA_016209895.1 Candidatus Hydrogenedentota bacterium | reverse complement strand
GGCGGAATCGCTGCCGCCGACTCTGGACTAATCAATCCTCTATTCGCGGAATTGCGCGAGGCTTTCTACGGTGTGTACACTTGCTCGTAAGTTTTTGGAACACGGGAGAATAAGCGATGAAAAAGAAGTGGGGATTCGGGACTTTTCTTCTGATCGTGGTCGCAGCGTTGGCCGGTTGCGGCCCTGCGCAAGAAGCGACGAAGGAAACTCTAACGGCTCAACCAGTAGCCACCCCGGAGCCGGAGAAGACGGCGCCGTCCAAGATTAGGGTCGCGTTCGTTACTAATAATGCTTCGGATTTCTGGACCATCGCGCGGCGTGGTACCGAGAAGGCCCAAGGTGAACTGGGCTGCGACGTGGTGTTTCGTATTCCTTCCACCGGAACAGCTCAGGAACAGCAGCAGATTGTGGAGGACCTGATTACCGCCGGCGTGTCGGGCATCGCGATCAGCCCGAAAGACCCGGCCAATCAAACCGAAATGCTTAATGCAGCAGCGGGGAAGATCAATCTGATCACGCAAGACTCCGATGCGCCGGAGAGCAACCGCGCTTGCTACATCGGCACGAACAACTACGACGCGGGTAGAGCTGCTGGGGAGTTGATCAAGCAGGCACTGCCGAACGGCGGAAAGATTATGCTGTTCGTGGGGACTCTCGATGCGCAGAACGCGCAGGACCGGAAGAAAGGTATTGAAGACACGTTACCGGGCGGGAATATCGAAATCCTCGGTACGCGGACGGACGAGACCGACCGGACGAAGGCTATCGCCAACGTGCAGGATACGCTCGTGGCGCAACCGGACGTGGCGTGTTTGGTCGGACTGTGGAGCTACAACGGTCCCGCGATTCTCAACGGGGTGCGTGATTCCGGTAAGCTCGGCCAAGTAAAGATCGTTTGCTTCGACGAGGAAGAAGAGACTTTGCAGGGCGTCAAAGACCGGCATATCTTCGGCACGATCGTGCAGCAACCCTATGAATTCGGTTATCAGTCCGTGAAACTACTGTCCGAACTGGCCGCCAGCAATCGCAGCCGCGTCCCTGAGAACAAGCAAATCTATATTCCGGTCAAGACGATTGTGCCGTCCAACGTGGATGAATTCTGGGCGGACTTGAAGAAGATGAAGGGCCAGGCGTGAGGAAAGCCTTGGGGCTGGCGGGGCTGCTGCTTTGTCTCGTCGCCGTTACCTGCGCATGGGAGTGCCTGCGCAACGAGCAGGGCCAGATCAATTTCCTCACTGTACAGAACCTGCGCAACCTCCTTACCTTCGTCGGCTTATTCGGTGTGCTGAGCGTCGGTCAAGCGCTGGTGATCATCACCGGCGGCATTGACCTCTCGGTGGGGAGCGTCGTCGCACTCGTCGGGATGGTCACGGCGATTGGTCTCCGGAATCACGGACTGTCGCCGCTGGTGGTACTTCCGGGGAGTCTGGCAATGGCCGCGCTGATCGGGACTTGGCATGGTCTGCTGATTACCAAGGCGCGCATCCAGCCGTTTGTCGTTACCTTGTGCGGCTTGTTCTTCTATCGCGGAATCACGCGGCTCATCACGCAGGACACGACGCAAGGCTTCGGCACCGAATTCCCGCGACTGCGCGGGCTCGGCAACGGCTACCTGGCCGACTTGATACCGGTCCCCTTCATAATCTTGCTGATCCTGTCTGCGGTCGTTGCAGCCTATCTGCACTTTATGGCGCAGGGGCGCCATTTGTTTGCGCTGGGCGCCAACGAGGAGGCGGCGCGCTTCAGCGGCATTCGAACAGACCGCCTGAAGATTCTGGCCTATGTGCTGTGCAGCGTCATTACTGCGGTCGGCGGATTGATGATGGCGTTCAAAGTGAATTCGCTCGGCCCAACGGACTTCGGCAGTTTCTACGAATTGTATGCCATCGCGGGGGCCGTCCTGGGAGGGTGCAGTTTGCGTGGAGGCTCCGGAAACGTTCTCGGCGTAATCATCGGCGCGACGCTAATAGTGGTACTCAAGAACGTCGTGAATATTCTCCAGATTCCCAGCCAGTTGGAATACGTCGTCATCGGCGGCGCAATCCTCCTCGGCGTCTTCGCGGATGAAGTCTTCACCCGCCGGACACACGGGGTGCAATGAGCAATGAGTGAACCATTAGCCGAATATCTCAGACCCGGAAGCCGGGACGCGAGACCCCGTACCTTGCACCCTGTACCTTATGCCCTCGCGGATCATTTACAATAGACGCGGAGGATATCTAGGCGTGAACAGTGTTTATGAATATTCCGGGTATCTCAAGACCATCCTTCCCGCGCCGGACGTGTCGGAGCGCGATCAACTGGATGCGATAGTATTCACCGTGGACGATCTGGCGCGGTGGCAGACACGCGACCTCGAGTCGGACAAGGAATGGGTACCCATCGCGGTGAATCGCACACGGACCGCCGATGGCATTCGGCTGACCGGCAACTTCGAGCCGGTTCGCGAGATTGATAATCTGTCCGCCGACGATCCGAGCTTTTGGGTGCCGTTGAGCAGCCTGGAGTGGAACGACCCGCGTTTCCCGATAGACTTGAATCGGTTTCCCGTAGTCGAGATTACGTATCGCTGCGCCACTGAGCACGCTCGCCCGGCCTGGGTCTGGACGTATCCGGGCGGTCTCCACTTTGATGGACTCACTCCCACGGGACGATGGCACACCGTGGTTCGGAAACTCCAGCATGGCGGCTTTCCCAGCCAGGCGGACGCGGTCATTTTCCGACTCTATTCAACCTCCCGGACTACGGAAGCGCTGGAAATCGCCTCGCTCCGATTCCGTCAGATAAGCGCGGTCGAAAAGGAAGCGTGCGAGAAGGATCAGGCCCGCCTCGAACAGCACGGGCCGCCACGCCGATACACGGTCTTGGATGAGTTTCTTCCCCTGGGTGTATACATGGACGCGGACACTGCGCGGAGACTGGCCGAGATGCTCGGCGTGTCCCCGGAGGAGTATTGGGCGCTCACTTTTGAAGATTTGGTGCGCCACCACCACAACACGGTCGCCTTGGAACGGGTGGAACGGCTCGATCCCAGTGAGTTCACCGGACTGCTGTCTCAAGCGGAACGATTCGGCGTCAGAATACTTCCGGTGTTCAAAACGCCCATCGGAGACACCCCGGAAGCGCACGCCGAATTCGTGGAAACGAACATCAAACCCTATGTCCGTTCCGACGCGATCCTCGCGTGGCTCGCCTACGACGAACCGCCCGAGGGCCAATTCCAAAACCTACTGGATGTCAAAGCCCGGATCGAAACAATCGACGCGAAGCACCCCGCCGTGTTTGTGACCCGCCATCCCAGCGCGTTTCCTCTGTACGCTCCCCATTTCGCGGCTTCCGGGATTGACTACTACACCTCGCACGCGCCGTGGGATATCGGCGAATTGGTCCGCACGCACGTGCCCTTGACCCGGGGACAACAGTTCTGGATGGTGGCGCCGAGTTTCGTATATGCCACGGGGACGCCCGAATGGAGCATTTGTTCCGAGTTGCGCCTCATGGTCAATTTGGCCTTTGCCAATGGCGCTAAAGGCTGGTTCGCGTTCACGTATCACAACGATCCCATCTGGATCAGCGGCAGCTATCAACGTTCGCTTACCGGTCCGTTCCTGACTTTCAGCGATCAGTGGTCGGACTTGGGCCACCGAATGGAGAGCTTGTTCGCGCTCGCGCCCTTGCTCTTACCCGCCGTGCCTGACCATTTGCCGCGGCAGTGGTACGTGTCGAGTATCGACACGGGTGAAGCCAAGACCGTTCCAGAAGGCGTGCCTCCCACCAGTTCGTTCCGCTTGCGGGGACCGGACTACGATTTGTACTACGTAATCAGCAACGACGTTCGGGGAATGGCCTCTCTCAACATTAACATCCCGCCCGAGGCTATGAGCGGCGTCGAGATTTACGACGTCACCGACTTCGTCCAAGCGCGGACGTGGGCGCCTATGAACTTCGAACGCCACCTCGAAATGTTCCCCGGCCAGGCGCGGGTCATGCTGGTAGCGCCGCCGAAGGTCTGCGAACACTGGCGGAACCTAATCGCGCAACGACTCATCGAAGAGGACCGACACCAACTCGCCTTCGACCTGCACCTGGTCAGCGTCTACGGTCTCGACGCCCGCGAGGTGCAGCACTTGATCGATAGCATCGGTAGCGGCGATCACCTGCGCGACCTGCAAACCATGGACCGCGCCCGCGACATGCTCGTGGACTTCATTTACGACTCGCCCTCGATTTGCGAAGCGCGCAGCGGCATCATCGCCGCCAGCGCCGCCGTCTGCGCGTGTGACGGGGCGCTCTGTCGGCTCCTAAATCGTGGCAAACCGGAACAGGCGCGCGAGTTCGGACTGCGCGTCGTCCCGCTGGCGCGCGAATTCACCCACCTGCGCCTCGAACTCCGCCAAGGCAAAGGCGAGGCCATTCTGCCCCATTGCAAAGACGTGGAAAACCGCGCCTTGGGCCTCCTCAGCGAAATCCGCGCCGCCACCACCTGAACGATTGTGGATTGTGGATTGCGGATTGAATCCAACCGCGGGTCCCTGGTTCCTGGTTTCCGGTTTTCCACTTGCTCGTTTACTCGTCACGCGTCACTCATTGCTCATTGCACGTTGCTAAAGATTTTGACTTCCTTCCTCGTCAATTGCTATAGTTTTTTGCTTGTCCTGGGGCAAATTTTTGCCGCTCTGGTGTTTCCGAGCCGGCCCGAGCGTAATCGGGCCGGGAAAGGTGTAAACGGAATTCGACGCGCATTGGATTGGAGTTGGGGCGTAGCCAAGCGGTAAGGCATCGGCCTTTGGAGCCGACATTCCTAGGTTCGAATCCTAGCGCCCCAACCAGTAATCATCGAGTCTTGTCACGCGGCCGGGCAGACGGGCACGCCTGCCGGAATCGCGTCCGCCCAATTCGGAGGAATGAATGCAATGGAACTTCAGACGTTAAAAGCAGTTACCCGTGAGCCGAAGAACAAGGGCCATGTCCGGGCGACACGCCGGAGCGGCAACGTGCCGGCGGTACTCTATGGCGGCGGTCAGCCTCCGGTCATGCTTAAGATGAACGAGTTGGAATTCACCCGGATTCTGCACGGCCGGCAAGGGGAACACGCGATTGTGCAGCTTCAGTTGGACGACCAGCCGGACTTGGGCGGGCCGGCGTTACTCAAGGAAGTACAACATCATCCCGTGAGGGGCGATGTGATTCATGCGGACTTCCAGCGGATTCGACTGGACGAGAAGATCACCACCCAGGTGCCGCTGCGGCTCGTGGGTCACGCCCGCGGCGTGGTAGACGGCGGCGTGATTGACTTCCAATTGCGCGAAGTGGAAGTCGAGTGTTTGGCGCTCGAGGTCCCGGACGGATTCGAAGTAGACATCAGCGACATGGGTATCGGCGATAACATCCACCTCGCACAATTAACCGCGCCCCAGAACGTCACCATCGTGACATCGTCAGACCGCGTGATCGTATCGTGTATGGCGCCGCGTCTGGTGAAGGAAGAAGTTGTGGCGGTTCCGGAAGAGGGTGCTCCGGCCGAGCCAGAAGTAATCGGCGAGAAAGAACGGGCGGCGAAGGAAGTCGAAGAGAAGCCGGAAAAGGAAAAAGAGCGGGAAAAAGGAAAGAAAGAGAAGGATTGAGTTACTCGCGGCCCGCACTGGAACATTCTCGGCCGCGGGTAGCGTAACTGTGAGGCAGGCAGTGTGAAACTGGTCGTAGGACTGGGCAACCCGGGCCGTCGCTACTATAACACGCGGCACAACGTGGGCTACCGGGTAGTGGACCGACTGGCCGGCCATCTTGGCGCCGGTCCTTGGCGAGCGAGAGACCAGGCCGAATACGTGGAGGTTCGTTTCGAGGGCCAAGGTATCACGTTGCTCAAGCCGACGACCTACATGAACCTCAGCGGGTTGGCGGTTGCCGCGGCGGCGCGAAACCGTATTGAAGGTGCACACGAATTGTTGGTGGTAATGGACGATGCCAATCTGCCATTAGGTCGGCTGCGGTTACGCGCCGAAGGAAGCGCCGGCGGCCATAACGGACTAAGGTCTATTATCGAGCGCTTGGGCACATCCGAGTTTCCGCGACTGCGCATAGGAATCGGTGAAAATAAGATGGAAGCGGACTTGACCCCGTACGTGCTGGGCAAGTTCGTCCCCGAAGAGAAAGCGCGCGTCGAGAAGATGCTGGATCGCGCCGTAGACGCGATCCTAGCGATCCTGCGGGAAGGACTGGGGAAAGCGATGACGGAATTCAACGCTCCACCGAAGCCGGAGGAGGATTGATCGGAATGGCGGTAATCGCGGCATCGAGACAAGCGGGCGTGCCGATTCCGGGGGGTCGAGAAGGAGAGATTATGAAGCATACCATCAGCGTTTTGGTCGAGAATCACTTCGGCGTGCTGGCGCGGGTGTCCGGCCTATTCAGCGCCCGCGGGTACAACATTGACAGCCTTTGCGTCGGTGAGACCGAAGACCCGACCATATCTCGCATGACCGTGGTGGTGCGCGGCGACGACAAGGTGCTCGAGCAGATCGTGAAACAGTTGAACAAACTGGTGGATACCATCGAAGTCATTGACCTCACGCGTTCGGATTTCGTCGAGCGCGAACTGATCATGATTAAAGTATCGGCAAATAGCGCGCAACGCAGCGAGATAATCGAGATCGCCAATATTTTTCGGGCCAAGGTTGTGGACCTGGGGACCGACGCGGTGACCGTCGAGGCCACCGGGTCGGAAGGCAAGCTGGCGGGCTTCATCGAGATGATGCGCCCGTTTGGCATCCGCGAGTTGGTGCGCACCGGCAAGATCGCCATCACCCGTTCCCAAAAAGTGAATCACCAGGAGAAAGGAGTCTAGGATGGTCAAGATTTTCTACGAGAAAGACACGGACCCGTCAACACTGCGCAACCAGTTGATCAGCATTATCGGCTATGGGAGCCAGGGCCATGCCCACGCCATGAACCTGCGGGACAGCGGCGTAAAGGTGTTGGTGGCGGAGCAGCCGGGAACGAAGAATTACGATGCCGCCCGCGAGGCCGGCTTCGAGGTGGTGGATGCCGCCACCGCTGCCAAACGCGGGGATATCATAGTGATTCTCGTGCCGGACGTGATCCAGAAGCAGATTTACGAGCGCGACATCAAGCCCAATCTGCAGGCGGGCAATTCGCTGATGTTCGCCCACGGCTTCAATATCCATTTCAAATGTATTGTGCCGGAGTCGAATGTGGACGTGTTCATGATCGCTCCTAAAGCGCCGGGCCATCTCGTGCGCGAGGAATTCGCGCGCGGCGCGGGTACCCCTTGCCTCGTGGCGGTGCACCAGAACGCGACCGGGCAGGCGATGAAGAAGGCGCTGGCATACGGCGCCGCAATCGGCGGCGCCCGGGCCGGGATTCTCGAGACCACTTTCAAGGAAGAAACCGAAACCGACCTGTTCGGCGAACAAACCGTTCTATGCGGTGGTTCAGCCGCATTGATCAAGGCCGGATTCGACATTCTAACGGAGGCCGGATACCAACCGGAGTTGGCCTATTTCGAAGTCATGCACGAGCTCAAGCTCATCGTAGACTTGTATTATCGCGGCGGCCTGTCCTTCATGAACTACTCCGTAAGCGATACCGCCGAGTACGGAGGGTACACGGTTGGGCCGAAAATCGTCACCGAGGAAACGAAAACGGCGATGCGCGCCGCCTTGGCCCGGATTCAGAACGGCGAATTCGCCAAGGAATGGCTGAACGAGTACGCTTCCGGCGGCAAGAACTTCCAGCGATTGCGCGACGCCGAGGCCGCGCATCCGATCGAGAAGGTTGGAGCCGAGCTTCGCAAGATGATGGCGTGGATCAAATAGCCTCCGCCGCAGCGCAAGCTGCGGCGGTTTCATTTTGGCGGCAATCGGCAGACACGATTGGACGCAGCGCGGTCAACGTCGCCGAAAAAGGAGGAATACTTGCTTCAAATATTGTTGAGCCTCCAAGACCTCGACCTGAAGATCGAAGCATGCCAACAGCGCGAGATCGAGATTCCCAAGCAACGGGGGAAATTCGAGACTCAGCGCAAGCGCCTGGCCGCGGAGCGGGAGGAGCGTGAGAAGAAGTGCCGGGAACTAGCCCTCGAACAACGGCAGCACGACGGCGAGATCGCGCAGAAACAAACCCAGATCGCCAAGTATGAGCAGCAACTTTTCTCCATCAAGAAGAATGAAGAATATCAGGCGCTGCTTCATGAAATTGAGAATTTGAAAAAGGAAATCGCCGCCCGGGAAGACCGGATCATCGCCATCATGGTGGAAACGGACGAGGCCAAGGCGCGCCTCGAGGAAGACTCGAAACGCATCGCGGCCGAGGTAAAGCAACTCGAAGAGCAAGCGGCCGCGGTGGACCGGGAACTCGCGGATGCAGTCCAAATGCGCGAAGACCTGGAGCGACAGCGGGCGCCTTTGGCGGAGCAAGTGGACGGCGAACTGATCACGCGCTACAATCGTATCCGGGCCAGCAAGAAGACCGGCCCGGCGGTAGTGCCATTGAAGGGCGACGCCTGCTCCGGGTGCCACATGTACAATCCGCCCCAAATAATCAATGAGGTGATCGCGGGACAGAAGCTTCGTGCGTGTCTGCATTGTGGCCGATTGCTCTATTTCCGAGAGAATTACGATAGGGAAGATGCCGGAGCGCCGGAAACCGTGCGCAATTAACCTATGCCATTCCTGAACCGTAGACGGTTTGTTTCCATCGTCGGTCGCCGCAGTTCCCTGCCGGACGGGCTGTGGATGAAGTGTCCGGGCTGCAAACAGGCGGTGTATCGCGCGGAAGTCGAACAAAACCAGCAGGTCTGCCCGCGCTGCGCGTACCACCATCGGATCGGCGCCATGGCCCGCATCGCCATACTGGTGGACGAAGGGTCCTTCGAGGAACGGCACCAAGAGGTGCAAACCCTCGACCCGCTCGAGTTCAAAGTCGGCGAGGCCACGTATCTCGAAAAGGTCGAAAAAGCCAAGTCCAACGCCCAGCTCAGCGAGGCGCTGGTGGTCGGCTACGCAAGAATCGAGGAGTCCCGCACGGTCCTCGGAGTCATGGACCCGTTCTTCATGATGGCCAGTATGGGCTCGGCAGTCGGCGAACGTTTTTGTCGCGCCGCGCGGGACGCCATAACGGAACGCTTACCGTTGGTTGTGATCGCCGCGTCCGGCGGGGCGCGCATGCAGGAAGGCATCTTGAGCCTGATGCAGATGGCCAAGACCGCCGAGGCCGTGCGACGACTGAACGAGGCCGCAATTCCCTATATAACCGTACTTACGGACCCCACCACCGGAGGGGTCTATGCCAGTTTTGCCGCGCTGGGTGATATTACGCTCGCCGAGCCGGGCGCGTTGATCGGCTTCGCCGGTCCGCGACTCATCGAAGGCGCGCTCAAGGTGAAATTGCCGGAAGGATTTCAGACCGCTGAGTACCAGTACAACAATGGTTTCATTGATCAGATCGTGAAACGCAGCGAGCTCCGGCCGACGCTCGGCAAGCTGCTCCGTTATCTCCGGCCCCAGTGACGCCTCGCGAATTCCTCTTTAGTCTCGAACGACACGGGATCAAGCTGGGTCTCGACAATATCCGCCACCTGCTGAAAGCGGCGGGGAATCCCCATCTCAAGCATCCCACCGTACACGTGGCCGGCACCAACGGCAAGGGCAGCGTGTTGGCCATGCTCGATGCCATGCTGCAGGCCGCGGGTTATATCACGGGTCGGTTTACCAGCCCGCACCTCGTCCAATTGAACGAGCGGTTCCTGATCCGTTCTGAATTGATCTCCGATACTGACCTCGATACCCATCTCGCCTTTTTCCAGGAGACCGTCGCCGCCATGGACGTGCCGCCGACATTTTTCGAAGTGGTCACCGCGGCAGCGTTCCGCTGGTTCGCGGAATACGGTCTCGATCTCGCACTCATCGAAGTCGGCTTGGGCGGACGCTTCGACTCTACCAACGTCATCACGCCACTGGCTTGCGCGATCACCAATATTGACCTCGAACACACCAAATATCTCGGCGACACCCTCGAAAAGATCGCCTTCGAGAAAGCCGGCATCATCAAACCGGCCGTCCCCGTCGTCGTGACTGAGACCAAGTCCGGACCGTTGAACGTCATCCTGGGGCGAACAATGGAGTTGGGAAGCCCCCTGCGTCTACTCGGCCGGGATTTCGAGTACGAGATTTCCGGCGACCGGTTCGCGCAGGAGTTCTCCTATCGCGGCCCTCGGTTCAACCTCGGCCCCACGCCATTGGCCCTGGCCGGACGATACCAGGGAGAGAACGCCGCGGCAGCCGTCGCGCTCGCGGAACTGCTACAGGATCGTCTTCCGCGACTGACGCCCGACGCCGTCGCGGCGGGCTTGAGCAACGCCCGTTGGCCGTGCCGCCTTGAACGCGTGCTCGAATCGCCGCCCGTCATCATGGACGTGGCCCACAACGCCGCCGGCGCGCGAAAACTCGCGTGCGAACTGCCCCCGTGCGTGGTCGTCCTCGCCGTTTCGTCCGACAAAGACGCGGCCCAAATGCTCGAAGCCCTCGACCCCGTCACGCGCCACCTCATCCTCAGCCAGTTCACCGGACCCCGCGCCCTTCCGGTGGATCAGTTAAGCGCCGCCGCCGGCGAACGCAACTATGAACGCACCGAATCCCTAACGGAAGCCATCCAACTCGGCCTCCAACTGGCCCATGCCGACCTCCCCCTTGTCATCACCGGCTCCATCTTCACCGCCGGGGAAGCCCGAAAACTCCTGATTGACGAATACCAGGCCGCCCCGCTCAGATTCTAAGACGACGTGACAAGACCGCGTGTCCAGGGAACGCGCTCGAACGTACCACCTGACACGGACGCGACCTTCGGCTAACTTTGATAGGGGTAGGGAAGGCCGGTTGTCCGGCCTCCCCTCCCTCCGAACCGTACGTGCGGTTCTCCCGCATACGGCTCTCCAGTTAGTGGTTCACCTGTGTAAGGATTGGGCGGCTGCGCTTCGGGCTTGGAGTAAGCTGAACAAGCCTTCGGCAGCAAAGTATGCGTTTGGCCAGCGATTATGGTCGGCCCCGCGTCCTCGTCCTTTGAGTTTGCGACGTTTGCGCAAGATGCTGCGCAAACGCATGCGCGTCCAACTGTCGAGGTGGCGTAGCGACGTGTAGTGACTGTGTTTGAAGTACTCCCACCAGCCACACAGCACGGGGTTGATGTCCGCGATAATGCATGAGAGGCTCTGTCCGTTTGTGCGTTTCGTTTTGCCGCGGATGGTTTCGCGAACTTTCTTGATGCTCTTGTCGCGCGGCCATCTGTAGCCGCGTTCGAAGTGATAGCCCAAGAAATCGAAACCGCCGCGTTCGCGCACGTCCACGATGCGCGTCTTCTCCGGATGCAAGGTGAGTCCGTTCTGCTCGACCCATGCTTGCACCAGCGTCAACGCACGCTCCGCGTCGTCCCGCGTTTTGCACAACAGAACAAAGTCGTCCGCATACCGCACCATCTCGATGCCGTGTCCGGCCATGAGATGGTCGAGCGGATTCAGGTAGATGTTGGACAGCAGCGGACTGATGACGGCCCCTTGCGGCGTGCCGCTTTCGGGTGTCCACCTCGCCATGCCATCCAACACGCCTTGGTTAAGATACGCGCTCAGCAGTTCGAGCACGCGTCCATCCGAGACGCGTTCTTCCACACCTTGGAGGAGCTGTTCTTGCGGAATGCTGTCAAAGTAGCTCTTCAGATCGGCGTCCACCACAAAGTGATGGTCTTGCCGCAGCAACTGCCATACCCGCCTCAACGCATCCTTGCAGCCGCGTCCGGGACGAAACCCGTAGCGGTGTTCCGCAAAGGTGCACTCGAAGATCGGTTCGAGCACGTTGCGCAGCGCCGTTTGCACCACGCGGTCGCGTACCGTCGGAATTCCAAGCGGGCGCTTCTCGCGACTGCCCGGCTTGGGTATCCATGTCCGCTTCACCGCGTGAGGCACATAGCTGCCGTCTTTGAGCGTTTGATGCAACCGCTGGAGATTGCCCTCCAAGTCCTGCTCGAAATGCTCAACCGTTTGGTGGTCGACACCTGCACTTCCTTTGTTGCGCTTCACGCGAGTGAACGACGCACTCAGGTTGCCAGGCGAATACCCCTTGTCCATCAGACTGAACCATTTGCCTCCTTTGACCCCCTTTTCGAGGGCCGCCAACATGGGCTTTGTCCAGACACACGGTTCCGCCCACGCAAACCGCGCATGCGCGTCTCCAGCTTGTTTAGTCTCGCGTACGCGAGGCACTGGCGCCGGTATGCCTTCCGTGTTGTCTGTCATCACCCATCCACTTTCCTGCCGCCCTTCGCTCCACGCCCATTACGGCGCTTCATCGCTACTACGGCGGCTCTGACTGCTGTCGAGTCGGCTTGCGCCGTGCTTACGCTCGACAGCTCTCCCTGCTTCACGCACTTCGCCTTCCGGGCCATTCCGTCTCCAACCACCTCGTGCCCCCCGACGCCGCTTTAACACACTACCCCTCAGCGCATCGGGTTACTTCCAGGCTTCGCCCTTTCAGTCGCAGGCTCGCCGGAACACCAAGCCGAATCGAGTTCGTTTCCTACGGACTGGCCGTTCGCCTTCCGTTGCTCTCCACCCCGTCTCGCGACGACGCAGTTACGGTCGGCTACAGACCGGAGAGTGCATATCTGGAGAGGACTCTCACCTCTCTGACAATGTGCGCTTGCAGGCGCACGAGTGCGGGAGCTTGCTCCCGCTTTTCCAAGGGGAATTTGCTCCCCGTCTCTAATCCCACCACTTATTCTGTGTCCAAATACCCACGAACGCGTCGCCAGCAAGCTGGCTCAGCAAAAGCGGGAGCAAGCTCCCGCACTCCAGATTGTTTGTCTCCCCACTTTCACCACGTGTAGTGCACGATGTAGGTCACAGAGACTTCTCCGTCGGGCGGGGTTTGTACCCGGAACTCGATGGTTTGGCTGTCAGTCTTTTGGTACGGATGGGAGCTGGTGGTGATGGCCCAGTTGATGCCGCGGTACAGGTGCTCGACGACGCGTATCTCGACCGGTTCCTTCTTGTGGTTGCGGAGTTTGATCTCGAAGGCCTCATCGAGCATGCGCTGGTCGTGGCTGATCGTGAATTGGGTCCGGCGACGTTCGCCGACCAAGTCGAAGGCGTTGCCCGTGTTCACTCGGGCCGTCTCATCTTTCGGCGTATGATCGATCAGGTTTTCCCCGGTGAATTCGAGGCGACCGTCCGTGTCGCGCCGATAGAAGCGGGTGCGCCCGCGCGGCAGCGGAATGCCTAAGCCGTTCTTATCCGTGTTGGCGAATTCGAGCAGCACCCAAATCTTCCGGTTACATTCCGTCCCGTAATTCTGGTCCTGCCGGATGTTCTCACCTGACCAACCCTGGTAGCGATTCGGGTCAATCTTCACGCCGTCGTACACGTAGAACCGTTGCGCCTGCACGTTCGCGGCCCGTAGGAATTCCACCTGCTTTGTTTCGCGGTCGCGCACGGTGGTGGGCCGCTCCAGCGTGTAGAGGTGATACTCGTCGAAAGCTTTTTCGGTAACCGGCGGTCGCATGTCGCTTCTCATGTAGCCGGCGGCTTCGAGGGCTGCGTTCATGTCGCCCCGTTGTTCCGGGGTCAATTTCCGCACGTCGCCGGCCATCAGTTTCACGTGGGCGTTCTCGAAGGTCCGGCCGCTCTGGTTATCGAGGGTCACCCAGCCGATGACGTCGAGCACGTCGCCTTGTTCCGGCGCCATAAAGTTGTAGTCCGATTGCCAACTCATGCCGCCGGTCACGTAGGAGAGTTCAGCATCGAGCGGCCCGGCCTCGTTGGTCTCAATGATCCAGTGCAGCGTCGGCTTCAGAATAGCTTCGTCCGTCAACGCCGGAAACACCGGCGTGCCCGGCAGGCCGAAACGAACTTTGCCGTCAACTTCAATAACCGGCTGTCCGGACGGTCCCCACGCGCGCGCCGATTGGGTCTGGTAATACTGTTGTCCGTACCGCTGCAGGCCCGCCTGGTGCGGCACATAACCGCTGCGGATGATCTTGCCGGTAATCGTGTATTGCGCGCCTTCCTGGTTGTACATCAGAAAGTCGAGCGTCTTTCCTTCGTACAGCGATAGTAGGAGCTCCTGCGAAACCGGGTCGGAGCGATAGTTCTGTTCAAGGATTTGCAGGGCGCGTTTCCCGCTCGGATCGCGTAGGACGACCGAGTCCGGCTCGAGATGCGCCGTAATGTCCGTGAATCGAAGTTCATTCGTACCCTGCTTCAAGTCCAGTGGCACCGACTCGCGCACCACGGCAAAGTCCTGGTTATAGATCGTAAGCGCCGGCTCGGCACTGGTGTCTAGCCCGTACCAATAGAACGCACCCAGTACGGCAAGAATTCGTACAGTCTTCATGGCAATTCTCCTATCTCTGACACACGCCCCATATTAGACCCCGCAACCCGGGCCAAGTTCGTCAAAACCGTTTGGGACTTAGATTGCCAAAATGCTCCGACTAATGCTAGGTTGTTGACCAAAATGGAAACAAGAACATATGAGGAAGAAAGCTAAGCACGAGAATGCCGCCGGTCAAGCCAAGCCGTGATTGATCTGCAAAAAAATGCCGAGGCGATCCTGCAGCGGGCGCTTGTGAATGGTGGCGAACTCGCGGAAATCTACTACGAAGAACGCTCGCTCACGTCCATCGTGCTCGAGGACCGCAAGGTCGAGAAGATTGTTAGCGGCAGCGAAATCGGGGCCGGCATTCGAGTGCTCTGCGGTGAGCGTACGCTGTATGCGCATACGAACGATGTGACGTTGAATGGACTACAGCGCGCCGCAGAGACCGTGGCCGGCGGTGTCTCCGCGCCAAAATCGGCCTACTCGTTTGATTTCGAACCTCAACGCCTCGGTATTTCGGTCCAGCAGAGTGCTCAGTCTGTGCTCACGCCGGAAAAACTTGATCTGATTCGCGCGGCCGATGCCGCGGCGCGCGCCGTGGATTCGCGGATCGTGCAGGTTGCCGTGCACTACGCCGACTCGGTACGGCGCGTCGTCATCGTCAACTCGGACGGTCGCTACGTGGAAGACTCGCGCCCACAGACGCTGCTCACGGTACAAGCGGTAGGGGCCAACGACGGGATTATCCAAACCGGCTATCATCCCGTGGGCGGCACACTCGGTTTCGAACTCTTCGATCGCGAAGACCCGGAAGAGGTGGGACGCATTGCGGCGCGCCAGGCTTGTCTGATGCTCGACGCCGAGCCCGCTCCGGCCGGGCGCATGCCGGTGGTCTTGAGCGCGGAAGCCGGGGGAACCATGATTCACGAGGCGGTGGGTCACGGTCTCGAAGCCGACCATATTGACAAACAGATGTCGAAATACTGCGGGCGGCTTCATGAAATGATTGCGGTCCCGGAAGTGACCGTGGTGGATGACGGCACGGTGCCCCAACGGCGCGGCACGGGCTGCGTGGACGACGAAGGCACGCCTACCCAGCGAACGGTGCTGATTGATCACGGACGCCTGGTCCGATTCATAAACGACTTGAGAACAGCGCGCAAGATGGGCCATTCGCCGACGGGTAACGGTCGCCGCGAATCGTACCAGCACAAGCCGATCCCGCGCATGACAAACACCATGCTCTTGTCGGGCAACGCGGACCCGAAAGATATTCTAGCCAGCGCCGAGCGCGGCCTCTTCGTTCGCAAAATGGGCGGCGGCCAAGTCAACACGCTCAATGGCGACTTCGTGTTCGAAGTCAACGAAGGCTATCTCATCCGAAATGGGAAGGCTGAAACGCCCGTGCGCGGCGCCACCCTTATCGGCAACGGTCCGGACGCGCTGATGAACGTCGAAGCGGTGGGAAATGACCTGGGCTTCGGCCTCGGCACCTGCGGCAAAGACGGCCAAGGCGTGCCCGTCAGCGACGCGCAACCGACAATACGGATACGGGAGCTAACCGTGGGGGGAACAGCGAGATGAATTGTAAATGTCTAGATTCTGAATTGTAGAATCTTAAATCATGGAATCCGGGGAGCAAGCCCAGAAAGATATCCACAAAGCGTGCCTTCGAGTATTCTTTGCGTGCCATAAAGTCATTTG
>JACQVH010000083.1 GCA_016209895.1 Candidatus Hydrogenedentota bacterium | reverse complement strand
CCGATCGTTGGAGCGTCCCCTGCGTGATTCACCTGACTGCGGCTCTAATGGATACCGCCGCGTGCAAGTCGTTCGAACATAGCGTTTTGAGAGAAGCTCCATAAACGAAGTGCAGCAACCCACACTTTCAGGGAAAGATCCCTTTTATGTAACCCTTTCAGGGTACTCAATGATTTTGTGCTTCTACCCAGGGTAAGTCCGCCCGGCCTAGGCCGGGCGGACTTACCCTGGGCTGAGGTATGTAGCTCCTTCGGAGCAAGGAGTGTGGTGGGCGCAGTGGACACGATGGACACGATGGACGATCCGCCGGGGAAGAGATTGCAGTATGCCCGTTCCGTGGGTAACATTTGGGGTATGGACACCAGTCGTCACACGAAGTTAATGCATGAAGGAAAGTACGTGGCGGAAGTCCAAGTTTCGCTAATCGAAACCGCCGAAGGTAGGTCCCCATATCTGAGTTTGGACGACGCTTACAAGCTCGACGACGTGCGCGACGCCCTGCGCCGCGGCGAGAGCAGGCGTGCGTCCCAAATGGGCCGGGTGTATGCCCTCACCCCCGTTGAGACTTGACTTCAGGACTTAAGGACGCAAAGAATCAGAATGTGTATTGAGGCCAATTAACCCGGTCGAGTGTACGGAAGTGGACGTTACGATTCGTCGTTATTAGGAGCGGGCGGCAGGGTTTGCTCTGGTCGTTATGCGACGGAGGAGTACTTGATCATATGGTCACCATCGAAAGGCCTTACTTGTACCCGGGACATGCGGTCCGCGTGTTCGACCGTGTGATGCAAGAACAGTTGGCGCTTGGCCGCTCACTGCATGCATTGACGAAGGGCTTTTTCCTGGGCACAGGCATTGCTCTCTATTTTGAGTTCGCCGAATCTCCTGAAGCGGCGGATTGCAGATTGACTTACTTTTATGGTGGTCAACGTGAGACGGCAGATGGAGTATTCGGTAGGTGGCGCGTCATTGCCGTTTTGCCCATGAAACTCGTTTGGACGACGGTCGGTTACTTCTATCTCTTGAAGAGGGAAGATGGGTACGCCGGCTGACAAGTGCGCACGCGGCATTGAAAGCCGTTGATTATGGCGGAGGACGAAACACGACCAAACGAAACGGCCGTATCGTGGGCGCTTGTGCTTTCTCCACTATTGCTGTTGTTCGTGTTCATCACGCTGGCGGCACGCGTTCGCTTGGGTCTCGGCCATTGGCCGACTCCCATGTTGGAGGGGTACGACACCGCCGCCTACCGCACACATGAGCAGGTGCTGATCTCGGTTGTGGTCTTCGCAGTTTGCGGCGCAGTTCCACTATGGCTGGCGTCTGCCTGTCTACGATTGTTTCGTGTCTCGCTCAAGACGCTTTTGCTCCAGGCGGGCGCTTATGCCCTTAGTTGGGGGCTCATTGCCCTTTATATCGCCATTGATCCTGGACGGTTCACAGAATGGTTTCTCGACTAGCGCCGCCTGATAAATGCATACTCACAAATCACTCATAAATAGGGCAGCCGGACTGTCGTAACGGTTCGTGAGCGACTGTTCCGCCGGAGAGAGGTTCTTGAATGACGAGCATCAATGATCTCTGGCAATCTGGAGATCCGCAGGCGTGGTCGGACGCGCTGGCACGATACTGGGAATACGTGCAGCCCTCCAACCTCCAGCTCGAACAAGAACTAGAGACGCTCGACCTGGCAATGGTCGCCGAACTGGACGCGCTCGGCTGGTATGACTTTCTGTTGCACAAATACTTTCGTTGGAAGTACACGGCCAAGAACCGTTATGCAACAACGACGCGGTGTCTGCGCCGATATGCCGATGAGGGTAAGCTGGACGACTTGCACCTCATCAAGCAGCGTCTTCTCGCGCTTGATGTGATTGACTTGCCGCATGGGCTATCCGTGGCGCTCAACATTCGCGGTCTTGGTACCGCAGGCGCTTCGGGTTTATTGGCGTTGATGTATCCGACGACGTTCGCCACTGTTGACCAGTTCGTCCTCAAAGCGCTGCGAACCGTGCAGCATCTTCCTGAGGCTGTTATTTTGGAGAAGCTCAAGCCGAATGCGCTCTCCGTCAAGGCCGGCGTGGTTCTAATCAGCATCATGCAGCGCAAGGCGGCCGAAAATAACCGCCGCTTCCGAACCACGGAGTGGACCCCGAGAAAGATTGACAAGATTCTCTGGACGTACGGAAGATAGCGTGACGCGTACCAAACTCTGGGTATAGCTTAGCCGCGCGTAGTGAATCGGAAAGATAATTGATATCACGCAAGGGGTGATCATGGTCCGAGATGAATTGGCGTTTATTCGCACGCACTTAGCCAATGAGCGGACGGCGTTGGCGTACCTTCGGACTTCGCTGGCTTTCTTGGCGGCCGGAGCGGGGCTGATCCATTTTTTCCCGTCCATGACTACCCTGATTAGCGGCTGCGCCCTCATTACCTTCGGCGTCGGGACGCTGGTGGCCGGCGTGCTCCGGTTCGTTCTGGTTCGAAAACACGTCAACGACGAACGCCGAAGTTCCGTGGGGCAGGCGAGTACGGAAGACGCGGAGCGCTAGAATTACCGGCACCGATTCAGGGTATCGAGGGGCGGTGGGATTGGGCCTGGGATAAATGACTACGAAAGAGATATCGCCTCGGTTGGTTCGCCGTATCACGGCGGATTGGAACTCGAGCCCGCGGCCGGAAGTCTGTCTCCGACCGTATCGGTCGGTCCGGTAAAGCCGGGTCCGCCGGCCGCGACGTAGCCGTGGCTGGCGCCGCTGGGCTCGGGGCTGACCCAAAACGCGTACAAGGCGCCGTTGCGCAAGTGGAAACGGAAGCGCACCGGTTTGCCCGCGAGCTTGCTGAGATCGTCCGCGTCATTCCATGTAACGCGCTGGATTACGGAATCCATGGCCAAGGGCTTACACCCGTCAACGGTGAAGGGGACGATGGAGTTGCCGGCCTCGTCGAGCATTTCAACCCGAAGTTCGCCGTTCGAAGCGGCGGCGTTGACGAATAGAAACTTGCCGGAGAACGTGAGCGGGCGTGTGGTCAGCGTACCGCCGGTCGCATCGGCCTGCATTGAGGCGAAGCCGTCGCGGCGGAGTAGGGCCAAGCCGGTGCTCGATACTCCCGAAGCGGGCGAACCGCGCACGCCGGCCCGACCGCTCACGTAGAAGTAGAGCTTGTCGCCAACCACCAAACATCCGCCACCGGCGGACTGGACGTTGGCCCAGTTCCAATCGCCGTAATTCTCGGAGACCGGGATGAATGGTTCATGCGTCGGCCGGACCCAATGAAAGCCATCGCGGCTGAACCCGAGGCACACCTGATTGGGCTTGGCGCGGTCGTGGGGTTGACCATACCAAATGGAGAACAGGCCCAGGAGTACACTTTCGTAGGCGACCGCATCCAGATTGTACAACTCGGGCACAGTTTTCAGGTCGTCCCGTTGCGGGTCGAGCGTGTCGGCGCCGACCCAGAACGGCGCCTTGTCCGATTCCCAATGCGCCGCCGCCAGGACATCCGCGCCTTCCGAATAGCGCCGCATACGGCCCATTCCGGGCGCGCCGGCCCGGATGCTATAGACCCACTTGCCACGGAACGGATTGTAGAAGGCGGTACTGCGATCTCCGGTCGGGCCGCTGCGCCCTGCCGGATTACCCCAGTGGATTCCGTCGGACGAGAAGTAAATGGTCAGTGCACCCGAACCTTCAGGGTGCTCATAGAAGAACGCTTTGTAACGGCGTTGCGGGTCTTTCTCGAACAGATCGAGCCAAATTGCGGAAGAATCGCGCCCGGCCGTATGGACAATGTTGGTACCCGGCACGACGTCGAAGACCGGCCTCTCCCAATAGATGCCATCCTTCGCGGTCGCGTAGCAGGTCCTCTTCACGTAGCCCGCCATGTACCACATCTTGAACAATTTGTCCTGCGGGTCATGCCAGACCCCATCGCTGAACGGCATCGCCGTGGGCGCGGGATGCCCCTGCGACTCGCCCTCGATCTCCCACGGCTTCTCCGGCTTCAACACGGGGTTGCCTTCGTAATACGATGATTGGTGATAAACCCGCTTCAGGTCCGTGTCGGCAATGAGGAAGTCGTCCACGAAAAGCTGACGACCCACGTCTATGGGAATGACCGGCGGCGGGTTTTCAAGGTACGGCGAGGACATCGGCTCGCGCGACGGCGGCCGCTCTGGCGGCCACGCCTCCGGCAATTGAATCCCGTTGTACAGCGTCTCGGCGGGAAGAGGAAAAGAGACTGACATGATCGTCACCATCATCAACGCGCTACTTGTCCTGAAGTAGCCGGTGTAGTAAGTCATCGTGTGAGTACCTCCCGCCTGGTAGAGTACCGCCATTCGCGATTGGTTTGCCACCAGTACTGCGGCATGGCGTCACCATTAGTTTCAATCCGGACGTTCTCGCGGAATAGCCCGCATTCCGACGAGAATCGCTAACATGAGAAGCGGGCATACCGTGATCGAGGCTATGGCCCAGTTCAGTTCGCTCCGTTCTGCGATGATGCCGACCAGCCACGGCATGAGGATACAGCCGCCGTTCCCGAAGGCGGCGAGGATTCCGAACATGAACGCGCCGCCGTGGGGGAATCGGTCGGAGGCGAGCCCCAGTGTGGTGGGCCAGAAACAAGACACGGTCAGTCCCAGGGCGATACAGGCCGAAAGCGCGGTGAACGCGTTTGGCAAGAAGCTGCCGATCAGGATCAATGCGATGCACGCCACGCAGCAAATCATCATCAAGGAAACCACACCGATGCGGCGGATGAGGAATCCAAAGAGAATGCGGCCCAACCACATCGCGAGCGAAAAGGCGGCTAAGGCCATGCCGCCGGTGGCCTTGCTGTAACCCATTCCACGTTCGGCGTACGCGGGCAACCATTGGGCCATTCCGATTTCCGTGGCCCCACCGAGAAAGATGAGCGCGAGCGCGGCCAGGAAGAATGGGTAGCGAATCAGCGAATGGACGGGCTCGTAGTCGGCGTCCTCGTGGACCAGCGCGAGCACGCGGACGCTCGTGAATCCGAGCAACGCGCCGGCCGGGACGATCAAGATGGCCAATGCGACGGCGCGCCAGTGAACGTGCGCGTAGAGCGCCAGCGAACCGATCAGCACGGTGCCGACCGCGCCGACGCAATAGAACGAGTGGAGCCAATTCAATGTTGCCGCGCGGCGGTGAGGTTGAAGCGCGGCCACGATCGGACTCAGCACCACTTCGAGTATCCCGGCGCCCATGCCGAGTAGGAATACGCAAATCAGCAGTGCCGCATAACTACGCGCAAAGCCAAGTAGACCGAGACCGGCAATCAGCGAAATCAGTCCCGAGAAAACAAACCGCTTCGCGCCCCAGCGGTCCGCCAACGGGCTGGCCACGGCGATGCCGACCACAAAACCGGAGAACACCATGGCCGAAATCCGGCCGAGTTGCTCTTCGGTCAAACCGGCTGCGCCCCCAAGCGACTCGCTGAACGTGGTCAGGAATACCGGCGGCAGATTGGTCGCAATCGCCACGCAACTCGTGGCCCCGCACGACAGCCAAAACACCCGCGAACTCGACGCGGCATTCACGCAAATTGCCCCTCTCGGACCCGTACCTTCGGCGAAACCGGTGCAGAAGTCACCGCAGTATCGGTATCCCGCGCAGAACAGTCAAACGACGGCTGTAGGCCGTAGACTGTAGGTTCGAAAATGGAAGCTTCGGGCGGGCTTGGGCATCACGGCTGGGGAATCATGCCGTGCGAGGACGCACGCCCTCCCGCTCCGACATCGAGAACTTTTCCTGCGGCAGGAGAGCGCATCGTAGCTCGAAAAATCTGGACGGTGTAATAT
>JACQVH010000079.1 GCA_016209895.1 Candidatus Hydrogenedentota bacterium | reverse complement strand
GAAATCGCCATCAAAACCAGCTTAGGCAAGCTAACTCTGGCGGCCCCTTTTGAAGAGCTTATCCCAACTCAGATTCTCGAGACCGGCGTGGAAGTGTTGCCAATCCAAATGAATCATCTCACGAAATTGGTATCGCTTCCTTTCCACCACCGCGATCCTTTCGATCGCTTGCTCGCAGCGCAAGCACTTGCCGAAGGAATCCAACTGATCAGTGTAGATAAGGTTTTCTCTGCCTACTCCGTGCAGAGCCTGTGGTAGGCTTTGCAACGTACCTGGGCAGCGTGTCGTGCAAGCTGCGACTATTGCCCTTTGGAAATGCGGGCGCGTCCTCTGCTATCATCTCTATCCGTAAGTTGCCCAAGGGGAATCATGACCAAGATCACCAAAGCCGATGTCGAGTACGTGGCCGCCCTGGCGCAGTTGTCGCTGGACGAAGTGACCAAGGAACGCCTCGTCGGCGAGTTGAGTGACATACTGTCGTACATGGATAAACTCAACGAACTGGACACCCGCGACATCGAGCCGATGATGCACGTGCTCCCCATGACCAACGTCTATCGGGACGACGTGGTCGGCCCGTCCCTGGACCGCGAAACCGCGCTGATGAATGCTCCCAAAACGGACGGCGAATACTTCCTCGTGCCCCGGATTCTGGATATCGAGTGACGATGGCACGCGACTGGTCCTCCGCAACCGGGCACGAAATCCATGACGCGCTGCATCACGGCACGGCCACTGCATCCGATATTACACAAAGTTTCCTGCGCCGTATCGAGGCCGTAGACGGCAAAGTCCGGGCGTACGTGGATATCTGGAAAGACCATGCCCTCAAGCAAGCCGAAAACGTTGACTCGCGCCTCAAGCGAGGCCAAACCATTGGCCCGCTGGCGGGCGTGCCGTTTGCCATAAAGGACGTGCTTTGCACCAAGCACGGGCATACCACCTGTTGCTCCAGAATCCTCAAGGGTTACCGCAGCCCGTTCGACGCCACCGTTATCGAACGGCTCGAACAGGCCGGCGTCGTCTTTCTCGGCAAGGTGAACATGGACGAGTTCGCCATGGGTTCGTCTACCGAGAATTCTTCAGTACAAGTCACCAGGAATCCTTGGGACCTCAAGTGCGTGCCCGGCGGCTCGAGCGGAGGCTCTGCGGCGGCCGTCGTGGCCGATGAATGTGTGGCTTCTCTCGGCAGCGACACGGGCGGCTCGATTCGTCAGCCCGCTGCCCTGTGCGGTTGTGTCGGCATGAAGCCGACCTACGGGCGCGTCTCTCGCTACGGGCTGGTCGCGTTCGCTTCGTCTCTCGACCAGATCGGTCCTTTCACCAAAGACGTGGAAGACCTCGCCCTCGTGATGAACGTCATAAGCGGCCGGGACGAGCGCGATTCCACTTCTGCCGACATACCGGTGCCGAATTATTCGCAGGCGCTCCGCGACGATATTTCGGACATTACGGTTGGCCTGCCGAAGGAATATTACACGGACGCGTTGAATCCGGAAATGCGCCAAAAGATCGAGTCGGCGGTCAAGATACTGGAGGCACGGGGCGCGAAAGTAATCGAAGTTTCCTTGCCGCACACGGAATACGCCATCGCCGTCTACTACATCATCTGCACGGCCGAGGCCAGCGCGAATCTGGCGCGGTTTGACGGTGTGCGCTACGGCTACCGGGCTCCGAAAGTTGCCGACGTGCAGGAGATGTACGCCAAGACCAAGACGGACGGATACGGGCGCGAAGTACAGCGCCGCATACTCTTGGGCACTTACGTGCTCTCGAGCGGCTATTATGACGCATACTATCTGAAAGCGCAGAAAGTGCGCGCGTTGATTCGAAAGGATTTTGAAGAAGCTTTCCAAAAATGCAACGTGATCGCTACGCCCACCTCCCCCACTCCGGCCTTTGAAATTGGCGCGAAGACTGCCGACCCGCTGGAGATGTACCTGAGCGATATCTACACGATTTCGGTAAACCTGGCGGGTATCCCCGGACTATCCGTACCTTGCGGATTAACCCAGTCGGGCTTGCCGTCCGGTTTGCAGTTGCTCGGGAAGCCATTCGACGAGGCAACGTTAATGCGCGTAGCTTATGCGTATGAGAAAAACCGCGGTTTTGACATCGGAAAACCGCCGTTAACCTGAAGGCAGAACATGCAATACGAAGCGATTATCGGCCTCGAAGTTCATGTCGAGTTAAATACTCAAAGCAAGGTGTTCTGTCGGTGCAGCACCAAGTTTGATGCACCGCCCAATACTAACGTTTGTCCCGTATGCCTGGGAATGCCGGGAGTGTTGCCGGTACTGAACCGGGCGGTCGTAGAGTCGGCCGTTGCGGTGGGGTTGGCGCTGAATTGCACGGTCTCGTCCTGGTCAAAACTCGACCGGAAGAACTACTTCTATCCGGACTTGGCCAAGAACTACCAGATTAGCCAATACGACCTCCCGCTGTGCCGCCACGGTTCGCTCGAAATCGAGGTCAACGGACAATCCAAGCGGATTGGCATCACCCGCGCCCACATCGAGGAAGACACCGCCCGCAACGTCCACGACATCGGCGGCGGCGAGAGTGGCGTGGACTTCAATCGATCCGGCGTACCGCTGCTCGAAATCGTTTCGGAACCGGAGCTGCGCAGCGCCCAAGAGGCCTACGCTTACCTCCTGCAGTTGAAACAAATCTTGCAGTACCTCAACGTGAGTGATTGCAACATGGAAGAAGGATCGCTCCGGGCCGAGGCCAACGTCAGCGTTCGACCGGTCGGCTCGACCAAATTCGGGACGAAGACCGAGGTTAAGAACATCGCGTCGTTTAGTTTTACCCAACGCGCCATTGACTACGAGATCAAGCGGCAAATACAGACTCTGGAAGAGGGCGGGACCGTCCGTCAGGAAACCCGTGGCTGGGACGATCGGTCTGGAACAACTGTTTCACAGCGTTCCAAAGAGTCCGCCCACGATTATCGGTATTTTCCGGAGCCGGACCTAGTACCCATCGCCATGGATGAAACTTGGGTGAAACGCATTCGCGAGGCCCTGCCCGAACTGCCGCAGGCGAAACGTGCCCGATTCATTGAACAGTACCGTCTATCGGCCTATGATGCCGGAGTACTCACTTCGAGCAAGGCCATGGCGGACTATTTCGAGTCAGTCTTGAAGGCCGGCGCAGCGGCAAAACCAGCTGCGAACTGGATTATGGGCGACCTGCAGGCATTGCTGACCGCAGCGAAAACTGAGATTGAATCATGTAGCATCACGCCAAACCATTTGTCGGAAATGATCCGCTTGATCGAAGACGGCACCATTAGTGGGAAGATTGCCAAACACTTGCTGGTTGACATGTTTCAGACGGGCAAGGCCCCGAAGGCGCTGGTGGAAGAGAAGGGTTTGGTTCAGATCAGCGATATTAGCTGGTTGGAACAGGTCGCACGGGAAGTCATCGTGGCCAATCCGGGGCCAGTCAGTGATTACCGCGCCGGTAAAGAGAAAACATTTGGGTTCCTGGTCGGCCAAGTGATGAAAGCCTCCAAGGGCAAGGCGAATCCCAAGCTTGTGAATGATATACTGAAACAGCAGTTGGCGAAATAGCGAAGGAGGTAATCGGTCACCATTGGGCAAACTGGTCCGGAAGAAAACTGAGACGAGCGACCTGGATTCTCTTCCCAATGCGCGGCGTATCGCGCAGTTTGCGGCGGATCATAAGGCATCAGATATCAAGGGATACGACGTTCGGGGACTGACGGTGGTAGCGGACAGTTTCGTACTTTGCAGTGCTTCGAGCGAGCCCCAAGTGCGGGCCATCTTTAACACGGTCAAGGCCGGAATGAAGAGCACCGTGGGAAAAGCGCCTCTGCGCACCGAGGGTACGCCCAGTTGCGGGTGGCTGGTGATGGACTATGGCAGCGTCATTTTCCATATCTTTCGCGTAGAGGCCCGGGAGTTTTACGATCTGGACGGGCTATGGGCCGATGCCCCAGAGTTGGATTTGGACGTGGATGTGTAGTCGCCTCGTGGAAACCTGAGCAATGACCCAGCAAGAAGTATTTAGTCCGGACCGCACCCATCTTTACCGGTTCAAAGTGGACCGTATTCTCGGTCGTGGCGGTTCCGGAACGGTCTACCGCGGGTTGGACCCGGAAACCGGGCAGGTGTACGCCGTAAAGCTCTTCCACGCAAACTTCTTCCGCAACCGCATGCACCACCGCGAGATCGCCAAGACCGTGGCGCGTTTCGCCAAATTCAGCCACCTCAACGTGGTTCGGGTCTACGAGTTTATTTCCGGCGAGGAAGGGGATTGCATCGTTCAGGAATACGTAGACGGGCCCGACATGAAATGGTACGTTGCAAACCGTCCGTGGAACCTCGGGGAGCGACTGGTTATCGTCGCGCAAATCTGCAACGGCCTGCAGTATATCCATGACCAAGGCACCATCCATCACGATTTGAAACCGTCGAATATTCTGTTCACGCGGAAAGGGGTGGCAAAAATCGCGGATTACTGTTTGTGCCGGGGCGGTTTTCTGGTTTTTTGGGAAGGAGGCGTGCACGAACAAATCACGCCGATGTTCGTGGCGCCCGAGCTAATCCAAAAAGAAAAAGCGACGCACAAGAGCGACCTCTACGCCTTGGGCGTCACGATGTATGTCTTATTCACGGGCCGGGTACCTTTCGAAGTGGACACCCTCCAAAAAGTCTATTTTTGCCACTTGCGCGTCATACCGGACCATCCTTCCAAGGTGAATCCGGCCTGCCCGCACGCGCTCGGTGACATCATCATGAAACTAATGGATAAGAATCCGGAAAATCGGTTCGAATCCTGCGACCAGCTTCGCATCGGGTTGGCGGACATCGGCCGAAGTCGTATCTAGCCGAGACCGCCGCGGTTCAGACTGCGCCTTCGCCCTCGCCCTCGCCCTCGCCTTCCCCTTCAGCGCCGCCACCGCCACCGATAGGAAACGGTGTCTTCCACGCCGCTTGGCGCTGGGCCAGAAGCAGCCGGTCAATGATCTCTGAAATGGCCTGAAGTTTGAGCTGAAGACCCGTGACGGCCACGGCCGGCACCTTGCTGATGGGGACACAATGCAACCGCCTCAATCTCATATCTATCTCCCGTCGGTAGTGGTTGCCAAATCAGATAGCGCCACTACTCTTATTAAACCTGAACTGGATAATCTGGTCAACCAGCCGGACCAAGAACTCCAACTTGGCTTGCAGGCCCGAAACCGCGGGCCTCGGTCGCCGCGTGATACACCGATGATGCTTCATGCTGTAGCTTTCCCTCCTCCTCGTCGTTCCGCCGTACCGTCGTGCCTAATCGAAATCACACTTCAACGCCTTGGACTCATTACGAATTCGGATTCTCGGCCTTGCGGGTCAATAGCGCGTCCACCGCCGTCAAGATGGCGATTGCGAACTCTTTCACGCCAACCCAGTCGGTTGTGCTACCGGTACTGGCCATTTTCGGTTTCGTAATTCCCGCGATATGACGTGTCATCATCTTATCTCCCCTCCCGGTTAGTCGGACCGCCAACCCTACAGACCACCACCCGAAGCGTCCGTCTTGGCATCGTCCGCACTCCTCTGTGCCTATAATACCCGCCGGGGTACTTTGCGTTTCAGCGAGGCCCGGGTCTTTCTACGCTCTTTTATAGTCTCTAGACGCAAGCGTGTCAAGCCCGAAGTTAGTTTCTGGCCCCTGGTCCCTAGTTTCTGGTTTCCGGTTTCCGGTTTCCAGCTTCCGGTTTCTTGGTGCCCCGTCAACGGTCCATTGTCGTTTCTCACGGTAGAGTCCAGCGGGCTGGTGACCGCCAGAGGCGCGCCAG
>JACQVH010000084.1 GCA_016209895.1 Candidatus Hydrogenedentota bacterium | reverse complement strand
ACCATCCCCGGCGTGAGCCGGTTCATCAAGGGCGACAAAGGTAAGCCGATCGAGAGCGTCGCTGTCGAGCCCGCTGCGTCGCCCGTGCTTTCGGGCGGCAAACCGGGCCCGCACAAGATTCAGGGGATCGGCGCCGGATTCAAACCGGACGTGCTCGATTTGAGCTTGGTGGACAAGATTGAGCAAGTGACGAACGAAGAAGCCTTCGAAATGGCGCGCCGGCTCACCCAGGAAGAGGGCATCATCAGCGGGATCAGTTGCGGCGCGGCGGTAGCGGTAGCGGCTCGACTCGCGGCGCGCGACGAATATGAGGGCAAGACGATCGTGGCGGTGTTGCCGGACTCGGGCGAACGGTACCTTTCTACACCGCTTTTCCAGTAAGTACGGTTCTTGGTTCTTGGTCCCTGGTTTCTGGTCCCTAGTCTATGGGCGATTCTGAGGGAAAGTGTAGCGATGCGGTTCAAGACGTTGGCGATTCACGCCGGGCAGGAGCCTGATCCCGCGTACGGCGCGGTGATGACGCCGATTTATCAAACTTCAACGTTTGCTTTTAAGGGGGTGGGCCAACCGGGTCCGTTCGATTATTCGCGCAGCGGGAATCCCACCCGCAAGGCGCTGGAGCAGTGCATCGCGGCGCTCGAAGCCGGCTCCCACGGGTTTGTGTTCGGAACCGGTATGGCCGCCGAGACGACGGTCTTGATGATGTATAACGCCGGGGATCATTTGATCATACATGACGACTTGTACGGTGGGACCTACCGACTGCTGGTAAACGTGGTGGCGCCGAAAAACATCGCCGTGGATTTCGTGAACCTTCGGGACGCGGATGCGTTGCGGAAAGCAATCCGGCCCAATACGAAGGCCATCTGGCTCGAAACGCCCACGAACCCGCTGATGAATCTGATCGATCTGGAAGCCGTGGCCGCGGTCGCCAAAGAGAAGAAACTCACCACCATCTGTGATAACACGTTTCTCTCCCCCTATTTTCTCCAGCCTATCAAGTTCGGAATTGACGTCGTAGTTCACTCGACTACGAAATACATCAATGGCCATTCCGACGTGGTCGGCGGCGCGGTGGTCGTGAACGATCCCGCGCTAGCGGAGCGAATCGGCTTTCTGCAAAACGCCATCGGCACCTGCGCCGGGCCGCAGGATTGCTTCCTGGTCTTGCGCGGGCTGAAGACGTTAGCCGTTCGGATGGAAGAGCACAACCGCAATGCGCTCGGCATCGCGCGCTGGCTCGAGAAGCATCCAAAAATCGCCACGGTATTGCATCCCGGCCTCGAGAGCCATCCGCAACACGCGCTGGCGAAGCGCCAATTAAAAGGTTACGGCGGCACCTTCTCATTCCGCGTGTGCGGGGGTCAGGACGAAGCGTTTCGGCTGCTGGGGAACGTGAAAGTGTTTACGCTTGCCGAATCGCTCGGCGGCGTCGAGTCTTTGATCGAACACCCGTTTACGATGACGCACGTCTCGGTCCCGGAAGATGCCCGCCGAAAGATGGGCATCACCGAGGATCTGATTCGAATCTCGGTGGGCATCGAGGATCTGGAAGATTTGATCGCGGATTTGGAGCAGGCACTGGGCAAAATCTGAATACGTAGCTCCCATTTGCGATGGAAGTTGTACGCCCATTACCAGTGGGCGCTACGGAGGTCGGCACAAAATTAGGATAGGCGGCCCCATGTGGCCGCCCGATTTCGCCCCACGGTTACTTATTCAGCTTAGAGAGTAGGGCCATTTGGCCGCGATGGTAGTTGTCGTGACCGATCATGCGGGCCAGGGCGGATTCGATGGTGGGGAAATGCGCCTTGAGAAGATCGGGAAAATCTCCTCGGGGTGGGGCGGGAAGTTCGCTGTCCTCGAGGGCGGCACAGGCCTCGAGGGCGTGCTGGCTCGCCTGGTCGTAGCTTGCTGTAACTTCGTCCCAGGTAGGATAGGCCGAGGGATCGCTTGTGACCGGGGCGCCGCCCGCAAAGTCCGGCGCGAACATTTTCCCGAACGTTTTCGGGAAGATGCTTTCTTTCCCCAATGTCCATTGCAGAAGAACGACGTTCAGTGTATTTGCCAGATGGCCGAGTAACCACAGCGGATGGGCTTTGCCCTCCCGTAATTGGAAGTAGCGATGCTGTTCATGCACGCGGCCCGCGACGCCCAGCGTTTCTTGCCGACACATGCTGACGAGTTGGCGGTAGACTTCGATCTTGGGATGGTCCATAAGAGGCTCCTTTTCGACGTTACAACAGCGGGTACACTGGGGATAATTCCGAGAGAGCCTGGCAATTTGATCTGATGTTGGTCGAAACCTCAAACTGAGTTTAGGCTGTAGGCCGTGGGCTACAGCCGGTAGGATTGCGGGAGAGTGTCCTTGGAGAGTGATCGCACGATACGGCGGTATCAAAGTTCGACCGGCGTTACCGTCTACAAATTGCCGGTCGAGGCGTTTCCCAGTCATTTCACGAATTGCTACCTCGTTCTTGACGATTGCGTCACTTTGATTGACGCGGCTTCGGGTTGGGCGGACGCCAACGAGCACTTGCGTGCGCGTTTTGACGAATTGCAGGCAAGTTTTGGAGAAAAAATTCGCCTCAGAGACATAAAACGTTTACTGATCACGCACGGACACATTGACCATTTCGGCGGAGTGAACTTCCTGCTTAAGGAATCCCAGGCGACGCTCGGCATTCATGAACTCGACGTCAGTGTGTTGCAGAACTTTAAGGAACGCCTGATACTTTCGACCAAGAATCTGCATCTTTACTTGGATCGGACGGGTTTCTCGGCGGAACGTGTTAAATCGTTGCTGGAAATGAATAAGTGGTCGAAGGACTGGTTCCAAGCTACACCGGTCAACCTCACCTTGCGGGAGGGTCCTTTGGACGGAAGTTCGTTCTACGTCCATCACGTGCCCGGGCACTGTCCGGGAGAGGTCTGCCTGCAGTTGCACGATTTACTCTTCACGGGCGATCACGTCCTACACCGGACAACGCCGAATCAATCGCCGGAGTTCATCACTCGCTACACGGGATTAGGGCACTATCTCGACTCGCTGAAAAAGATTGGCGCCGTGGCCGGCGTCCGCGTAGGACTGGGTGGCCATGAGCGGGACATTGCCGACGTGCCGGCGCGCGCTGAGGCCATCCGGCAATTTCATGAGGAGCGCTTGGCCCGCGCGCTGGAAATCTGCCGCGCGCCGAAGAGCCTTGCGGACGTGTCGCGGGAATTGTTCGGCAAGCAGTCGGGCTATCACGTCCTCCTCGCGATTCTCGAGACCGGCGCGCACGTTGAGTACTTGTACGAGCGCGGCCACTTGGTGGTGGCCAACATGGATAAAGTCGAACAAGAGTATAATCCGGTCTTGTTGTATCAAGCCCGGTAGCTTCGTCTGGGTGACGGCCGACGCGCCGAGGAGGTCAGTTATGAAAAGACGCGCATTCTTGAAAGTGGGTCTGGGTGGTGCGGCCGGGATATGGACCTTGGGCAAAACCTGGGGAAGCGCCAGCGCCGCAGAGGAAGGCGGAGACACCATGCAAATCAACGAAAAGGCTTTGGAAAATCGTAACCGAAACCGTTCAACCGTGGCCTGTCGCCACGGCATCGTCTGCGCCAGTCAACCGTTGGCCACGCTTGCCGGCATAGACATGTTGAGAAGCGGCGGCACGGCGATAGACGCCGCGATTTGCGCGAATGCCGTACTGAGCGTGGTCGAGCCGATGAACTGCGGGCCGGGCGGCGACTTGTTCGCAATCCTCTGGTCGGAGAAAGATAAAAAGCTTTACGGTCTGAACGCGAGTGGTCGCGCGCCTTACGACTGGAATCTGAAGCGCGCTCGGAAACTTGGCCTGAAGAGCATTCCGTCGAATAGCCCGCTGGCGTGGAATGTGCCGGGTTGCGTGAGCGGGTGGGCGCTTCTGCACGAGCGATTCGGCGGCAAGAAGTTTGCTGATGTCCTCGCCCCCGCCATCACCTATGCGCGCGAGGGCTTCCCCGTCTCCCCCATCATCGCCTCGGATTGGCCATTTGACCCGGCTAAATATCCCACGTTGGCGAAAACGTTCATGCCGCAGGGTCATGCGCCGCGCTTCGGCGAGATTTTCACCAATCCGGATATGGCCCATTCGCTGGAGCTCATCGCTCAGAGCGGCGGCGGGGCTTTCTACAAGGGCGAGATCGCGCAGAAACTTGCTCGGTATTCGAGGAAGAACGGCGGTTACTTGGCGGAGCGCGATCTGCAGGAACACTCGGCGACGCTGGTCGAACCGGTCAGCACAAGCTATCGGGGTTACGATGTTTGGGAGATTCCGCCCAACGGACAGGGCATCTCGGTGCTGCAAATCCTGAACATGCTCGAACAGTTCAATATCGGCGCGCTCGAACCCAATTCCGCCGAACATCTCCACCTGTTCATCGAGGCAAAGAAGCTGGCCTACGAAGACCGCGCGGTCTTTTATGCGGACATGGACTTTGCCGACGTGCCGCTATCCTGGTTGGTCTCGAAGGATTACGGTAAGCAACGCGCGAAGCTTATCAATCCGGGCCGCGCGTCGGATAAGGTCATGCCAGGCGATGCGTCGGGCGGCAAAGATACCATTTATCTCACCGCCGCCGACGATGCCGGCAACATGATCTCGCTCATCCAGAGCAACTACGCGGGCTGGGGTTCGCGCCTGGTGCCCGACGGCCTGGGCTTCAGCATCCAGAATCGAGGCGAAAGCTTCTCCCTCGATCCGAAACACCGCAACCGGCTCGAACCGCATAAACGTCCGTTCCACACGATCATTCCGGCGTTTGTGACGAAGGATGGGAATCCGATTTTCTCGTTCGGCGTCATGGGCGGTGATTTTCAGCCGCAAGGCCATTCGCAGGTTTTGATGAATCTGATTGACTTCGGGATGTCGCCGCAACAGGCCGGAGAACAGCCCCGAGTCGAACACTCGGGAAGCTCTTCGCCGCGCGGGTCGAAAATGCCGGCCGGCGGCGCGATCCGTTTCGAGCTGGGCTTTCCGGAAGCTGTCATGCACAAATTGGCCGAAATGGGCCACACCGTTCGCCCGGGCTTCGATGTCTTTGGTGGATATCAGGGGATTTGGCGCGAGGAGAATCCGAGACGCTATTTCGGCGGTTCCGACCCGCGGAAGGACGGCTGCGCCATCGGTTTTTGACTTTCAAGACAACGGAGCAATAAAATTTGAGCGGGCTGCCCATGGATAGTGCGGGTAGCCCGCTTGTCCAAGCATTATCGCCGCCTCTTGTGACATCCCGACCGTCTCGAGGGATGCCTTGTATCGAAAGGAGAAGTCATGAAGAAGTTGTGCCGAGACCTGGGACCAACTTTGATAGGTCTTGCAATCGTTGGAACAATCAGTCTCTGGGGGGTGTGCGCCGTCGCGGCCGAGGAAGCCGGGGACATGGCGCCGCTAAAGATCGAGTTGCCGCGACCCATTTTCGGCGGCACGCCCTTGAATTACGATAGTCCCAACCTCGAGATTTCCTACAAGGCCCGGCCGCCGTTTCCGGCGCCCAAAGGCGCTACGAACGTCGCGAAGGGTAAACCCGTCGGCAGCAGTGTCAAGCAGCCGACCATCGGCAAACTCGAACAGATTACGGACGGCGACAAGGAAGGAGTGGAAGATAGCGTCGTGACGCTCGACTCCGGCGTTCAATACGTTCAGATTGATTTGCAGGCCGTGCACGAAATTTATGCGGTCGTGGTTTGGCATTTCCACGCCTACGATCGCGTCTATTATGACGTGGTGCTCCAGGTTGCCGACGAACCCGAATTCAAGCAAAACGTACGGACCGTTTTTAACAACGACTATGACAACTCGTCCGGTCTGGGCGAAGGCAAGGACAAAGAGTTCGTGGATTCCTACGAGGGCAAATTGATTGACACCAAGGGTGTCAAGGGCCGCCACGTCCGCCTGTACAGCAAGGGCAACACCACCGACGACATGAACACGTACATCGAAGTCGAGGTCTACGGCAAACCGGCTTCCTGACGAATCGCTCCATGCAAACAGCGGGCAGGATGTCAGTGTATAGATTCGCAATTGACGCGCAACCAAGCGTTTTGACTCATACTTAAGGCAAAGTATCACGTCATTGCGTTCGTAGCGAAGCAATCGCTCTTGGCACAAGGCGTTGCGAATGTGAAATTGTCGCGTCGCCTCCTGCGACCTGGTCTGCGGAAGAAACTATTCCTTGGCCAAGCCCGAAGGACCGAAAGTGAGTAGCCGGGGGTGGCCGAAGGGAACCCCCGGTCTGCAGTTTCTACATTTTTCGTTCCACGTGATGATTGGGCACACGGAACTTTGTGGGTGACGAGCGACGGTCTGGAGTTTCTACATTTTTCGTTCCACGTGATGGGCGTCGGGCTGGGGTTTAGCCCGCTTCAGCGGGCTCCTCTTTGCACCTCGCTTTAGCGAGGGTGTAGCATATCGCTTAGTCGAAGGTAGCACGCTTTAGCGCGCTTTGGGAAGGTCAGCGTATGAAGCCCGGCCGTAGTCATTGCTTTAGCGAAATCATGTTGCAGGTGTAAAAGCGTTTCTCAGGGGTAGCCCAAGATACCGACGTGCCAATCTTATGATTGAAGAAGGGCTTTGCCAACAACCCGAACGTCCCTTTCTCGCGTCGAATTGGAGACTCTCTATCGCCTTCCTGCTCATCTTCGCGGTGGCCGCACTAGCGCGTGTCCCGGCCCTCGCCTTGCGACCCATGCACGGCGACGAGGCCAACCAGGCCTATCGCACGGGACTACTGCTCGAACAGAGCATCTATCGCTACGATCCCGCCGAACACCACGGGCCCACGCTCTATTACTTCACATTACCCGTAGCCTGGCTCACCGGCAAGCACACGTTTGCCGACACCACCGAGACAACGTACCGGCTCGTGCCGGTCCTGTTCGGTCTCGGAATGATGCTCTTACTCTGGTCATTCGCGGGCGCGTTGGGACGGCCCGCAATACTCTGCGCGGCACTCCTGGCGGCCCTCTCCCCCGCCACCGTTTTCTATAGTCGCTACTACATCCAGGAAACCATCCTCGTGTTCCTCACGTTCGCCGCCATCGTCTCTGGTTGGCGCTACACCCAGGCCCGGCGACTTCATTGGGCGTTGCTCACCGGCCTTTGCATCGGGCTCATGCACGCCACCAAGGAAACCTGTATCCTCGCCTACGCTGCCATGATAGGCGCTCTCGCAATCACATCCTTCAGCGTTCGAAACTTACCCTTCAACCCCAATTCAAATTTCAAATCTCAAATTTCAAATCTCAAATTTCACTTCGTCGCGGGTCTCGCCGTCGCCTCCGCCGTCTCGGTCCTCTTCTTCTCCTCGTTTTTTACCAACCTTAGCGGCCCGTGGGACTCGATCCGAGCGTACCAGACCTACCTCGGCCGCGCGGACGGCGCAGGCGTTCACGACAAGCCCTGGTACTATTACCTCAGCCTCCTTCTCTTTACGAAAAAAACACGCGGCCTCTGGTGGAGTGAAGCCGCGATCCTCCTCCCCGCTCTTCTGGGAATCGCCATCGCCGTGTTTCCGAAGCCGCGTAACTCGACACCAGGTCCCGGTTTCTTACTCCTTCGATTTCTGGCGTGGTTCACCATCCTCCTTACCGTAATCTACTCGCTGATCCCCTACAAAACGCCCTGGTGCGTGCTGACTTTTTTGCAGGGAATCATTTTGTTGGCGGGTGCTGGTACCGCGTGGCTATTCGGACAGTTATCAAACCGGGTTGGCAAAAGCACACTGGCGTTCCTCGGAATTCTCTGCCTATTTCATCTGGGTTGGCAGTCCTACCGCGCCAACTACGTCTACCCCGCCGACTGGCGCAACCCATACGTTTATGCGCACACCGTTACCTCCCTCGTGCGCCTGGCCGACCGCGTCGAGCAAATCGCCGAGGTGAGTCCCGACGGACTCCATATGCTCATCAAGGTCATCGCGCCTGACGGCGACTACTGGCCCTTACCGTGGTACCTGCGAAAATTCGACCACGTCGGTTACTGGAACGAACTGCCCAATGACTCGGACGCCGATATGGTCATTGTCTCTCCGAGATTGCAGTCCGGATTAGACGCGAAAATTCGCGATAGTTACCAAGTCGAATTCTACGGACTGCGCCCCGGGGTCATGCTACTCGCCTACACTCGCTCCGACCTCTGGGAAAAATTCATGCAATCCCGGCGATGACCCAGCTGCGGAGTGCGGATGTAAGAAGACACGTTCGTAGTCACGCGCGCAACGCCGCGATGTACCGTTTCCATATCGTATCAACCTAGAAAAGGCAATCGGCCGTCAGTGGCATCGGCATCTTGCCGATGAATCGCGGGCAGGATGCCCGCGACCCTTATCACCATAGAGTAAGTCCCTTTCGTCCCTTTAGCCACCTGTATCCCTCTCCTTATCTCGTTTCTCCCATGGCCCACGACCGTTTCTAGGATTTCACCCCTTGCGGTCCTCGCCATCCCGGGGTCCTTGCTGTCCTTGCTGTCCTTGCTGTCCTTGTT
>JACQVH010000090.1 GCA_016209895.1 Candidatus Hydrogenedentota bacterium | reverse complement strand
GCTCATTGCTCTTTACTCGTTGCTCATCGCTCTTTACTCGTTGCTCATTGCTCGTTGCTCATTGCTCTTTACTCGTTGCTCATTGCTCGTTGCTCATTGCTCTTTACTCATTGCTCGTTGCTCATTGCTTCTTACATTGACTTCGTTCCGCTGGCTCTGTTCCAATAGATACGGCAAATGTTTATGCATTCCCCTTTGGCCGTAACGTCCGGTTGGCACGGACGGACTCGGACGAGTGACTATCCCATTCGACAAAGTCCGGCAGTGGTCGAGACTGCGTGGGTTTCGGCCAATCAAACAGGAGTCAATTCGTGACACGTACTGGGTCGTCTTATGACATATGGTCGCTGCCGACGCTGCTTCTGTGGCTTGTATTCTTCGGAGTTGGGCTGGTCCCGGAAGAAGTAATGCTCTTCCTGGGGCGGACGTCACACTCTTTTACCGTGCTGCCTGAGCGTGCACGCTTGGTGGTCACGCTGGTCCTTTCGGCTTACCTGGCGTTGTTTGTCTATCGGAAATGTCGTGAAGCGTCAGTATCCGAGGCCGAGGCGCAGGCTCAAGGGTTCCGGATTGGTTCGCTCGGTTTGCTCGCGTTTCTGCCGTTCGAGCTTCCCGTGCTCCGATCGGCGATGGACATCCCCGTACCCTGGATGCGCTATATGGTCTTGACGGTGGGTCTGCTCAAGATAGTGACATGGCTTTACTTGATGCTGCTTTTTGTACGATATTATGGACTGGGCTACACCCGGGTGTTCGTGAATGCGCTATCGGTCTTGCCGGGCGCGCCTCGGGCGGACGTGGAGGTTGGAGAATCGCAGACAAACCCGGAGAGTGCCGAGGCCAAAATGGAACCGGCCGCGGACCAACGGAGTAATCCTGCGCGCACCGGACACTGATCATGTGAAGACTCGCGCCCCCGACCGTCATCTTGGCAGGCCCCGGTTTCGTTTATGCAGCAAGGTGAACAGCAATAAGTCGCCCGGCTAAAGGAGGAAGTATGAACAGTGCAGCAATCAGGGTTTTGTGTCTGGTTATTCTGAGTCTTTCTTTGACCGGTGTGGCGCACGCCGCCGGCATACTCCGCATCGGAGCGCCGACCGTCGAGGGCGATCAGGTAACCATTCCCGTGCAATTAGACGGTGAAATGGACAATGGCGTGGCCTCCCTCAACTTCGACTTTAACTACGATCCGGCCGTACTTGAACCGGTGGCCGCGACCCCCGGGGCGGCGGCTACGGCGGCCAATAAGCAGGTACAGTCAAATACCGTCACGCCCGGCGACTTCCGCGTGGTCATGATGGGCCTCAACCAAAGTACGGTCCGCGCCGGCGAGATCGCCAATATCGTCATGCGAAAGGTAGGAACACCCGCCGGTGGCGAAGCCAATCTGAGTATTGACAAGACCACGTTCGCTTCCGCCTCCGGAGTCGAGATTCCGTCGCAAGGAAGTACCGGGAAGGTTCGACTGGAAACGGGAGAAGAGGAAACGACGGAAGAGGAACCGGCCGAAACTGCTCCGGAACCGGAACCAGCCGACGATGAACCTGCGGCCAAGGAACCGGCGCAAGAGCCGACTTCCCGAGCCGCCACGAAACCTGATTTGCCGGTGGCACGACGAGATGATGCGACGCCGACTACGGGACCGGAAACCGCGGCGCCGGCTTCCACGTCAAGCGCGACCCCGTCCGCCCCTTCGGCCGCCACCAGTGCGGCGCGCGAAACTATAGCGAAAGGGTTGCAACAGGCCGATCAGACCCGGGCTACGATTATCGCCCAAGCGGTTCCCGGGACACCGGGCGCTCCGGCCGGTGCACCGCCGCAGACCCCGCAAACCGGCGGGCCGACGGTAGCGGGTGCGCCCGCTGCCGAACCGATGTCCACTGCTTCCCAGCCGAAAGGCGGCGTCGTTCCCGTTCCGACGGGAGAATCTACAACCATGTCGCCAAGTATGCCGGCCGCTTCCGTTTCGGCATCGGGAAAGGACAAGTCCGGTTCTCCTACCACGGAAAATGTAGCCGCCGTAGCCACGGGCGCGCCTCAGGAAGCGGCCTCGTCCGGTTCCCACACGAAGTTCATCGTACTGGCAGTCGTGATCGTGGCGCTGGTGGGCGTATTTGTTCTCCGCAAGAAGCTATTTGCGTGATTGAAGTCAGGAGACAGGAGTCAGAAGTCAGGAGGGAGAAGTGGCGCCGGCGAAAAGCTTCCGGGATCTCATACTTTGACAAAAGGCGCATGGATTTGTAGAGGAAATCAGTAAGTTGGCCGACGCCTACGCAAAAGGCATTCTTTCTTCGAACTCCCGACCCCCGTCTCCTGACTCCTGTCTTCTGTCTCCTGGGGTCACGCCACCAGTTCCGGTATCTGCTCCCTGGGCTGTCTGTGGTGCGAGGTGTGGTGACGCGTGTCCGCCACGGCGTGGGGGTTGAGGACGATTTTTCCGAATTGGTCGCCGTGTTCCATCTTGGCCATTGCGTCTTTGATTTCGCCCAACGCGAACACGGAGTCTACGACGGGGTGGAGCTTGGCGGCGGTTACGGCCTGCAGCATTCGCCGGAAATCTTCATGTGAACCCATCGTCGAGCCGAGGATGGTGAGCTGGTTCCAATAGAGTGCGGCGATGTTAACCTCCGCCTTCGGGCCGGTGGTGACTCCGCACAGGACGATGCGTCCGCCCTTGCGCACGACGAGAAAATTGACGGCCCAAGTCGCGGCGCCGACCGTGTCGAAGACGATATCTACGCCGCGGCCCCCGGTGAGATCACGGACGGCGGTCTCGATGTCCGACACCCCTCGATAGTTCACCGTATGGTCTGCGCGCAGCTTCTTCGCTCGTTCGAGCTTGGCGTCGGACGAAGACGTTACAATCACTTTCGCACCGGCCAACTTGGCCAGTTCGAGTGCGGCGAGCGCCACGCCGCCGCCGATACCGTGGATCAGCACCGTCTCCCCGGCGATCAATTTGGCTCGGGTCATCAACATCCGCCACGCCGTCAGATAGGCTAAGGGCAGGGCCGCCGCCTCCGCGATGCTGAGGTGTTCCGGTTTCGGATATAAGTTGGCAGCCGGTACCGCCACGGATTCCGCGAACGTGCCGGCGCGGCTGAGACCGACGATCCCGAAGGCCGTACATTCGCTATGTTCGCCACGGCGACAATACTCGCACTGACCACAGCTAAGTCCGGGATTCAGGATCACTTCGTCTCCGACCTTGACCGACTGCACGTGGTCCCCGACCGCGCTGACCGTGCCGGTCGCGTCCGAGCCCAGGACATGCGGGAATTTAAGTTGGAGTCCGGGTCGGCCTTTCCGAACCCAGATGTCGAGATGGTTGAGTGCGGCGGCGCGGACGGCAATCACCGCCTCGGTCGCGGCGGGTTTCGGTTCCGGCACGTCGCCCAGGGTAAGGCAATCCAGTTCCCCGTGATGGAATATCAAGGCTGCGTTCATTGTCCGTCTCCTTCGTGGCGCGGACCGTACCTTGCGACCGGATATCTCCAAGCCATCATACGACTGGACAATATCTGGCGGCCTGGCCATTTTCAAGCCTCATCATGATTGATTCAACACCATCAATTCACCGGAGACGGACAAGTCGAAATCGCGACACCGTTCTTGCTATCCTCCTACCGGGGCTGGTAAAGGGAATGTACCCACGAATCATTGTTTTCGTGCGCCAATCGTCCCCCCGGGGGATATTGGAATCAGTTGCTCCGTTGGCGGCCGTTTTCTGGCTCATCGCTCAATCTGCCAACGCCCAGCCGCCACCCGACGTTGCTGCGCCTTCCATTACCATCAGCGCCCCCTCTACCACCCGCGCCAGCGGCGGGCCGGTATCTTACGCCGTCACGTATTCTGGTGCGGGCTACGTGACCCTGAGCGCGCAGGACATCACCTTGAATCGCTCGGGGACCGCGCGGGGCACGGTTTCGGTTAGCGGCAGTGGCAGTCAACTCCGGAACGTTACCATTTCCGATATATCCGGGGACGGAAACCTGAGCATCACCATCGCTCCCGGGACGGCCTCGAGTCCGAATGGCAAATACGCGCCCGCCGCCGGGCCCAGCAGCTACTTTACCGTGGTGAATCCAGTGGTCGCGGCAGACGCTGATGCCGGCGCAAGACAGGAACATCCGGAAGAAGCGACCCAGACTTCGCCCGATGACCGGGAGCAAGGTGGCGTAGACACCCCGGGAACGGACTTGGATTCGTCCGGGAAAACGGACGCAGTAGATATTCAACTCGTGACGAATTCCGTGTTACACCCCGAAGCGGCCGCGCCGGGCGACGTGGATTCGGACGGCGACATAGATGCGGTTGACATCCAAAGAACGGTGAATCGGACACTGGATAGGCCTTAGGCGCGTCTTAGCGTCGTGGTCAGTGTGGACATGGTGGACAATATGGAATATCTTGACTTTGGGCTCGTTCGAGGCGCGTGGCGAATCGCCGTACCGGGAAATCTTCCGGCGCTCAGTCTTGGCGCGCCGCGACCAACTCGACGTTAATGCGCGCCCACTTTCCTTGTTGAAAAGCGCGATAGGTGAGCAAGCAGCGCGTTACGTGGCTGATGAGAATCGCGCACCAGACGACCTGCGCGGATAAGAGGTTCAGCCAAGCGAATACTTGGCAGATGCCGAGCAGAACGCCAATCTGCGTGATCAACGCGATGTACATCGGGGTCATGGTGTCCCCGGCGCCTTGCAGTCCACCGGTGATGGCCAGCGATACCGCCAAAAAAACGCCGGAAAACGCCAAGTAGCGGAGAAGAGTGACCCCAAAACCCAGGACGGGTTCTTGCGAAGCGCCAAAGATGCTCAACAACGCCTGAGGACAGGACCAGAAAAGAAGTCCTAGAACGACGGCCCACGCGGCGCCCACCGTCGCGGCTACGTGGACACCTGCCTTCCCGCGTTCCGGCTTGCCGGCGCCGATATTCTGGCCGATGATAGTTGCCGCGGATGCCCGCAGACCGAACGACGCCCAGGTGATGATCGAGAACAGTTGCGAATAACAGATGGTATAAGCCGCCTGCGCGGCGGCGCTATGCTCGAGCATGCCGATGATCCGGATCAGGAGAACGCCGCCCAGGTTCAAAAGCACCGCCTGCAACCCGGTGGGAATTCCGATCCGGGCCACCACGCGGATGACGGACAAGTCCGGAAGCAGGGTCAGTCTTTCCGGGCGATCAATAAGGAGTTTGCGCTTGAATATGAGCGTGATCGCGATTACAACACTGACCAACGGCGCGAGGCACGTTCCGAGCGCCGCGCCCGTGGCGCCCAGTTTCGGCGCCGGACCAAACCCGGTGATAAGGACGGTGCTGATGATTGCGTTCAGGAAGGTCGCAAGTACGCCCAATTTCAGCGGCGTCTTGGGGTCTCCGGCGGCCTGAAGCGCATAGGTGAGGAGGATCATCAGGAAGAGCGGCGCGCCGAAGGCGAACAACACACGAAGGTAGGGCAGTGCGTGAACCTGTACTCCGGGACTTTGGTTAAGGAGCGTCAAAAGATACGGCGCGGTGAACAATCCAAGCGGCATGATAATGCCGACGACCAGGATGATGCCCGCCAGAAACGTCTGGTACGTTACGCGGCTGATCGCTTGGCGATCCTGACGACCCGCATAGCGCGCGACCAGCACGTTCATTCCTTGGAACAAAGACGCGATAAATACCACCATCACCAAGTAGATCTGCCAGGCGACGCCAATAGCCGCATTACCTTCGTAGCCGATGAAATGTCCCACCAGGACGTGGTCAATAATGCCGTGGACACCGTTGAGCAGATTGAGCAGGACACCGGGCCAGGCCAGTTTCCAGACGGACCGCAAAATGCTGCCGCTCACCAATTCATCGTCAAAGGTCTTCATTCGTATCTTGTGCTGTTTAGTACCGGTTTGGAAGGATGTCACTCAGGCCGAAGACGGACTATAGCATGAGCCATCCGCACATCTGTAGGCGAAACGGACTTCGGTTCTTGATCGAATGCGTGCGGACGAATAAGATCACTTGCACAAGCCAGGAGTGAATCGCATGTCCCACGAGTTATGGATTTTGATGGGTACTGCCGTCTCCATAGGATTCGTACACACGGTGTTGGGTCCGGACCATTATGTGCCGTTCGTGATGATGGCCCGGGCGCGGGGTTGGTCAAAGATTATGACAAGCTTTGTAACGCTGTTTTGCGGACTCGGGCATATCCTCAGTTCCGTAATCCTGGGAGTCATTGGCATCGCGTTGGGGCTGGCCGTGACGCGCCTGGAAATGTTGGAATCGTTCCGCGGCAACGTTGCCGCCTGGCTGCTGATCGCTTTCGGTCTTGTCTACCTTGTATACGGACTCCGCCGCGCCTATCGAAAACACCGTCATCACCACTTGCCACTAAGCGACATTGAACATAATAACGACCAAGCGCCCGAATATTTAATCCGCAATCCGCAATCCAAAATCCGCAATCACACGAATCCTTCACGGCCCATCACTCCGTGGGTACTGTTTACGATCTTCGTCTTCGGTCCGTGCGAGCCGCTGATCCCCATCCTCATGTATCCGGCGGCGAAGAGTAGCTTCTGGGGGTTAGTGCTGGTAACCGGCGTTTTCGGGATAACCACGTTGCTGACCATGTTGGGTGTGGTCCTCGTTTCGTATGTGGGTATAAGCTTGCTTCCCGTGGGACGCCTTGAACGTTTCACGCATGCCGCGGCCGGCGCGGCGATTTTACTTTGCGGACTGGCCATACAATTCCTCGGAGTGTAGACAGCAACGAGCAATGAGCAACGAGCAATGAGTACGAAGTTCCGAGTGACGAGTACTGAGTAACTGACCACTGATCACTGACCACTAGCAGCTAGCAACAAAGAAGGGACGCACGTCATGAGTGGTGAATATGCGTTCATTGCCGACTTGGCAAGAGAAGTCGAGGTACCGTCGCAGGGGACGCTGAGTCGCACCGTGTACAGCGATAATCGCCTGAAAGCGGTGTTATTTGCCTTCGATGCCGGACAGGAACTATCGGAACACACGGCCACGATGCCGGCGATCATTCATGTCGTCAAGGGCGAGGCGCATCTCACCCTCGGCGAAGACCACGTTGAAGCAAATGCGGGTACCTGGGTGCACATGGCTCCAAACCTAAAGCACAGCGTCGCGGCGAAAACACCGCTGGTCATGTTGCTGCTATTGTTGAAACCCGGGATATGAGCGTCGGGCGGGCCATTTTCCGTACGTCCGAACGCATCGCTGTCGAGCGGGAATTACACAGTTCCCGGGGCGCCAAATCCGCTAACTCCGGCAAGCAGCGATTACCCATTGTGCTCGGAGCCGCGGAGCAACTGCAAGATGCGGCCGGGCGGGCGCTCGCTCATCACGAAAGGTATAGCGTTGCCTGGTCGTTTGCGCAGCTTCTACTTGCACGGAGAAGGAATGACAACCGATACTAGCCCCGGATGGCTTCGTGTCCTATGGGCGGACGCCAAATTGGAATAGCAAGGGCAACAAGAATCATGGAGGACGCCAACCGTGCGGAATCGTTGGGAGGCGCGGGTCCGGACCGCGTTAGTGGGTTTAGTGGCCGCTCTGTGTTTGTGGGAATTCAGCACGGCATGCGCGGACGAGGCTCAGGTGTCCAAGGATAACGCGACCACAGACGCCACCGCCATCCGTGGCGAAATCGTGCTGGCACGGAGCAGCCATGAGTGGATGTCGCAGCAAATCGAAGAGCCATGCATTCTGGCTAACCCCAAAGTGCCGGGACGGCTAATCATGTTCTACTCGGCCGTGTCGTCGTCGAACCGTGTCGTGGCAGCGATTGGCAAAGCCTGGGCGGACACACGCGATCCGTTCCGATGGTATCAGGAGGATGCGAATCCAATCTTCGGCCCCGCTGCGCACGGTTGGGATTCCAGCACCATCCGGCTCGACGCGGTCCTCTATGTGCCGGAGCAAGACGCCTACCACATTTACTACTCCGGCACGGCCGGCACGGTACAGGACCGGATCGGCCTGGCGATCTGTCCTGCGGGTGCCGATGGCTACTCTGAAGTGACCGAGGCTGCCATCGAGCGGTATGGCAGTGCGCCCGTCCTGGCTCCCGAGGCCGCTGCGCCATATCACGAAGACTTGGCCTCACAGGCCGCCGTCATGCGTGAGTGGAATGCCGCAGCGCGACACTGGGACTGGTACATGTACTATTCGTACCGGGGAAAGGACGGTGTTCTGCCCGGCATCCGCCTCGCGACTTCGCACGACGGCAAGAACTGGCGGCGACAACTCAACGCTGACGATCCGCGCGGCATGGGACAGATTTTCCCGTCCACACCTAACGCCTATTACGAATGGCATCAAGTTTTCAAAGTGGGGGAGACGTACGTACTCTGTATCGAAGTGGGAGTGGATCATGGGGCACGCTGGCGGCCCGTGCTGGCAGTGAGCACCAATCCCGTACGAGGATGGACGCAGCTCGATCCGGACACCATGCTCCAGACGAAATGGCACGGACTTTACGACGACCGCACGCTCTATCATGTCGCCACGCCGGCGCTTTACCTTATCGAAGGGAAGTGGTGCCTCTTTGCGCAGGCCTGCGGGCGGCCCGGCAACGACAATTACATTGATGGTGCTTGGGAAATGTGGTGCGTTGCGTGCGACCACGTAATTCCCACGCGCCCGGGCTGCGCGGATCTGTACATCCCCGGACCGCCGATAACAGCCGCCGGTGCCACGGCCAAGTAATCACCCGAGATTGTCTTCCCACGCAATCAGAATACCGCGATTTTCGCAAAGTCTACGGTGCGACGATCTACTGGTCAGCCTTGTGCGACAGGATGGCCTCCTCGTCGAACGTGAAATGCAGAATAGTCTTCCGGGAGTCGTGGGTACAGACCACATGGATTCTGCCGTCTCGTGTTTGAATGGCGACCGGATAGGCAAAGGTTTGGGTCTCATCGCTTTCGGCAAGGTTACGCTTGAACGGCCACGTCTTATCGTTGTCGGTCGAGACGGATGCGGTCAGCGGCGTCCGCTCGGCAATACTGTCGTTATAAACCAGCAATAGATGGCCATTTCGCAGTCGGATAAAAGCAATCGCCGCATTGGGATTCTTGAACTGCGAGGGTGTTCCGCGACTCCACGTCTTCCCGCCGTCATGGGACTCGGCTCGGATGATGCGTCCGTCCGGCAAAGGCTCGAACGTGCCGCCCCGCCGGCAGTAGGCAATAAGGTAGTCGTCAGTGAGTTGTACGGCGTGGGGTTGAAGATTGCCCTTGTCGGACATAATCTTGCCCGTTTCGGTCCAGGTCTTGGTGCGCGGATCGATGCGGAAAAACAACGACGCGGTGTCCGGGTCGGTCTTTTCCTGGTCGTGGCCCGTCTCGTAGTAGGCAGGCAGCAAGTATGTGCCGTCGTTGAGCACGGTCGGTAGGCCTTGCACCATCATCCCTTGCTCGTGTGTGATCATAAACGAGTCGGACCACGTCGTGGCACCGTCCGTGGAGATCTTGGCTTTGATGCGCGAGTCCGACCACGTGTCACCGTGACGCTGAACGTAAAAAAGCCACACGATACCATTCGGCGCCTGCCACACTACGGGATTGCCCTCTCCAAGGAACGGTGTGTCGGCAATGCATACCGGCGCCGACCAGGAAGTCGCTCCCTTCGCCTTGCGCATTCCCCACACCTTCGAGTCGTCCTCATACTCGCCTGACCCGCCGTAGTAGGCGATGTACAGATCGCCGTTGTCGAGCTCGGTTATGGTGCAAGGATGCTTATACTCGCCCGGTACCTCGGTGCCAATTGCCCGCTCGACGGCGATTTCATCTGCGGCGAAATTGGGCGCCATACTAATAGCCAACACTACTCCCGTAAACGAAAGAATCTTCATTGCTATCCCTCCACCGCCCATGAGCTTCGTCCCCATCAAGTCACAGATGATAACACAGTCCAATACCGTCCCGTCGAGCAACGATAACGGACGATGCTCCCGATTTGCACCAGACGCCCGAGCAAAGCCGTATGAACACGACCGCAACTTTGTGTGCGGCTTCGTTGATAAGGAGTCCATAGAGGAGCTATTTTGAATTCAAGACGCCGCCGCCTGACGCTGCTCCCGGCGGCCGGCTGCCGGATCACTACGCGGCTACCACTTGAACGACTCGGCCTGGTTTCTTTTTCCAGTTCATCCAATAAATATTCGAAAATCTCGCCCGGATCAGTCGCGCGATCACAGGAATAGATTGCGGCTCACAACGTGTTGCGCCGTAAGACACGGCTCATAATCTACAGCCGTGAAGTGGGTTGCGACAATCCCCCTTGACAGTAACCGGAATTTCCGGTCGAATCATGAGATAAGGCATCGCGCATTTCCCGATCGGCCACACCAACTTGTGAGGAGAGCAAGAAATGAGCACAGTGCGAGTACTCGTAGGCACCCGTAAGGGTGCGTTCATTCTGACGTCGGACGGCACGCGCAAGAAGTGGAAGGTGAGTGGTCCCCTGTTTGCGGGCTGGGAAATTTATCATATGAAGGGCTCGCCCGTTGACCCGAACCGTCTCTATGCTTCGCAGACGAGCGGCTGGTTCGGGCAGATTATCCAACGCTCCAATGACGGAGGCAAAACGTGGGAGCAACCCGGTGGGGAGAAGCTACCTGAGCCATATGCGCCGCCGGCCGGCGTGAGCAACAATTTCGTCTTTGACACTTCTCCCGTTAGTGGTTAGCCCCTGACCAGGCTCCTGTGGTAGGACGGCACGCTGCATGCGTGGGAGTTTAAACGTGTCTGGC